>NZ_CAMLDX010000028.1 GCF_946478885.1 uncultured Bacillus sp. | reverse complement strand
GATTTCATCTATTTTTCGTAGCCGGTGATTGATTCCCGACTTGCTGATATTTCCTACTGATACCATTTCGCCTAATTCCTTTAAGGTCACATCCTGATAAGCTACACGCAGTTCAGCGATTTCCCGCAGCTTTTCAGGAAGGATTCCGAGACCGACTGTTTCTTCAATATACTTGATATTTTCCACTTGTCGGATGGCCGCCCCTATCGTTTTATTTAAGTTTGCAGTTTCACAATTGACCAGCCGATTAACAGAATTTCTCATATCGCGGACAATCCGGACGTCCTCAAACTTCAACAGAGCAATATTGGCGCCAATAATAATCAAAAAGTCCGTTATTTTTTCTGCTTCCTTCAAATAGGTGATAAAGCCTTTCTTTCGTTCCAGTGTTTTACTATTTAAATCAAATGAATTCATCAGCTCGCACAAAGCATCATTATGCTCTTTATAGAGTGAAGAAATTTCCAGATGATAGGAAGACGTTTCTGGATTATTAACAGATCCTCCAGCGAGAAAAGCACCGCGCAAATAAGAACGCTTACAACATTTTTTCTTAATCAATTCCGAAGAAATGTCGTGGACAAATTCAAAGCCCTCACCAATGATTTTCAAATCAGAGAGAATTTGACGGGCATTTTCTACTAAACGAACAATGTAGACATTATTCTTTTTTAACCGCATCTTTTTGCGAACCAGCAGTTCAACACTTACCGTATAATATTTTTTAATAAGTGAATAAATTCGTCTAGCAATTGCGGCATTTTCAGTTTGGATATCAATAGCCAGTTTTTTATTTGCAAACGAGAGTGAGCCGTTCATCCGGATCAGTGCCGATAACTCGGCCTTGCCGCAGCAGTTTTTTACCTCTAAATTCGTTAATTCTTTTTTCGTCTCTGAAGCGAACGACACTACTTCACCCCCTCATTATAAAAAGCGGAAGGCCACCCGCTTGACAGCTGACTCGAACCAATGCCGCCCAACTACCGGGATAAATTCCGGCGTCAAGCAGCAATTATAACTTGACCTGGTATGCATCGTTTTCATAGTATTACGCTTATTCCCGTTTAAAAGTTTCATTAATCAGCAGGGAATACAAAATTTTCGCTACTTCATTTGTATCATGTCGGATCACGCCATTTTCGATGCAAACGATCTCACCGAAAATCACATTCAACCCTAATGAATACAAGCTGTCTAAATCATAATGAACAGGTTCGGCATCCTCTTTACTGTATCTTTCCTGAACCTGTAATGGAATATTTTCATTATTTACCAGAATCGTATCAATAAACGGTCGTTCGATATGATCATAAATAGCTCGGACATGGTCGCTTGCTGTATAATTATGGGTTTCCCCTGCCTGTGTCATTAAATTGCAGATATACACCTTTTTCGCCTGTGCCCGGCACACCTCATCACCAATTTTTGGAACGAGAAGGTTGGGCAGAATGCTCGTATAAAGACTTCCAGGTCCAATAACAATTAAATCAGCCTCTTTAATAGCCTGAAGCGTTTCTGGAAGCGGCATCACATTGGCAGGCGTTAAAAAAACCCTTTTAATTTTTTTGCCGCAGTTCGGGATCTTCGATTCACCGGAAATCATAAAGCCGTCCTCAAATACAGCATGCAAAACAACGCTCTGATTAGAGGCAGGTAACACTTTTCCTCTGACATTTAAAACCTTGCTCATTTCCTGAATCGCGTACATAAAATTCCCCGTAATCGAGGTCATAGCAGCCAAAATTAAATTTCCAAGCGAATGTCCCGATAAATCATTCGCAGCTTTAAAACGATGCTGAAACATTTCTTCAATTAATGGCTCAACATCTGAGAGGGCAGCTAAAACGTTACGAACATCGCCTGGAGGAGGAATATTCAGCTCCTCCCGCAATCTGCCGGAACTGCCGCCATCATCTGCCACAGTGACAATTGCCGTAATATCAACAGGATATTTCTTTAATCCTCTTAACAATACCGGCAATCCAGTCCCGCCGCCGATGACGACAATTCGGGGCTGTCTGTTTTTCGTCATGATGGTGATTCCTTTCTCTTTTGAATATCCCGGTGTGAAATTCTCGTATGATAATCTTTTTGAAAATGATGACCGATATACTCCGCCAGTGCTACAGAACGGTGCTGACCGCCTGTGCAGCCAATGCCAATTACCAGCTGTGCCTTTCCTTCACGTTTATAGTATGGCAGCATGAAGCTCAACAGATCGATGACTTTTTCAAGGAACCTTTGCGTTTCATTCCATTTCAGGACATAACCCGATACTTCGTCATCCATTCCAGTCATTGGACGCATATGCTCGATATAATGAGGATTCGGCAAAAAGCGGACATCAAACACTAAATCAGCATCAATGGGAATGCCGTGCTTAAACCCAAATGATACGACATTCACTGTAAATAAAGATTGTTTAGTTGAAGCAAACTCAGTTAAAATTTTTTCTCTTAATTCCCGAGGCTTCATTTTTGATGTATTATAAGTGATCTGCGCTCTTCCTTTCAGTTCATCCAACAATTCTCTTTCATGCTGAATCCCCTCGAGCGGAAGTCCGTTTTTGGCAAGCGGATGATTTCTGCGTGTTTCTTTATATCTTCTGACAAGTGTGGCATCATCTGCCTCAAGAAATAGAATCTGCGGCGTCACCCATGATGTTTCAGCTAAATTATCGAGCGCCTTGAACAGATGATCAAAGAACTCTCTTCCTCTTAAGTCCATGACTAACGCAACCTTGTTCATTTTATTTCCGGATTCCTTCATAAGCTCCAGAAATTTTGGCAGAAGAGTAGGAGGCAGGTTGTCAACACAGAAAAAACCTAAATCTTCAAAGCTTTGAATCGCTACAGTTTTTCCTGCCCCTGACATTCCAGTAATTATTACAATTTGAATATCATTTACTGTGCCTGTACTCATCACTATTCCCTCCTTTATCAGCTTGGATCGAGACGATAACTGAGCAATTTAAAGTCTGGAGTATATGTAAAAGTCCCATAGATGACTCCGTTCCCATGAATCATATACTCTAAAATATGATAGTCGCCTTCCGCCATTGGAAGATTTCTGATCCCATCAATCGGCTGCCAACAGATTATCCCTTCATCCGATTCTTCCACATTGAGTCCATCTGCAGCTGTTGAAAAAAACGTAAACATCATCCATTCCGATACAATCTTATCTCCATCCTTCATGATAAAGGTGAAAATCCCTTTAATATTCGGGTTACGGAGATAAATGCCGGTCTCTTCGCGGAATTCCCGAATGCAGGAATCACGAACTGATTCACCGGGTTCCATTTTTCCTCCCGGAGCAACCCACCAATTACGTCGTGGCTTCTGCAACAGCAATACTTTATTATCCTTTAACAACACACAATTTGTTACTCGCTGCAACTAAATCACCTCGGGTTAGACTGTCAAAAGCGAATAGTATATTTATATTCATCCTGTTTCCTTCCAATGAGCTGTACCTTATTTTATAACAAAAATCAAATATTGGGATGAAATCCCCTTCAATTTGCAAGCCTTTTATGTAAAGGTAAACAAGGTGCTCAATTTTACATTCACTATATTATACTATTTTTGTGAATCCGCCACAATGAAACAGATCTTTTTGCAGGTAAGCAAAAATAGCACAGGCTGTGCTGCTGCCTGTGCATCCATTAAATATCTTTAAAGGGGGTCAATTTCTACTTTCATCATAACGTATCAATATTTCGTAATGGTTACAAACAAATTAAAACAGTATGAATTTTTGTAAAAATTTTCTAACTCCATCCTATTTTATCCCTAAACAAATCAGGCTTTCAATTCCAACTCTTCAAAAAGTTCTTCGACATAATGCTGTACACTTGCAGCTGCAATGCTTCCGTCGCCTGAAGCAGTTACAATTTGGCGGAGATTCTTTTCACGGATATCTCCCGCAGCAAAAATGCCCGGAACCTTTGTTTCCATCTTTTCATTCGTTTCAATATAGCCGTTTTCATTAGTGATGCCAAGGCCTTCGAACGGCTTGGATAACGGGCTCATCCCGATATAAATGAATACGCCGTCTGCCGGAAACTCTTGTTCTTCTCCGGTTTCAACGGACACGAGCGTCACACTGCCCACTTTTCCGTCTTTTTCATTAATTGATTTAAGTGTATGTTTCCAAACAAAATCAATTTTTTCATTATTAAAGGCACGTTGTTGGAGAATTTTCTGGGCACGTAGTTCATCTCTGCGGTGAACGATTGTGACCTTATCAGCAAAGCGGGTTAAATATACACCCTCTTCAACAGCAGAATCACCGCCTCCGATAACAAAGAGGTTTTTCCCTTTAAAGAAGGCACCATCACATACCGCACAGTACGATACACCGCGGCCTCCCAGCTCCTTCTCTCCCTGTACGCCCATTTTCTTATACTCAGCGCCTGTTGCAATAATGATGGCGCGGGTCTTATATTCTTTTGAGCCGGCAATAACTGTTTTATATTCTTTACCGTCAATGACTTCTTTAATATCGCCATATGCATAATCTGCACCGAATTTTTTCGCATGTGCAAACATCTTCGTCGATAATTCAGGACCAAGGATGGTTTCGAAGCCAGGGTAATTTTCGACTTCCTCCGTATTCGCCATTTGTCCACCCGGAATTCCCCGTTCAAGCATTAAAGTAGATAAATTTGCACGTGATGTATACACAGCTGCTGTCATCCCTGCCGGACCGGCACCTATTATTATCACATCATAAATTTTTTCTTCCGTCACGTCGTCCACTCCTTTAATGATCACCTATACCACAGCCGCATTCCCAATTCAGCCGTAGCCTTTTGTAAAACATCCTGTGATACGATTTTTTTAGTGTTTCCTTCTTATCACTATCCTATAAAACAACGGATCGGAAGTCCACTTGTTTGCTCATTGCAAATAATGGTTAACCAGCTTAATGTATTTTTGCAATGTTGACAGGGAGAGACCGTATTGATTGGCTACTTGCTGCTGCGAAACTTTTTCATTACGCAGCTTATTCCAAATGTACTCAATCGCTGCTGCATATGCCTTTTTATTTTTTAACGGAATATTATCCTTTATCATCGAAATAAAGACGGAAAACCACATTAAATATAGTCCGGCTTCTGCGGTGCCGATCGGCTGATGCTGCTCATACAACTGCAGAGCCACTTCATGGGCAGCCGGGATCTGGACGTTTTCCGGCTGGATTCCTGAACGTATCATAGAAACGTATTGTTTTTCCAAAGAGGAGAATCTATTAGCCGTTTCCTTTGTTAATAGATCTGCATCTTTTTTGGGTGACAGAGACAAAAGAAATACCGCGAAGAGCCTTTCCTCAGTATGGCTGCTTTCCAGCTTTTTGAGAATGGATGCTTCATTTTCCTCGTATCCGCTGGCATTCGGATGATTTTCACTCCATGGTTCAAATCCCGCCTTTTCGGGACTCATTTCCAGCACCTTTTCCCACATACTATGCGCGAGCTGTTCCTTCCCCGTAAAATAAGCTGCATAGGAAAGCCAGTAATAGAATGGACCATCCCCTTCGTATCCTTGTTTCTGGAGCTTGCGAAGCAGCGTGTAGGCTGGTTCATATTCCCCGATCAAGGCGAAGGTAGCCCCTAATTTAAACTGGTGGTCTGTTAATATCGGCTGTACCTTTTTGAGCATACTCTTAATCTCATTAACCTGTTCAAAGTTCTTCAGTAAGTGGGAAAAAACCAGCTTATTGCAAATGGCATGGAGATTCCCCGGATTCTGTTCCATTACGGCATCTAATATCTGTTCTGCCTTTTCAAACTCGCCGAGATAGAAATATGCCAGTGCCAAATTATTGTGCGCTGACCAATATTCCGGATATTCTTCAATAACTTCTTTTAAAATGATTATTGCCTTATGGAAATGACCGGATTCCAGCAGGCTGTGCGCTTGCTCCTGCTTTGTAATTAAATCATCCTGGTCGTACAGTTCCTCATCATCCAGTCCATCCGCCTCCAGCGTCAGCACATCGAGGAGATCCTCTGCATCCTCGGCAAATTCTCCGCACTCCGCTATTTCCAAATAGCTTTTTGCATGATGATAGGCATCCTTAAAAAAACCTAAATGCGCATAGTTATTGGCGAGAAAGTAATGGCACTCTGTCATTTCTTGATCTAATTCTTCCAGCACCATATGCAAAAGGCGGTTTGATTCCTGATATTCGCCCATTTCTGTATGGATAATCGCCAACTGGCAGGCAATCATCGGTTCGTACGGCTCAAGCTGAAGAGCACGTTGTAAATATTTTTTTGCTTTATGAAAATCACGGTGGCGAAATGCCTTTAGCCCTTTAGTAAAATAATATTCGCCCGTTGGAATAAACGATACTAGCTGACCTTTTGGTTGTGTAACCTGTGAGTTTTTACTCATGTTATCCTCCAATATGAAAAGGTTTCTAACTAATCTAGTATAACACAATTTCATCCATGCGGAGAAGGTTATGTGAAATAAACAAAAAAAACAGTGCCTGACACCGCAAAAAGACAAATGTCTTTTTGCGGTGTCAGGCACTTGAAGAGAAGGTTTATTTCTCTTCTTTGGCAATGTGTCTTTCCTGTAATACTTTGAGGACTTCTTCGAATGGAAGTCTTTGTTCACGCAGGAGAACGAACAGGTGATATAACAAATCCGCAGTCTCCCATTTTAATTCCTCATGACTGCGATTTTTTGCTGCAATAATAACCTCGGATGCTTCTTCGCCTACTTTTTTCAAAATTTTATCGACGCCTTTTTCAAAAAGATAGGTTGTATAAGCACCTTCAGAACGTTCTTGTTCACGCTGATTGATAATTTTTTCTAAATCGATGAGAATTTGATAGTCTGCTAGATTTGCTTCTTGTTTCACTTTTCTTCCTCCTTCATAATGCGTTCTGAAAAACAGCTAACCGCTCCGGTATGACAGGCCGGTCCTGCAGGAAGCACCAGTACGACAATGGCATCCCGGTCGCAGTCAAGCTTCATTTCCACAATTCTTTGCGTATTTCCGCTTGTTGCCCCTTTATGCCACAGTTCCTGACGCGAACGGCTATAAAACCATGTTTCCTTTGTTTCAATAGATTTCGCCAGCGATACTTTATTCATATACGCTAACGTTAATACTTCCTTCGTTTCCGCATTTTGAACGATTGCCGGGATTAGTCCTTTTTCATCAAATTTTATGTGATCCATGTTCATCGGATATTTACACCTTTTTCCCTTAAGTAGGATTTCACTTCACGAACAGAGGTTTCTTTATAATGAAAAATGGATGCTGCCAGTGCGGCATCTGCCTGTCCTTCTAAAAATGCTTCTGCAAAATGCTCAGCGTTTCCCGCCCCGCCTGAAGCAATGACCGGGACCGGCACCGCTTCACTGACTGCCTTTGTCAGTGCGAGATCAAAGCCGGTTTTCTCACCATCGCAATCCATACTGGTCAGGAGGATTTCACCGGCACCACGTTCAACCGCTTCCTGTGCCCAAGCGATGACCTCTTTATCAACAGGTGTTCTGCCGCCATGTGTATATACACGCCATGAGTGTAGCTCCTCGTCCCATTTAGCATCAATGGCTAAGACAATACACTGGGAACCAAAAAAGGCGGAACCTTCTGTAATTAGTTCAGGATGATTGACTGCTGCTGTATTTAAAGATACCTTATCGGCACCAGCCCGTAAAATTCGTTTCATATCATCAAGGGAATTAATTCCTCCCCCGACAGTAAACGGAATCGCCAGCTCGGATGCCACCGCTTTTACAACCTCTATCATCGTTTTTCGTCCCTCATGTGAAGCCGAAATATCAAGGAATACAAGCTCATCCGCACCCTGCTCATCATAAAAACGAGCAAGCTCAACCGGGTCGCCCGCATCGCGGAGCTGAACAAACTGGATGCCTTTTACGACACGACCTTCTTTCACATCAAGACAAGGAATGATTCTCTTTGTAATCATGAAACCCCCACCTCTTTTAAGGCATCTGCTACCGTGAATTTCCCCTCATAAATCGCTTTTCCGACAATTGCACCAGATACACCTGCTTGTTCCAGCTCCTTCAGTACAGCTAAATCCTCAAGGGAGCTGACACCGCCGGAAGCAATAACGCTTTTTCCAGTTTCGAGCGCCATTTGCTTGACCGCCTCTGTGTTCGGACCTGTCAGCATACCATCTGTTGCAATATCGGTAAAAATAAATGTTTCCGCGCCGGCATCCGCAAAGCGTTTTCCAAGTTCCACCGCACTTGCCTCCGATGTATTTAACCAGCCATGCGTGGCTACATAGCCATTTTTTGCATCAATGCCAACGGCAATGCGACTGCTGTATTTTTTCACCATTTCAATAGCAAATTCCGGATTTGAAATGGCTATACTGCCGATAATGACTCTTGCAATTCCATTTTCTAAATAATGATTAATATCCGCTTCTGTACGAATACCGCCGCCAATTTGGACATCGACGTTCAGCTCTTTCGCCGCTTGAATCACAAATGTATCATTCACACGTCTGCCATCCTTGGCTCCGTCCAAATCAACCATATGTATCCACTGAGCCCCCGCCTCGCTAAAGGTTTTGGCCATATCAAACGGCGAATCACCGTAAACTGTTTCCTGGTTATAATCACCTTGTATTAATCGTACACATTTTCCGCCTCTCATATCAATGGCAGGGTATATGGTAAAAGCCATGACTTAGTCCCCTTTCCTATTACGCTAACTCCGTGAAATTGCGCAGCAGTTCAACACCAAGATTGCTGCTTTTTTCAGGATGAAACTGCATTCCAAAGACATTCTTTCTGCCTACAACAGCCGGTACATCTTCATAATAAGAAGCCTTTGCAATAATAATCGAAGGATCGTCTGTTTTGACATAATAGGAATGGACAAAATAAGCATAATCTTCCTGCAAATTATCTGTTAAGATGGAACCATTTACCCATTCCAGTCGGTTCCAGCCCATATGCGGCACTTTATAAGAAATTCCATCTACAGATTCACCAGGAAAACGAACAATCTTTCCCGGCAGAAGTGATAAGCCTTTTGTATATCCATTCTCTTCACTTTCTTCAAATAGTAGTTGCATGCCGAGGCAAATGCCGAGCAGTGGCTTTTCAGCTGCAGCAAATTCACGGATAAAATCAGCGAGACCCGTTTCATTCAAGCGAAGCATCGCGTCCTTAAAAGCACCCACACCGGGAAGAATGAGAGCATCTGCCCTCTGAAGCTCGGAGGCTTTTTCCGAAATGAAGTATTGAATATGGAGCCTCTCAAGCGCCTTGCTGACACTGAATAAATTTCCCATGCCATAATCTACAATCCCAATCATTTTTATAACATCCCCTTTGATGACGGAATTCCTTTAACTCGCGGATCAATCGTCGTTGCCTCATCAAGTGCTCTTGCCATTGCTTTAAAAATAGCCTCAATCATATGATGGGTATTTTGACCATAATGGACAATCACATGAAGATTCATCCTAGCTTCAAGAGCCAGCTTCCACAGAAATTCATGAATAAGCTCTGTATCAAAGGTTCCTACCTTTTGACTTGGAAAATCAGCACCCCGAATCACAAATGCTGGCCGATTGCTTAAATCAACAACGACCTGTGCAAGTGTTTCATCCATCGGAATAAAGAAATTTCCATAGCGTTTGATGCCCTTTTTATCGCCAAGGGCCTCTCTTAACACTGACCCTAGGCAAATGGCAATGTCCTCTGTAGTATGATGGTCATCGATATGTGTATCTCCATTTGCCTGAATTCTTAAATCAAACTGACCATGCTTAGCAAACAAATCTAGCATATGGTTTAAAAAAGGGACGCCTGTTTCTATTTGAGCTTGGCCTGTCCCGTCAATATTCAGCTCGAGTTCAATCTGTGTTTCTGATGTATTTCTTACAATAGAAGAACTTCTTGTCATGTTTGATTCTCCCTATTCTTTTTACTTTTGCCTGATTGACTAGGGACATCCCCGTCCTAGCTCTTACACTTTTTTATAAAAATTACTTCTGATGTCTCGCTTCAATGGCTCTCGCGTGTGCTTCAAGCCCCTCAAGGCGGGCAAACGCAGCAATTTTTGCCGCATTTTCGTTAAAAGCTTGCTCGCTATACATAATAATACTTGATTTCTTTTGGAAATCTTCAACATTCAGCGGACTTGAGAAACGGGCTGTTCCGTTTGTCGGCAGAACGTGGTTCGGACCGGCGAAATAGTCGCCTACCGGCTCTGAGCTATAGCGTCCGACAAAGATTGCCCCAGCATGACGGATCTTTCCAATCTTTTCGATCGCATTTTCCATAACAATTTCAAGGTGCTCAGGTGCCAGTTTATTCACGGTATCAATCGCTTCATTAACGGTCTCCGCTACATAAATAGCACCGTAATCAGCAATGGAAGGGGCCGCAATCGCTTTACGAGGCAGGACTGCAAGCTGCTTTTCAACTTTGGCCGCCACCTCTTCAGCCAATGTGCGGGAAGTAGTGACTAGAACACTGCAGGCTCTGGCATCGTGCTCTGCCTGCGAAAGCAGGTCGGCAGCCACTTCATTCGCTTTGGCCGTGTCATCCGCAAGAATCGTAATTTCACTTGGACCGGCAATCATATCAATATCCACATCACCGAATACTTCACGCTTTGCAAGAGCGACAAAGATATTTCCCGGACCCGTAATTTTATCAACCGCTTTAATCGTTTCTGTTCCATAAGCGAGTGCAGCAATCGCTTGGGCACCGCCTACTTTATAGATTTCTTTGACCCCGGCCTCCATTGCTGCCACTAAGACCCCTGCTGGAAGCCTGCCGTCCTTGCCCGGAGGCGATACCATGACAATCCTCTCCACTCCGGCAACCTGAGCCGGCACGACATTCATCAACACGGAGGAAGGATACGCAGCTGTGCCTCCAGGTACATAGACTCCAACTGAATCAAGCGGAGTAATCTTTTGCCCGAGCATTGTGCCGTCTTTTTCTGTCGTTATCCATGAATTTCTTAATTGCTTCTCATGGAAGGAACGGATATTTTGCGCCGCTTCCTTAATAATTCCGATCATTTCTTCTTCAACTTCATTATAAGCTTCTTCCAGTTCATCTTCCGTTACAGCCAGTGATGTAAGGCGGACACGATCAAATTTTTCTGTGTAATCCATCAGGGCCCGATCGCCGTCTTTTTGTACTGCGGCAATGATATCCTTTACAATCGCACGCTGCTCCTCTGTTCCGCTGTCAACTGATCGTTTCAATGAAATGTTTTCGTTTACTTGGATAATTTTCACTGTTCTTGCTCCTAACCCTTTCATTTTCTCCAGAGGATTATTTGACTATTTCTTTATTCAACACTTTGGCAATGGCTTCTACGATTTCATTGATTCGTTCATCCTTCATCCGATAGCTGACCGGGTTAACAATTAATCGTGAAGTGATGTCAACAATATGCTCATATTCTACTAATCCGTTTTCTACTAATGTCCTGCCCGTTGACACAATATCGACGATGCGGTCGGCTAAGCCAATCATCGGAGCCAGCTCAATCGAACCATTCAGCTTAATGATTTCGACCTGCTCTCCTTGCTCGCGAAAATAGGCCGCGGCCACATGAGGATATTTCGTCGCAATACGCGGAGCGACATCGTTCATCTTTGTATTTGGCAAACCGGCAACCGCTAAATGGCATTTACTGATATTCAAATCAAGGACCTCGTACACATCCCGTTCCTCTTCAAGCATTACGTCTTTACCGGCAATTCCAAGGTTAGCCACTCCATGTTCAACATAGGTCGGCACATCCATCGGCTTTGCCAAAATAAAACGGAAATTTTCTTCTGGTACATCAATAATTAATTTCCGTGAATCATCGAATTCCGGCGGCAGCCTGAATCCTGCTTCCCGCAGCAAGGCAGCCGCTTCCTCAAAAATACGTCCCTTCGGCATCGCAATTGTTAACGGCTCGTTCATAGCGCTGACTCCTTCCCTGCTTTTCCAACTAACATGACAACTTCTTCATATAATTTCGTGCAGGCATCAATATCGCTTACCCCACTAATATCCTGAAGAGCGACCTTTATTCCTGCTTTTCTTTTTTCCGCAGCTAAGGCAATCGCTTCCTTCCGGCGTTCACTGCTGAATAAAATGCATTGAACAGGTTCTTTAGCTTCGCTGATTTCTCCCAGCGCTTCAAGTAGACGGTCAAGACGGATGGCAAATCCGGTAGCCCCTGTATCCTTGCCGAATTTTTTCAACAGCCTGTCATAACGTCCGCCGCTGGCAATCGGAAATCCTACCTGATCGGCATATACCTCAAATAAAATCCCTGTATAATAGCTCATATGGCTGACAAGTGTTAAGTCAAATTTTACCCGAGTCCCCGCCTGACCATAATCTGTTAAAATATCCCACAATTGCTGCAATTCAAGCAAGGCTGTTTTTCCTTTTTCGTTTTCCAACAGTTCTAAGGCAGCCTCAATGACCTCTGCCCCTCCTCTTAACTTCAGAAAATTAAGCAAACGCTGCTTATCGATTGAGGATAGTGTTAATTGCTTAACATGCTCACGGTAGCCAACATAATTTTTTTCATATAAAAAGGTTGTTAAAGCATTAACCCGTTCTTCCGTTCCTAATATATCTATAAAAAATTCCTTCACGAAGCCAATATGGCCGACAGATAGCTGGAAATTCACCAATCCGGTTTCGGTCAAGGAATCGATCAAAAGGGCAATACTTTCGCCGTCAGCACTAATTGTACTATCACCGATACACTCAACACCAATTTGTTCAAATTCAGCAGGACGTCCCCCTTCACGTTGCTGTGCCCGAAACACATTGGCAGAATAACCGAGACGAAGCGGCAAATCTTCCTTTAACAGCTTGGAAGCGGCTACCCTGGCAATCGGCGAGGTCATATCCGGTCTAAGCACAAGGGTATGTCCCTGCTGGTCAAGGAGCTTAAACAACTGCTGATCTAAAATAGCGGAAGCAGCACCGACTGTCTCGTAATATTCCAACGTCGGTGTTTCAATAAATTGATAGCCCCATTGCTTCATTACCTCACTGATAGAAATTCGGACAGAATGCTTCATTTCGTATAATTCTGGCAATGTATCTCTCATGCCTAACGGTTTTTCGAACATAAATAAGCGACTCATTCGCTAAAACACCTCAGTTTCAAAAATACTTTAGTTCGCTAATGTATTAGTAAATTAAAGTTATTGTATCCTTCCCTGATCAATGTTGTCAAGAAGAAAAGATGACGTTTAAGCCTAGGATACTAAGAAAAACGGCGTCAAATAAAAAAGGCGACGCGAATCCTGAAGGGAATCTGTCACCTAAACGGGTGGTACCAGTGTTCACCCTTTAATGATTTGCATCGGATTTCCTCCCACAAAGGCACCCACCGGTACATCTTTATGTACCAGTGTGCCAGCTGAGACAATGGCACCATCACCGATTGTCACGCCGGGAAGGATCGTGGAGTTGGCTCCAATCATGACTTCACTGCCAATCTTCACTTCACCGAGCCGGTATTCTTTTATTAAATATTCATGTGCAAGGATCGTGGTATTATAACCGATGACCGTGTTTCGTCCAACACTGATCTTTTCCGGGAACATGATATCCAGCATCACCATAAGAGCAAAGGAAGTCTGCTCTCCGATCCTCATCCGCAAAAACGTACGATAAAGCCAGTTTTTCATGCCGAGAAAAGGACAGTAGCGGGCAACCTGAATCACGACAAAGTTTTTTACCACCTTCCAAAATGGCACGGTTTTATATACATGCCGCAGAGAATTTGCTCCCTCAACAGGAAACCGATCCGTCTGCCTCATCGTTGATTTCCTCCGAGAATGTGCAGCAGGTCTTCCATTGTCTCAAGCATGTAATCAGGCTCCCAGCGCTGTAAGAATTCCTTTCCTTTAAGCGACCAGGCCACACCGGCTGTTTTCGTGCCGGCATTCTTCCCCGCTTTAATATCATGATAGTTATCTCCTACCATAATCGCTTCCTCTGGAGAGGCTCCAAAGTAACTCAATGCTTTATTGACTCCTTCCGGATCCGGCTTGACCTTATTTACATCTTCAAAGGCCACAACCGTTTCAAAAAAAGGCGTCAGATTTGTTAATCGAAGTCCCATCTGCACAATTTCAGCCCGTTTCGTTGTCACAATACCAAGCTTATAGCCTGATTTTTTCAAAGCTTCCATTGCCTCGTAAACTCCGGCAAATTCTGTAACATAGTGATCATGCTGCTCCTTGTTAAAGGAAATGTAAGTTTGCCTGAGTAAATCCAGTTTATCCGGATCCACTTTAGAAAAAGTCTCTTCCAGCGGCGGTCCCATGAACGGAATGACATCCTCACGCTTATACTTATTTGGATAAAACTTCTCCAATGTATGCAAAAAAGAGTTGATAATCAATTCATTCGTATTTATTAAGGTTCCATCTAAATCAAATAGCAGCGTTGATATGTGCTTATTCATACGTAAATTCCTTTCTTTTTGCTATTTCAGATCGATTCCAAAGGGTTGATATCACAACCGTTAAGATGATCGCCACGCTCAGGCGGATTAACAGCAAATAGTATACCGGGATACCAAGCAGGGTAAATACAAGAGTATCCTCTATCACCGCATGGCACGTGCTGAGAAAAATAAAGGCTAAAGTTAAATCCTTTTTTGTGACACCGTCTTCTTTAGCTGCCTGTATCATGACACCTGCGCCATAGGCAAGACCGAATGTCAAACCTGCAGCAAGCGTTGTCGCGGTATTCTCACTCACTCCTAAAAAGCGGGTCACCGGTGACATCCAGCTGGCAAACAAGTCAATCCAGCCTTTTTCTTTCAAAAACTGAATCCCAATCATGAGCGGGATAACAATCATGGCTAACTGAACAACACCCATGAATGCGTGCTGCAAACCGAACAGACCGATGTCCATCCAGCCATCCGGTACCGTTGCGACTGTTTCACCCAGACCGAACTTTGCCGGCTTTGATCCTCCCTGCCACAGCAGGTTAATCAAAACGGCCGAACTGAGAGCCAGCCCAATCCGGACTAACAACACAATCCAAAGCTTGACACCCACCTTTAACACAACACTGGATTCGATCAGCATACTATGTGAAAAAGACAGCATGACAGCAATGATAAAGGCCTCCTTAACGGTTAAATCAAGTGACAATATTGCCCCAATCGCCCCGTAAAGATTCAGAAAGTTCCCAATGACAAGCGGAATTGCTGCATCACCAGATAATCCAAGAAGGCTCATAAACGGTGAGATCAAGTCCATCAACCACGGAAAAACCGGAGTATACTGCAACAGGGTCACGATTAATGTAATAGGAAAAATAATTTTTCCGAATGTCCAGGTTACCTGCAATCCGACCAAAAATCCTCTTTTTAATGTTCCAACCATTTTTCATTATCTCCCTTATCTTGATGCTTCAAATTCTTTTATCCGGGTATTTTAGATAAAAGCTTCTCTCCCGTTCACGGCAAGACAGTGAAATTATCTTAGGAATCCTGCTATTCAAAAAACGTTAGGCTCAGGAACAGCTCCCGCAATGTCCGATACAAGGAGAATAGACACCAGAGGCACGGCATCTCGCAACAGCTTCTCTGTGACATGCTTCCTGCCGACCGTAGCAAACAAAAAAGCTGCCCCGCCTTCGAATGCTTTTTATCTGATTTTATCTAAATAACGGATATTTGCATAGCCCTTTATCCGTCTATAGATCAGCATAACGATAGCAAGCACAATCAATGCCGCCGAAATGAACTGGGCCATCCTCAGGTCACCTATCATCAAACTGTCGGTACGAAGACCCTCGATAAAAAATCGTCCCGCAGAATACCAAATCACATAGGTAAGGAACATTTCCCCTCTGCCGAGATTCACTCTGCGAAGAAGGATTAACACGAGAAAACCGAGAAAATCCCAAATGGATTCATACAAAAAGGTTGGATGATAATACACCCCGTCAATATACATTTGATTAACGATAAATTCTGGCAGATGCAGATTTTCCAGAAAAGCGCGCGACACCTCTCCGCCATGCGCCTCCTGATTCATAAAATTCCCCCATCTGCCGATGGCCTGTCCAAGAATAATACTAGGCGCAGCTATATCAGCCAGTTTCCAAAAAGAAATATTTCTTTTTTTTGTAAAAAAATAAGCGGTCAACACAGAACCGATTAACGCACCGTGTATCGCGATCCCGCCATGCCAGATGGCTATAATCTCTCCCAGATGCTGTGAATAATAATCCCATTCAAAAATTACATAATAAATCCGGGCAGAAATGATGGCAATCGGAATGGCCCATAACATTAAATCGGTAAACAGATCCTTGTCCATTCCACGCCTGACTGATTCCCTCATGGCAATGATCAGTGCAAGGAGAATGCCAGCGCCAATAATCACTCCATACCAATGAACCTGAATCGGACCCAGCGAGAGCGCTATCGGATCCAGTGGCTGTATTTCAGTTTCCATCCTCTTTCCTCCTATGACTCTTCAGTTTTATCCTTCTATCCAATAAAGCATTCAATATAAAAAATCATCCTGCTGACCGTCTTCAATAACGTCAGACAGTCTATTCGTAAAGATCTCTGCTGCATTAACCCCCATTCGTTTCAGGCGGAAATTCATGGCCGCAACTTCAAGAATAACGGCTAGGTTCCTCCCCGGGCGTACAGGAATAGTCAGCTTGATTAAATCCGTATCAATGATTTTCATTTTCTCTTCATCGAGACCAAGCCGATCGTATTGTTTCGCCTGATCCCAAGTTTCCAGATTGATCACAAGCGAAATCTTTTTATGGCTTAATACAGCTCCCGCACCAAATAAGGTCATAACATTAATAATTCCTAGACCGCGAATCTCCAGGAGATGTTCGATTAATTCCGGAGATGTTCCGACAAGTGTATTTTCATCCTCCTGACGGATTTCCACACAGTCATCAGCCACCAAACGATGTCCCCTTTTGACAAGCTCCAATGCCGTTTCACTTTTTCCGACACCGCTCTGCCCCATAATCAGGACACCGACCCCATAAACATCGACTAATACTCCATGAATGGCTGTTGTCGGAGCGAGTTTGCTTTCTAAATAGTTTGTCAATAATCCGGAAAAACGAGTGGTCTTTTGCTTTGCACGCATTAGCGGAACCGATTCGCGCTCAGCGGCTTCAATTAGTTCCATCGGAACCGGGAGATCCCTCGTAATAATAATGCCCGGGGTCACATCTGTACAAAGATTTTCCATGCGGATAGCACGTTCACCCGAGGTTAATTTCTCTGCAAAAGTCAATTCCGTCATGCCGATCAATTGAATGCGATCTGCCGGATAAAAATCAAAATAGCCGGCAAACTCCAGCCCTGGTCTCGATATATCGCTCGTTGTAATCGGGCGGTTAATTCCTTCTTCCCCGCTAATCATTTCAAGCTTAAACTTCTCTATCACGTCTTTCGTACGAACTTTAACCATTGAGTATCCTCCTTTCGAAAATAGTGCTACTTTATCGAAAACACTGCCGTTGTCACACATTGCCGGACGCTTTAACAGTGTAGTTCTAATACAGTTATTCAGTAAACACTATTTTAACACGTTTTGTGTAAGAACCAAATTTGAATGACTCATTCCATCTAAAATGTAGCGTAAGAATTTGCTCTGATTGACCTTTCATCCATTACAATTAGTGGCTGGCAAGGTAGGCAAATCAAAAAAAAGACTAATGGAAGAAACAAACTCTTCCATTAGTCTTTTTTTGTACAACAACCATCACTGCTATTCTTTTTCCTTAAATTGATTTTGAATAACCACATTTACAATCGACATGATAACCGCCACTAATAAAGCTGTTCCAAAACTGTTCAGTTCAAAGGAACTCCCCATAATATTATCAGTTATTAACAGGGTCAGGGCATTTATCACAAGTAAAAACAATCCTAAAGTTAAGACAGTTACCGGAAGTGTCAAAATAATCAGGATGGGCCTTACCAGAATATTTAATAACGACAAAACGACGCTAGCCCCTAATGCTGCATAAATGTTCTCAATGTAAATCGATTCTTTAAAAAAGCCGGCCAGGGCCATGAATAACACCGCATTAATTAAAATACCCAGTAGCCACCTCATAGTTCAACACCTCTTTAAGCTGAAAAATACTCAAGGCTTTTCATTAATATATGCCTTAACCCAGCTGTTCAATTCTTCAACATACAATATTTACCCTCAAGGTTTCAGGATTTGCCGACTGCAACAGTGCCTGTTTTTGAATCAGCAAAAACATGAATCTTGTTGTCAGCTTCCTTCATTGATTTAAAGTTTAGCGTTTTCTGAATGAGCTCGCTCTTCTCCTCGACGATTTGGATGCCTTCCACATCAACCTTGAAATTGCCTAAATTTGACTTCAATTCACCGTTAACTGCTGCGCTTTCCGGAAGGGTCAAATGAATGCCGCCTGTCGTGGTCTTGGCATCGATCATTTCACATTTTGAGCCAAACACTTTACACTCCACATCCCCGTTAAAGGACTGCAGTTCAACCTTACGAAAATCACCATTAATCTTGACTGCTCCGTTGATCGTTTCGGCATCAATATCCTCAATGTCGCAATTATTAAAGGTAATGGCCCCATTTGCCGTTTCAGCCTCTACAATCTGGCTTTTGATTTCTTCCATTTTAATTTTACCATTCGCCGTTTTTACCTTAAACTTTGTTACATTTAATTGACGGCTGTCGATGCTGCCGTTAAACATTCTAATATTAATTTTTTCATAATCGGCTTGTGGAATATAAATAACCGCATTAAGCTTCATCCACTTCTGTCCTGTTGAAAAGCGGAGACAATCACCTTCGATAGCAAAGATAATATCCTTTAAAAAGTTCATTCTAGCCTGTTCCTGGCTTTCCACACGGTATACTCGGGCTTGGCATTCCACGCGAACGTCCTTTTGATTCCATGGTACAATAGAGATGTTTCCATTTGCCACATCAACATCAATCTGTTTAATATAAGGGTCTGTTTGCTGGAATATATGCGAGATTTCAATGCTCTTTCCAAAATTCAAATCCAAATCGAAATCCTTTATTTTTTTCAATGCCATATCGACAAAATCAAAAATCTTATCCTTGGTTGAATGATTTTTAAAATGGGAGCCTTGTTCCTTATGATCTTCCTTTAGCTTTTCGTCAAACTGGACAAAGGTCGACAATTCCTTGATCAAATGATCCTGCTTCGCTTCCATTGCGTCCGTGCTTTTATCAAGCTCTGCTAATAATACAAGTGCCTCATCAACCGTCAATTTTCCTTCTTCTACCATTTTTAAAATCCGTTTGCGTTGTTCATTCATTATATTTATTCCTCCTTTTCTAGAGAAACTGCCTATAATAAACATACGAATGAAAAAATAGAAAGTTTCAAAAATAATCCTTTCATCCGCTGAAATAACGAATGTCTAGTTAGTCTGTTACTGCATATTGCTCCTGCATCCGGATGCGATCCCGCTTCAGAATAGGATTTAGATATTTACCTGTGTATGATCCGGCTACTTCAGCCACTTCCTCAGGCGTCCCATGAGCTACGATCGTACCGCCTTTATCCCCTCCCTCAGGTCCGAGGTCAATGATATAATCAGCTGTTTTAATGACATCCAGATTATGCTCAATAACAAGGACGGTATCGCCATTTTCTACAAGACGCTGCAGCACAACCAGCAGACGGGAAATATCATCCACATGCAGGCCGGTTGTCGGCTCATCTAAAATATACAAGGTTTTTCCGTTTGTTCGGCGGTGGAGTTCCGAAGCCAGCTTCACTCGCTGTGCTTCCCCGCCTGATAACGTCGTTGCCGGCTGGCCAAGCTTCACATACCCCAATCCAACATCATAAATAGTCTGAAGCTTGCGCTTGATTTTTGGCAGATTTTCAAAGAACTCCAACGCATTCTCAGCGGTCATTTCGAGAATTTCCGCAATATTTTTGCCTTTATATTTCACTTCAAGCGTTTCACGGTTATAGCGTTTTCCGCCACACATCTCACAAGGGACATAGACATCCGGCAAAAAGTGCATTTCAATTTTAATAATTCCATCCCCGCGGCAGGCTTCACATCTTCCACCTTTGACATTAAAGCTAAAACGGCCTTTCTTATAGCCACGCACCTTTGCTTCATTTGTCGCAGCAAAAACATCGCGGATATCATCAAACACTCCAATATAAGTAGCAGGATTCGAGCGGGGTGAACGGCCAATCGGCGATTGATCAATGTCGATGACTTTTTCTAAATGCTCCACTCCGTTTATTAAACGGTGTCTGCCCGGCAGTGTTTTTGCCCGCTGAAGTTGCTGTGCCAATGATTTATGAAGAATTTCATTAATTAAACTGCTTTTTCCTGAGCCGGATACCCCTGTGACTGCGATGAAGAGGCCAAGCGGAAATTTAACATTCACGTTTTTCAGGTTGTTTTCCTGCGCTCCTTTAATCTCAACATAGCGTCCATCTGGCTTGCGTCGTTCGATTGGCAGCGGGATAAATTTCCTGCCAGATAAATACTGCCCCGTTAAGGAATTCGGGTCATGCATAACCTCTTCCGGTGTTCCGGCAGAGATAATCTGTCCGCCATGAACCCCGGCTCCCGGTCCGACATCAATCAAATAATCTGCCGAGAGCATCGTATCCTCATCATGCTCTACGACAATTAATGTATTCCCAATATCCCGCATTTCCTGCAGTGAGGCGATCAGACGGTCATTATCCCGCTGATGCAGACCAATTGACGGTTCGTCTAAAATATAGAGTACACCTGTCAGACGGGAACCAATCTGAGTCGCCAGCCTTATCCGCTGCGCTTCTCCGCCGGAAAGCGTTCCTGCTGCACGGCTTAATGTCAGATAATCAAGGCCGACATTTTTCAGAAAGCCCAAGCGTTCGTTGATTTCACGTAAGATTAATTTAGCAATCTGCATTTCTTTTTCCGATAGTTTCAAAGCATTGAAAAAATCCAAAGCCTCGACAATCGAGAGATCAGTAATCTCTGCAATCTGTTTTCCATTAATTAATACAGCCAATGCTTCTTTTTTCAGACGATTACCTTTGCAGGAATGACACGGGCGCTCCGCCATATATTTTTCCATTTGCTCCCGGATCCAATCGGAGCTTGTCTCCCGGTAGCGGCGCTCGATATTATTCAAAACCCCTTCAAATTCAATGTCATTTTCACGAATTTGTCCAAAATCACTCTCATAGCGGAAATGAATTTTTTCCCCATCTGATCCATAAAGAATTTTATTCATTAAATGTTCTGGGATATCCTTCACCGGGATATTCATATCAATACCATAATGATGGCAGACACATTCCAACAGCTGCGGATAATATTGCGAGCTTGTCGGTTCCCACGGGGCAATCGCATGCTCCTTCAAAGATAGTTCCTTATTCGGAATTACCAGATCGACATCGACCTTTTTCTTCATTCCAAGACCATCGCATTCCGGGCAAGCCCCAAATGGATTATTAAAGGAAAACATCCTCGGTTCAAGAACAGGAATGGAAAACCCGCAAATCGGACAAGCATGGTTTTCACTGAACAACAGTTCCTCCTCACCCATCACATCAACGATTGTATTGCCTTCTCCAAGCTTCAAGGCCGCTTCAAGTGAATCAGAAAGGCGGGCGGAAACCCCATCCTTCACAACAATCCGATCCACAATGACCTCAATAGTATGCTTTTTATTTTTTTCCAATTGGATATCTTCACTTAAATCATAGATATCTCCGTCGATGCGGACACGGACATAGCCTTGTTTTTTAATATCCTCAAGGACCTTCACGTGTGCTCCCCTTCTGCCTGAGATAACCGGAGACAAGATTTGAATTCTTGTTTTTTCCGGATAAGTAAGAATCCGGTCGACCATTTGTTCAATCGTTTGCGCAGATATCTCAATCCCGTGTTCCGGACATGTCGGGTGGCCCACCCTGGCATACAGGAGACGAAAATAATCATATATTTCCGTAACGGTCCCGACGGTTGAGCGCGGATTTCGGCTTGTTGTTTTCTGGTCGATCGAGATAGCCGGCGACAGCCCCTCAATTGAATCAACATCTGGCTTATCCATCTGTCCGAGAAACTGCCGGGCATAGGAAGACAGCGATTCAACATATCTTCGCTGCCCTTCCGCGTAGATCGTATCGAACGCAAGTGAGGACTTTCCTGATCCAGAAAGCCCTGTTAAGACAACTAATTTATCTCTTGGAATTGTAACATCAATATTTTTCAGATTATGAACTCTGGCACCTTTTACAATCAACTTATCCATCGCCATAAATGCTCATCCCTCCGCTTTCAGCTCTAAAATAAGATCACGAAGCTCTGCCGCACGTTCGAAATTGAGGGCTTTTGCTGCTTCTTTCATCTCTTTTTCCATATTCATAATAAATTCGTCCTTTTCCTTCTTGGACAGCTTCTTGTATTTTGCAGAAGGTTGATATTCTTCCTGTTCCTCCGCCGCATGTGTTGCGCGAATTGCGTCACGAATATCCTTTTGGATCGTTTTCGGTATGATACCATGTTTGCGGTTATACTCTTCCTGAATCGCACGGCGTCTTTTCGTTTCATTTATAGCGATCTCCATCGAATTTGTTATTCTATCGCCATACATAATAACCATTCCGTTCGCATTACGGGCAGCACGACCAATCGTTTGAATAAGAGATCGCTCGGAACGCAGGAAGCCTTCCTTATCTGCATCAAGGATGGCCACTAATGAAACTTCTGGAATATCGAGCCCTTCCCTAAGCAAGTTAATCCCGATCAATACATCATAGGTTCCCAAGCGGAGTTCGCGAATGATTTCGATCCGTTCTAGTGTTTTAACCTCGGAATGAAGGTACTGAACCTTTATCCCAATCTCTTTTAAATAATCGGTTAAATCCTCGGACATTTTCTTGGTTAGGGTTGTAACTAAGATACGCTCATTTTTCGCCACGTGTTCATGGATTTCGGCGATTAAATCATCGATCTGCCCTTCAATTGGACGTACAGAAATAATTGGATCCAGAAGTCCTGTTGGACGGATAATCTGTTCCACCATTTTCGGCGAATGCTCCTGTTCGTATTGACCTGGTGTTGCCGATACATAGACAATTTGCTTAATATGCTTTTCAAATTCTTCAAAGGTTAACGGACGATTATCCATTGCGGATGGCAAGCGGAATCCATGATCTACCAGAACCTGTTTTCTCGCCCTGTCCCCATTATACATCCCGCGAATCTGCGGCAACGTCACATGTGACTCATCAATCACGATTAAGAAATCATCTGGAAAGTAGTCTAGGAGAGTATAGGGAGTAGACCCTGGAGGTCTTAATGTCAAATGACGGGAGTAGTTTTCAATACCTGAGCAGAAGCCCATTTCTCTCATCATTTCCAAGTCGTAGCGTGTCCGCTGCTCAAGCCGCTGAGCCTCAAGTAATTTATCATTTTCCCTTAATCCAGCAAGGCGCTCTTCCAATTCCTTTTCAATATTCACGATGGCCAGCTGCATCTTTTCCTCACGAGTAACGAAGTGGGAAGCCGGGAAAATAGCCACATGCTCACGCTCCCCAATGATTTCTCCTGTCAAGGCATCCACTTCACGAATGCGGTCAATTTCATCCCCAAAGAATTCCACTCGAATACAATGCTCATCCCTGGAGGCTGGAAAAATCTCTACCACATCCCCACGCACTCTGAATGTCCCGCGGATAAAATTCACATCATTACGGTCGTACTGAATATCAACAAGACGGCGCAACAGCTGGTTCCGCTCGATTTCCATACCGGTTCTTAGCGATAATACGAGATCGCGATATTCCTCAGGCGAACCTAAGCCGTAGATGCAGGAAACACTGGCAATGATGATAACATCCTTGCGTTCGAACAAAGCGGAAGTTGCCGAGTGGCGCAACTTGTCAATTTCATCATTGATGCTGGCATCCTTTTCGATAAAGGTATCTGTCTGCGGCACATATGCTTCAGGCTGGTAATAATCATAATAGCTAACAAAATATTCAACAGCATTGTTAGGAAAAAACTCTTTAAATTCACTGTATAGCTGCCCGGCGAGAGTTTTGTTATGGGCAATAATCAGAGTTGGCTTGTTGACTTCCTTAATCACGTTCGAAATCGTAAAGGTTTTTCCTGTCCCGGTTGCTCCAAGCAGGGTTTGATGGCGTTTTCCCTTCCGAATTCCTTCTACAATTTGTTCAATGGCCTTAGGCTGATCCCCTTGCGGTGAATATTTTGAAACTAATTCAAATTGATCTTTCAATCATGCTTCCCCCCGTCCATATTGCTGCTCTATCTGATCTGCCAAATGGTCTCCATGGCAGATTATGCCGAATCCTCTCATTTACATATAAACCATTCTACCACAAATAATTCAAAAATAAACTACGAAAAACGAACAAAAGTTCTATTTAAAAAGGTGCCTTCCCAAAACAAAGGTGTCAGACACCACCATACAGGATCCATATCAATTTGCATAAAATCTGCACTGGATATAGATCAATTGTGGATGCCTGACACCTTATGGGACAGCCCTTTTTTTCTTCTATATTATCGTCATCTATCACTATATGATGTAATTATAAAGGGTCGGAGAACGACTCTCACAGGAGACAGAGTCTCATAAAGATACTGTTAAGGTTGCTGCTTCGCTCTTTTCTTAATTTTCTCCGCATACCAAAAACCGACTGTCAGAGAAAAGGCATCTATAACGATCAAGGCAAGCGAATCAGTATACCCTTTATAGACCGAGCCGGCAATAAGAGCCACTGTCAATACTAAGGCCAGAATCCGGTTATAGGTCACTCTGGCAAATAAAATTACAATCAGACATGGTAATACAAAAGCGCATAAATACTTTAATACCACTTAAGACACCCTCTTTTTTCCGACTCGTAAGGAATCAACGGGAGATTTTTTTCCCTTTGATTGGATAGCAGATATGCCGATTCGATAAAGCCAACTTTCTGCTGGTCATTACTATTATAGTTCGTAATACAATAGGACACAACCTCGCAATTTCTTAGTAGAAAAATCCGATGTTAGGATGGACGAGCTTCTTCTATTTCATTATCTACTCCTGCAGGTGCCTCTTTTTTCACTTCAATAAAAATAATGTGGTGTTCATCTATCTCGCTTATTGTAAACAAATAGCCGTCAGCTTCTATGCTATCCCCAAGCTTTACATCATAGGTTTGGTTTAAGAACCAGCCCCCGATCGTATCAACGTCTTCCTCATCCAGATGAATTCCCAACAGATCATTCACTTCCGAAATGAGGAGCTTTGCATCTAATATATAATGATCCTCACCCTTTTTCCGAATTTCCGGAATCTCATCCGCATCAAACTCATCTCGAATTTCTCCGACAATTTCTTCCACCATATCCTCCATTGTGACCATTCCAGCCGTTCCTCCATACTCATCAAGAAGAATAGCTACATAGCTCCGTTCCTTCTGCAACAGAAGCAAAAGATCATGAATTGGAATTGTTTCAATGACACTGATAGTCGGTTTAATAAAATCCTTTAGCGGAGCATTTTGGCGGTCAATCCATGCCGTTAATAAATCCTTCATATGAACAATCCCGATAATATTATCCTTATCGCCATCTTCGACGACCGGATAACGGGTATATTTCTCCTGATCCATAATACTAAGAATCTTTTCCTTACTGTCATTAACAGAGATTGTCACCATCTCTGTCCGTGGTACCATAATCTCCTTTGCAACACGTTCATCAAAATCAAAGATATTGGTTACATATTTATATTCTGATTGATTGATTTCACCGCTTTCATAGCTTTCTGAAAGAATGATCCGTAGCTCCTCTTCAGAACGTGACAATTCATTTTCCGAGACCGTTTTGTAACCGAAAAGCCCAGTGATGAATCGCGCAGAATGGTTCATCGACCAAACAATCGGATACGTTAGACGGTTAAACCAAATTAACGGCTTAGCAATCCTTAGTGTCAGCTGTTCGCTTTTTTGAATCGCAAAGGATTTCGGCGCTAATTCTCCCACTACTACGTTCAGAAAAGTAATAATCATAAAAGCGAGTATAACAGCAAGGGTTTTGGATAACGCTGGAGCAATATCCAAACTGGCAAATAGATCTTTAAAAATGTGAGCAACAGTTGGCTCTCCAAGCCACCCAATTCCCAATGCTGTGATGGTTATTCCTAATTGACAGGTTGATAAATATTCATCCAAATGGGTGAGCACCTTTTGTGCTGCCATTGCCTTTTTATTTCCTTCTTCTACGAGCTGACTGATCCTTGTCCCTCTGACACGGATAATCGAAAACTCTGCTGCAACAAAAAAAGCCGTTAAGGCAATTAATATAAATAGTACAAACAACTTAAACCCGTCCAACAAGTCCCCCTCTTGATAAAACGAGGGTTCACCTCCCTTATAATTCAAACATACCTTGTGTAAAATATTCTCATTCCATGTCTATAGCTTTAGACATATTTTATTTAACTATAACATGTTTTATTATAAACCTAAAGGCGGTCTATAGACCTTGATGGGCTTTCTCGTTCGAAAAATTGTAAAGAAATCTCAAAAAAAAATCATGAATCCTCCTACAGCATTCATGATTTTTTATCTGCTATCTTTTTCGTTATAATAATGGAAGGAGGTTGATTACGATGGAAGAAAAAGAAAAACAGCCGGCTGCTGTTGTGCAGGATTTAGATGAAGAAACCTTATTTATTGTCGCCCAGACGTTTAAAGCATTATCTGATCCGACACGTATCCGGATACTCCATCTGCTTTTTCAAGGAGAACATTCGGTCAATGAAATTGCCGAGAAGCTATCACTGCTGCAATCAACAGTTTCACATCAACTGAGATTCCTGAAAAATTTACGTCTCGTCAAATTTCGACGAGAGGGCACAACTTTATACTATTCCCATGACGATGAACACGTCATGGATATTCTCCAAAAAACCATCGAACATGCACATCATTAATTACAGCTTTGATGCGGGTTCGGACATCCATTTTGATTATTTTCTACCTGGAGAGTGCTATGCTCGATCCCAAAATGATCATGCAAGATCGTCTGCGCCTCCAGCAGAATGGTGTCATGAATGCCTGCTGCTTCAATGACAATATGACAGCTCAGCATCGGCATTCCGGATGTAATGGACCAGATATGGAGATCATGTACTTCGATCACATGCGGAATGGTTAACAATTCCGATTTCACATCATCGAGATCAAATTGATCAGGAGCTCCTTCCATTAGGATATGAAAAGAATCCTTTGTTACTCTCCAGCCACTGACCATAATCAAGATAGCCACTACGACGCTGGCGATTGGGTCAGCAAGACTCCAGCCAAAGAAAATCATGAACAAGGCGGCTACAATAGCCCCAATCGAGCCTAGCATATCTCCGATCACATGAAGAAAAGCACTTCTTACATTTAAATTTTCATCTTTATCGCCACCCATCAACATCCTTGCTGCTGCAATATTGACGATTAACCCAATAATAGAAATCACCAGCATCCCGCTGCTTTGAACCTCTGGCGGATTCAGAAAGCGCTGAGAGGCTTCATATAAAATGTACAGTGCAATCAGAATTAACGCCAACCCATTGAGCGAGGCCGCAATAATTTCAAATCTTCTGTAGCCAAATGTTTTGGATTGGGAGGCTTTTTTTTCGCCAAGCTGTAGAGCAAAAAAACTCAACCCTAATGCCACAGCATCACTCAGCATATGACCGGCATCCGATAGAAGCGCAAGGCTGTTGGTAACCACTCCTCCGATAACCTCTACAATCATAAAGAGGGAAATGAGCAAAAAGGCTGAAAACAGCGCTTTTTTATTTCCGGTATGGCCGTGTGAGTGACCATGATGCGCGTGTTGGTGACCATGATGATGTCCCATTCTACCGCCTTCTTTCTATATATGAATATATGTTCATATATATATTATGAAATAGAAGTGCAAAAAGTTCAACTGATTTTTAACTATTTTTCTCATTTTTATTATAATTATTTTTGTTTCCGTTATCCGCTTTGTTCATGGCTGGAGCGCAGTATAAAATTTGGCAAAAAAATAGATACTAATTGAGAAAATGAGAGAAGGTATAAATGGGGGATTCTATGTGGGAATCGAATTTAAAAAAGGCTGAAAAAGGTGCTTGGATTAGTATTTCTGCTTATATCTTCTTATCAGGCATCAAATTGACAGCTGGAACACTGGGTCATTCGGATGCATTGCAAGCAGATGGGTTAAATAATTTAACAGATATTATTGCCTCGATTGCAGTGTTAATCGGCTTACGAATTTCACAAAAACCGCCTGATGAAAATCATCGATATGGACATTCCAGAGCAGAAACCATTGCTTCGTTAATCGCTGCTTTAATTATGTTTGCTGTTGGCTTTCAGGTCATTTCTCAATCTGTTCAATCCTTTTACCGTTCGGATGAAGGTAGCCCGAATTTTTTAACTGCCTTTGTTGCCTTACTTTCTGCCGCTTTTATGTTTGGCGTCTATATCTATAACCTCAAGCTGTCCAAAAAGCTTAACAGTAAAGCACTTTATTCCGCAGCTCAGGATAACCGCTCGGATGCCCTTGTCAGCATCGGAGCAGCGATCGGGATCATTGGCACCTATTTTGGACTCCGCTGGCTTGATCCATTGGCAGCAATTCTGGTTGGATTGATGATTTGCCGTACAGCATGGAGTATCTTCAAGGAAGCCTCACTGGATTTAACGGATGCATTCGAGGTGCAAAAGCTGCAGGAAATAGAAGATACTATTAATCAAACACCCGGTGTGAAATTAGTCAAGGACATTAAAGCCCGTTTGCACGGCAACCGGACGATCGTGGATGCCACGATCTTTGTAGAACCGACCTTAACGATTGTCGAAGGTCACCAGATTGCCGAGGATGTAGAGGAACGATTATTTCAGGAACATGAGGTCCAAGATTCGAATATTCATATTGAACCGCAGTGTTAAAGAAAAGCAGGATTGCCTTGTCCAGCGACACAGATTAGAGTCCGCCTGACGGAGAACAACTTGTTGAATTTTCCGAAACCAGTCATGCTCATACAAAAAAATGGAACCGGAAGATTTTTTCCGATTCCCAAAGGTCAACTATGGATCAGGCTTCATCTATGATTCTGCTTTTTTCCTATTACTTGATCACCATTACCGGGCATTGAACTCTTTTAACCACTTTATGGCTAACGCTACCGAGTACCATTTCCTGTAGGGAATTTAATCCTCTGCTTCCAATGACAACCAAATCAAATTCCCCTTGATTGGCATATTCAACAATGGCCGGTCCTGGTTCTCCGCACAGTATTTTTACATCATAGGCAATCTTATTTTCTGTCAAAAGGTCTTCGACAGGCCGCATTCGACTTCTTCTCGCCTGCTCTAGTTCTTCCTCTTTTCCTTGTGAAGGCAATACTTCATCCTTTGCTTTTGCAAAGTCAGCGACATAGACAAGCTCAACCCGGCTGTCGTCTTTGCAGGAAGCAATTTTTGCCGCCTCCTGTGCAGCACGCAGGGAATGCTCAGAGCCATCTATGGCCACTAAAATCCGATTATACATGTTTCATCACTCCATTTTTAACATCCGTGTCTAGTAGGCAGACAGCTTTGATTTCAGATCTTCGAACATAGCTAATTGGCAGTGCCTCAATGATAAATGGAACATCCATGAGGAATAAACTTGGAATCGATTATGTAATGTTCCCTAAATCTCCCACCGTTCTTCGTTCAAAATCTGAAAAATCACAACTACTGCTAACACTATTATAACAATTAACGGCGCAGGGGTCGTTTTAAAAATCGAAGGAGTGCGTACATGATGAGCAATAAATACATCGATCATACACGAAATCCCAGCGAAGGCGGGATATCCATGCCAAAAAAAGCAAAATATCTACCATATGAAAAAAAGCCAATGATGACCGCTCACGGGATAAACCTCATCAAATGAGCAATTTTTAATGTTCCAAACAGAATTTGAATCATTTCATTTAAAAAATCTATATATTATAGAATTCAAAAAATACATAATAATCATCCGAATATTAAATGAAGCTATAATTTTGTCGTATGATAACTCCCCAAAACTAGAACATCATAGCCATAAGTTTTCAAAATCTTAATAGCCTTACATATTCTATCTTCGTAAAGGCCAATTTCAGCTTCTATAAAAAAACGATATGTACCTAATTTTTTCTTGGTAGGACGAGATTCAATCCATGTGAGGTTAATAGAAAGTGATGAAAATACGTTTAAGATAATAGCTAATAAACCTGACCGTTCTTCATTTGGTGTTACAACCAACATAGTCTTTGTTGCATGAACAACCTTATTTTGAGAACCTGATACTAAAACAAATCGGGTACAATTCCCCTCATAATCTTGTATATCTCTTTTTGCCACTTGTAAATTAAACATATGTGCTGACCATTCTGAGCCTATAGCACCTACATTATTTCTTCCTTCATCATGTAAAGTTCTTACTGCAGAAGCTGTACTGTTAAAATGTTTACTTGTCGCTTTCAGTTCTCTAATATATTCTCTGCATTGAGCTAACGCCGGAGGGATAGACCAGACTTCTTGAACTTGATTTGTTTCCACACCTTCTATTGTAAGCAAGTGTAAAGAAACTGGTAAAATCACTTCTTCTTCAATAAAGAACTGATCCATTAATAAGCCATCTACTGTTAAATTAATTGTCCCTTCAATTGAATTTTCAATTGGTACTAGCCCCTTATCAGCTCTCTGTTCTGAAATAGCATCAAGTACATCTAGAATGGAATCACACATCAGCCATTCTATTTCATTAGATGCAAAGTAACGGAATGCAGCCTCTTCTGAAAATGTGCCTTGTGGTCCTAAATAAGCAACCTTCACTCTCAAAACCCCTTCCATTTTTTTCTAGTATAACTCAAAATCTATAATAAAGCATAGACTAGGAATTTTCTAAGTCTATTTTTTTAACAAAGGTAAGAAAATATCTATACTCATACATTTAAACAAAAGAAATAAGCCTTATCTTTTTATTTGGCACAAGTTATCATCCATGTCGGTGCAAAAAAAAAGAATGCAAGGAGCTATCCTTGGCATTCCTTTACAATTAAAAAGCTTCTCGCACTCGAAAAGATATGGATTGTTTGTACTATTATTATTTCATTCCGCAATGGTCATTTGTTCATCTTCTGAAATAGTAAAATTCAGTGGCACAGATAAACATTATCTTTTTTTAAAATTTCTCTGTCTAATAAATACAGATATAAATAGTAGAATAAACATTAAGAATATGAAGGGTAGATCCTTATCACCGAGATCCAGAAAAAGTGATAAAGCGATATATAAAACAAGGACAACTCCTAAAAACAGGTTCAAAGCTTTATGCATTAAAATCACCCCATACTTTTATTATATGGCATTCATTAAAAACCTTTATCATTTCAATCACATAAGCCTAGCATTCCAGCTATAGCAGCTAACCTACTGCTATTACGGGTACTCCCCATTCAGATGCTAATAGAGCCAAACCAGCACCTGCAAGTATTAATTGTTGAGCTCTGACAAATTTAGAATCAAAAACGAGTAATTGCTGCTTCTACTTTAGTTCGTATACAGTTAATGTTTGCATTTGTGATTACTGGATCGTTTGCTTCGATTGGATTCTTTATTACGTTTACAATTAAATTTTAGGACGAATGCATTTTCCGTTGGATTTACTATTATGACTATTACAATAATAAATTTTAACATACCAACCCAAAATTATCCATTTATTTACATAAAAACTATATTTCACGATTCTGTCGTAAATTGCAATATTAAATGCAACATTTAATGAAATACCAGTAAACCAATGATTAAATAGAATGGGAATTTGATTATGCAACTAGCAAAAATTTATGGAACAGACTAATAGCATTATTTTCCCTTGACTTTTTTAAAGGAAAATCTATAATGATTACTGTATTTAATATATTTAGGAGGATTATTAAAAAATGACATATGCTATGAGACTTCGATTCCCAACTTTGAACAAGTAATTGAATAGTTCAAAGGCTCTGTTTTGTGTATGCAGAGTAACGGGATTAGTCTGTCCTTTTTTAATAATCTTCATTTCATATTAGAAATACACGTATTTTTTTGCCCATTCAGCAAATTTACGTTGTGTTTTCTTGATACTATCGTTGTTCAGAGATAGTAAAAATATGTAATGTTTAGAAAGGTGGATGATTCTGCCTTTCTTTTATTTATGTCTAAATTACCTTCTATCGCTACTCAAAATGAAGGTTATTTGAGGATGGCTTTTAACAGCTCAAACCTAATAAGGATGGGTCTTCTTCCCTTTACTCTGAAATCACAGACAGATCGCCTGTGATTTTTTTATTGTCTGAAAGGAAGAGAAAACATGACTAAAAAAATAAAAAGCGTCGAAGTTTTTAAAAAATTTGTAGAAGCATTTAGATGTCCACATTGTAAAGGTTCTTTACTGGTTATTGATTTAAAATGCCTAAAATGCAGTAAAAATCATACTTTTGATTTTGCTAAACAAGGATATGTAAATTTAATGACTCATTCTTTTAAAAGTAATTACAATAAGCAATTATTTGAAGCAAGGCAAAAAATCATTATGGAAAGTAACTTATACGGATTGCTTCATAAGAAGATATCAAAGGTGATAAAAGGACATCTGGCTGAGCATCCTACATTTCCATCTTTAATTCTTGATGCAGGCTGTGGTGAAGGTTCACATTTACACAGGATTCTAGATGAATGCAGGAGTACAGCTATAACAGGGGTTGGATTGGATATTTCAAAGGATAGCATTGTCATGGCCGCCAAGAATTATAAAGAACCAATTTGGCTTGTAGGTGATTTAGCAAAATCACCATTAGAAGATAAATCGTTTCATGTCATTCTTAATATTTTATCTCCTTCAAATTACAAGGAATTTAAAAGAATATTAGTTCCGAATGGTCTTTACATCAAAGTTGTTCCTCACTCGAATTATTTAAAAGAGCTACGAGAGGCACTTTTCGAAGATTCCAAAAAGGTGATTTATAAAAATGACAATACGGTAGAGCTTTTTAAAACACATTTCAAGTTAAAAGATGGTTTTAATTTATGTTATACAAAAAGATTGAATCATGTAGAACTAATAAATTTAGCTCAAATGTCTCCCCTTTCTTGGAACGCAGAAAAAACAGATATTGAGTCGTTTATTAATCGTGTTTCATCCGAGATTACAGTCGATTTAGATATATTAATCGGATTAAATGATCGATAATTTGAGTTTTAGAAAAGTGAGGTAAAGAAAATGGAAAAGGTATGTCTTGAATTAGAAAATATTGAAGTTTCATTTTTAGACAGATTAGTATTAAATATTTCCAATCTTTCTATTCATCAATTTGATCGCATCGGGATCGTTGGAAGAAACGGTGCAGGAAAGAGTACGCTGCTGAAACTAATGGCTGGTCAGATTCAACCAGAGAAAGGTCATATAAGACGGTTTACGGATTTTGCGTATTTTGATCAATTAGCATCCCCAATTAATCGGGAAGTAAATTATGAGTTAATCGGAAAGTTATCCATCCCGCAAACTGAAATTGAAAACTTTAGTGGAGGTGAACAAACAAGATTGAAGATAGCACAAATTTTATCAAACGATCATGAAGGTTTATTGATTGACGAACCAACCACTCACCTTGACGAATTAGGTAAACAATTTTTTATCGAAGAAATGACTTATTATTATGGAGCGCTCGTACTTGTAAGTCATGACCGCTACGTGTTAGATAAACTCGTCACGAAAATATGGGAAATTGAAGATGGACATATAACTGAATACACAGGAAATTATTCAGATTACGTTACACAAAAAAAGCGGCAGAGAAAACAGCAACAAGAACTGCATGAAAACTATATAAAAGAAAAGAATCATCTTTTAAAAGCGGCAGAGGAAAAAAAGAAAAAGGCTGATAAAATTACGCAAGCGAATGGTCACATATCAAAAAAGGAAACGAAAGCAAAGGCTAATAAAATGTTCATGACCAAATCGAAAGACACAGGCCAAAAGGCAGTTCAACGTGCGGCAAAAGCGATTGAAAAGCGTGTAGAACAACTAGAAAGGATAGATGTCCCAAAGAAGGAACACCTACTCCGTTTCCAGCAATCTCCGGCACTTCAGATACACAATAAATACCCAATCATGGGTGAATGTGTAACTTTAAAAGCCGGTGATAATATACTGCTCAAAGAAGCAAGTTTTCAATTTCCGTTAGGTAAAACGATTGTGATTACAGGCAGCAACGGAGCAGGGAAAACAACCCTACTTCGCCATATTTTAAACCGTGGAGAAGGAGTCATCCTATCCCCTAAAGCTGTTATCGGAGCCTATGAACAAATGGATTATCAATTTAATAAAGAGGAAAGTGTTCTTGGTTTTTTTAAAAAAAGAAGTGACTACAATGAAAGTAAAATACGTTCCGTCTTATACTCCATGAATTTTACAGGAAACGATCTGAACAAGAACGTCACCCATGTAAGTGGTGGTGAAGCGATTCGTCTAGTATTGTGTCAACTGTTTCTAGGAAGATACAATGTGCTCATTTTAGATGAGCCGACCAATTTTTTGGACGTTTTTTGTATTGAAGCATTAGAGTGCTTTTTAAAAGGATATGAGGGTACAGTCATTCTCGTATCACATGATCGTATGTTCATTAAACGAGTCGCTGATTGTGAATATGCCATTGAAGAACACAAACTAACAGTCAGAAAAAATTAATAAATGATTAAGCATCAAACGGTAAAGACAGGAAAAATGCTACAAATGATGTAATTAGGCAATTTAAAGTATAAGAGTTTACCGGAAATCAATTAAGTAAGGATACGTTCTTTTTCATCCTCATAAATATTTAATTGAGAATGGTATAATTTTATTCTTAATAGGTATTGTTTTCTGGCTTTTGTACTTTCAATTTTATTTGAAGATATTTGTCACAATCGAATGATTAGAAGGTGCTATGCCTCTGGATTTTGGTTACTCTTTATATTTTACAAATTTTATTTTTAAATGTTTTATTAAAGAAAAAATCAAATTGGAGATGTTTCTTAAAGAGCTATGATTAAGAAATAACCCCATAGCTATAAATAGCCCATTGATATTATTAACTCTTTGATGGGTAATCTGTTTCAAATGCTCAGAAACTAATTTTGAGCATTTTTTTAAATTTAAAACAATTCCACAGTTTACCTGTAGACGGGAATATTTATTTTTTGATATCATGTTCGCTTTTAAATTTAAAAATCTCATCTACCGCTTGGTGATAACCACCTGATTTTTGGAAGAATCCCCTCATATTTGCCGCAGCTTTTTGGAAAGATAAATGGTTTAACACATGATCTGTAGTTTCACGGAGTTGATCCGCAGTCAAGTTTTGCATTTGTAATGTAATACCTGCTCCGATATTAGCAACTTGTCTGGCAATAATCGGCTGATCAGCGCCTTGCGGGATTACAATTAACGGTATCCCACAATAGAGAGCTTCATTCGTGCTGTTCATTCCGCCATGTGTGATAAAAAGTCTAGTGTATTTCAGCACTTCAGTTTGTGGAACATATTGCTTAACAATAAAATTTTTAGGAATCTCCCCTAAATCAGATATTTGAGCTTTTTTCCCAATAGACATGACAACGGTATGATGAGTGTTCTCAAATGCCTTAAAACAAAGCTGATAAAAATCAATTGCTTGATTGAAGACAGTACCCAGCGAAATGTATATTAAACTTTTTCCCTTGATTGCAGCAAGATTGAAATTTCCCTGTGTTGGATGTAAAAAAATGGAGGGACCTACAAATTTGTATGTTTGGTCAAATGTTTCTTCAAACGGTTGAAACTCTCTAGTTGTATAAATGATGGTAAGCGGTGCTGGATTACAAAAAACTTCATAAGGAGAATGGATTTTAGCATCATATTTTTCTTTAATTTTTTTTGATAAGTTATGAAAATCATCGTTCATTGTACGACTAATTTCTGTTGGGATTTTTTTCGAAAGCTGATCCAGCATAATATTAAACGATGCTTCTGTCTGTGCAA
>NZ_CAMLDX010000027.1 GCF_946478885.1 uncultured Bacillus sp. | reverse complement strand
AATCATTCGACATTCCCATTGATAACTCTGTACAAGGCGCATGTTCTAAATTCATTTTTTGTATGGCAGATTGCAATTCTTTAAGGTTGCGAAAACATCGATGCAGCAAAGTCTTATCATCCGTAAATGGAGCCATTGTCATCAAACCGGCAACAGTAATGTTTTGATACTCTTTTAATGCTTCGATAAAATTCAGTACTTTCTCCGGATCCAGACCATGCTTTGATTCTTCACCAGAGACATTCACTTGAACCAAACAATTTATCTTCCTGTCTGCTCGCTTGTTAATTTCCTTAGCAAGAGAAAGCCGATCAAGTGAATGTATGTAATCTACTTTATCAATAATATTTTTCACCTTGCGTGATTGAAGGGTACCGATAAAATGCCAGCGCGGCTTGTCCCGCAAAATTTCCCATTTGGCAATCAGGCCTTCCTCATAATTTTCACCCAGATCCAAGATTCCTGCATCGATTGCTTCAATTGCCCGTTCAATGGTTACATATTTTGTTACAGCTATGATGGTAATTTCGTCTGGATTTCGATTTGATTTTACACAGGCTGCTGCAATTTCTTCTTTAACTTGCTGTAATTTTTCTGCTACTTTCATTTTATTACTGATTGTCCTCCTTCCAGCCGATGAAACCCATCAATCGTCCAGTTATCCCATTATCCCGCCGATGCGAGTAAAAATGCCTATGATGGCAACTGGTACATAAATTTGTTAGCATTATATGATGATATTGGACACCTGTTTTTAACAGGATTTGCCTATTGCATTCTTTTAAGTTCAGTCTAAATTGATGGTCACTGACTAAATTATATGTCTTTTTATCGACACCTTCTAGTCTATTTTGCACTAATTTAATCACACGTTCATCAACGATATAACAATTTTCGCATATTGAAGGCCCGATAGCGACTAAAATGTCTTTAGCCTCGATTCCCTCTGTGTGAAAGGTACGAATCATTTCCTCTGCAATTCCATGAACGGTTCCTTTCCAGCCTGCATGAGCTAACCCTATAGCTCCTGATTCAGGATGAAAAAAGAAAATAGGAACACAGTCCGCAAAGCACAGGGTAAGGAAAATATTTTTCTCAAACGTAAAGAAACCATCCGTTTCTTGAAAGGCTGTGTCATACTCCCCAGCACCCTTTCCACAATCTGATTTCGATACTTTTTGTATGTTCACGTCATGTGTTTGCTGTGCACCTATCCAGTTTTCTATAGGAAAGGAAAGTTTATTAGCCAAGATCTGCCTGTTTTGACGGACATCTTCGAAGACATCATGGACATGAAATCCCAAATTTAATGCGGCGAAATCCCCTTTACTTTGTCCGCCGTTTTTACTAGTAAATCCCGCTTTTAAATTGGGATACTTTTGGACCCAATCAGCAAGGACAAAATATTCTTTCTCCTGTAAAACGAATGGTTCCATTTCAATCCCCTCTTACCTTTCTTATCTATAAAATGGAAGTTCCCTTTCATTTTAGCATAGAATCTTCACCCTTCACAGTAAAAATGGTGCCTACTCCTCTTCTTCTGATTTCATTTCTACATTCTCCTTATAACGAACAAGGATGACATCCTCACCAATTTTAATAATATTTTTCCATGAAATGACGACATCTTCATTTTTACCGAATAAACCCAATATTTTTCCTGTAGCAGAAATAATGAGCGCATCAACCTTTCCTGTCTGGAGGTTGATCTCAATATCCCCAATATTTCCAAGTTTTTTTCCATCAGAAACATTTACAATATCTTTTATTTGAAATTCTGAAATTTTCATCTGCATATTCACTCCCAAATTATCCTTTACTCATATATATGAAGAGGGAAGAAAGAAAAATGTCTGAAATCTCGAGATAAAAGACAGTGTAATGATTTCTACTGTAAACAATGGGGACAAACAGCAGAAAAGCTGCCGGTTATGGCAGCTTTAGCTTTGAATATTTTTATTCATTTGTTTAATGGCAGCCTTTTCAAGACGAGAAACCTGCGCTTGGGAAATCCCGATTTCCTCGGCCACTTCCATTTGTGTTTTTCCCTGGAAAAACCTCTTTCGTAGGATTAGCTTTTCCCGTTCATTTAATCTTCTCATGCCTTCCTTTAATGCAAGCTCCTCAATCCATTGAATATCTTTGTTTTTTTCATCGCTTAATTGATCCATTACATAGATCGGATCTCCACCGTCATTGTAGATCGGCTCAAATAGGGAGACAGGATCTTGAATCGCATCAAGGGCAAAAACAATTTCTTCATGCGGTACTTCAAGCACTTTGGCAATTTCTTCTGCTGTTGGTTCACGTGACGTCTCGCTCATTAACCTCTCACGTACCTGCAGTGCCTTGTACGCAATATCACGCAGCGAGCGAGAAACTCGAATTGGGTTATTGTCCCGCAAATATCGCCTGATTTCTCCAATAATCATTGGAACAGCATAGGTAGAAAATCTGACATTCTGTCCTAAATCAAAATTATCAATTGATTTCATAAGTCCAATACAGCCCACTTGAAAAAGATCATCAACATACTCGCCTCTGTTATTAAATCGTTGGATAACACTTAAAACTAAGCGCAGGTTTCCATTGACAAGCTTTTCTCGTGCGGATATATCCCCTTGTTGCATTTGCTTGAAGAGTATTCTCATTTCTTCGTTTTTTAAAACTGGAAGCTTTGATGTATCAACACCGCAAATTTCTACTTTGTTTCGAGTCAATCCATTTCCCTCCTCACAGGAGCTGCTGTACAAAAAACAGTATCTCCCCTGTAAGGAAAAATATGCACAGTGGAAACAGACGAAAAGGTTTCAAAAGTAGATAAAGTCTCTCAATGCCTGATGATTCCCGCCGTTTTGCGATAAAAAATTTATTTAGACCATTTTATTAAATTCTTTTTTCAATCGTTTGATAATTCTTTTTTCAAGTCTGGATATATAAGATTGTGAAATACCCAACATATCGGCAACATCCTTTTGTGTTTTTTCCTCTCCATTTCCAAGTCCGAAGCGGAGTTCCATAATCTGCTTTTCACGCTCTGAAAGCTGGTGAAGAGCCTTTAATAACAGTTTTTTATCAACATTTGCCTCCAAATCCTTGGTAATGATATCATCATCTGTCCCCAGTACATCGGACAATAATAGTTCATTTCCATCCCAATCAATATTCAATGGTTCATCGAATGAAACTTCTGAGCGAATTTTATTATTTCTTCTTAAATACATAAGGATTTCATTTTCAATGCACCGCGATGCATATGTAGCCAGCTTGATTTTCTTTTCCGGATTAAAGGTATTGACTGCTTTGATTAACCCGATGGTTCCGATACTAATTAAATCTTCGATATTAATTCCTGTATTCTCAAATTTTCTGGCAATGTAGACAACCAATCTTAAGTTTCTTTCAATCAGGATCGATCTGGCTGCCTTATCTCCCAATGGGAGCTTTTTAAGCAAGACTTCTTCTTCTTCTTTACTTAATGGAGGCGGTAAAGCTTCACTTCCGCCAATATAATATATTTCATCGGATTTTAAGCCTAGCTTGATTAATAATTTATACCAATAGTAAGATAAGCGAAGTTTAATATTCTTCATCTAAATCCTCCTTGTAAAACTACTATTTGCTTATGGAGTGTCCACGAATAATCAAGCACGAGGCAGCTCTGTATCCCCTTGCAATATGTTGAATTCGGGAGTGCACTTTGAAGGTCCGAATGCCCCCATGTAGAATTGTACGGGTTATAAACCATGCCCGACCATTAAGCAGATGCCGCCTTTCGTATCCCATTGAGCATTTTTGGATGAACGATGCATTGGAAGGCATCATCAGATGACAGCTCCTGCATGGTAAACGAAACAAGTCCTTTTTCTACAACAATGGCTTCATCATTCTGATAAACTGTAATATAGTCTGGTTTTACAGCAACGACTAATTGATGCTCTTGTCCCATCACCTTGAATGGGATTATTCGCATTTTGTTCTCCCACTCTGGGGCAATAGATTGTTTCCCCATAATCACTTGTTCTGAATGTAGGGCAATCAATTGTAATGTTTCCGGAAGCTCCTCTGCTATTTTTTTCACTGATACAAACATAACTGGCATTTTCGTAATGGGATCATATAACTGATTCCCGCTATCGACTAAACCTGTAAAATGATAGGTTTTACCGTCAATCACAATGTCAAGCTTGAGCAGCTGGTTGTGCTGAATTTTTGCAACTTCTATTTTTTCGAGATTGCTTTTGGAAAAATGCCAAGCCAGAGGGAATCCTATTACCACAAACAACCAGCTTATCGGATCGCCAAAACCTCTGATACTGGCTAAAAATAAAGAGGACGAAAGATTCATATCAAACTGAATAAAGTAATGAACGCCAATTAATGTTCCTCCAACGAGAAAGGTAATCAAATAAAAAAGCAAAAGTCCACTGATAAAATATTTGAAACGCTTATAGCCAAATACCGTTAACACCATCAAAATGGAGAAGACTAATTTTATCAGTGGATGCCCTGCATAAGCATGCAAGGGGGTAACAGATAATATGATAATAAGAGAACCAATCATCCCTCCTACAAAAAGTCTCCAATAGCGAAATTCCCTCTTCAAAATAACAGCTGTTAAGTATAAAAGGAGGCTGTCAAACATCAGATTCAACAGCCAAATAATATCCAAATAAACAGCCAATCGAGTTCCTCCCTAACTTTCTTGTTTAATAGACTTGATTTTCCCTAATATCACTGAATAGTTTGGTTTCTATCAATCTGTTAGGAAAAAGTATAGCTTATAGCAAGTGCTGAAGTGTGTCACTTTCTGAGTATAAAAAAACAGAATTTTTCGTCTTTTATCGTGTTTTTTGTCAGCCATGTTTTTTCAAAAAAGCATTCCCTCTAATTTCAAGCTGTTGCCGCTTAAAACTGTCATTCTTTTCCGGGAAATAAAAAAAGCACAGTCTGCAGGATGCAGCTATGCGTATTCAGTATATTTAGCATAAAAAAAAGCTTGCAAAGCAAGCTAATCAAATTATCTCCTTCTGTTTCTATTCCTTAAAAATGTTGGAATATCAAGTGTTTCCTCTGTATGCTGCGGATTGTTCGTTATTTTAGACGGTTCGATTTGCGGTTCTTCTTTTTTGATTTCTCGTTTTGCCGTCGCAGCTGCCGTTTTTTGCGTCTGACCAAAGGAAGGTCTTAAAGGTTTCGGTTCGGCAACTTCTTCATTAAATCCGGTTGCGATAACAGTTACAACAATTTCATCCTTCAAGTTCTCATTAATCACTGAGCCAAAGATCATATTTACATCCTGATCAGATGCACTTGCAACAATGTCTGCCGCTTCCTGCACCTCATATAGACTTAAATTTGATCCCCCTGTAATATTTAACAATACACCTTGTGCTCCATCAATGGATGTTTCAAGCAATGGTGAGGAAATGGCCTTCTTTGCAGCTTCCGTTGCTCGATTTTCCCCTCCGGAAATGCCTATTCCCATTAGAGCAGAGCCTTTATTGGACATAATGGTTTTTACATCAGCAAAATCCAGATTGATTAAACCAGGAACAGCGATTAAGTCAGAGATCCCTTGTACCCCTTGACGAAGAACATTATCCGCTTCCCTGAATGCTTCCAGCATCGGTGTGCTCTTGTCTACAATTTCTAATAAGCGATCATTTGGAATCACGATCAGTGTATCTACAGACTCTTTCATCGCAGCAATTCCGCCCGCTGCCTGTGTCGCACGCTTCCGGCCTTCAAATGTAAATGGCCTCGTTACAACACCAACGGTTAACGCCCCTAGATCCCTGGCGATTTGCGCAATTACTGGTGCAGCACCTGTTCCTGTTCCACCGCCCATTCCAGCCGTAACAAAGACCATATCGGCACCTTTTAATGCTTCCTCAACCGCTTCCTTACTCTCCTCCGCAGCCTTCTTTCCTACCTCCGGATTTGCCCCGGCACCCAGTCCTCTTGTTAACTTTGCACCAATTTGCATTTTCACCTCGGCCTTGGAAAGATTTAATGCTTGTGCATCTGTATTAACAGCAATAAATTCTACTCCCTGTACTCCATGCTCTATCATACGGTTGACAGCATTATTCCCACCGCCGCCGACACCAATTACTTTTATCGTCGCTAATGTCTCCACACTTGTTTCGAATTCCAGCATGACAAATCCTCCTAATTCGTCGATATTCCTGTTAGCATTGCACCTTAAACTGCTACATTATATCCGTATATTTTTTACGTAGTTACTCAAAAAATAAGCCAAAAAACTTCTTCACCTTTGATGAAACCTTTTCCTCCTGTGGTTTTTCAGATTTCGGCTTTGATTGAGTTGATTTTGATGGCCGTTTTTCCTTCTGTTCATGGGAGACTGCAGGCGATCCCATCTGCTTTCCTTGAAGCCTTGCGTTTTTATAGGCATATTTTATTAATCCGACAGCTGTCGTATATTGTGGTTCCCTTACTCCGATATAATCAGGAAGCGCGACACGAACACGATTCTGGAATACTTCCTGTGCCAGCTCAAGTATACCAGGTGTATTAGCCACACCGCCTGTCAATACATATCCACCCGCTAAATCAGACACTCCCATTTGCTTCAATTCCCGCTGAACTAACTCAAATATCTCTTCAATTCTCGCTTCGATAATATCGCTGACTTCCAGCTGATTGAATTGCTGATGCTGATCGCTGCCAATGATAGGAACACTGAACACAACGTCCTCAGAAGCGTGATCATAAAAAGCATAGCCATATTTGATTTTGGTCTTTTCTGCATCCTCTGAGGATGTTCTGAGCCCAATTGAAATGTCTTTTGTAATATGGTCACCGCCGACAGGAAGAACAGTAGTGGCCTGTAGCCCTCCTTGTTCAAACAATGCTATTGTGGTAGACCCTCCGCCGATATCGATTAGAGCCACACCTAGATTTTTTTCATCCTTTGACAGGGCAAATGCTCCAGCAGCTAACGGCTGTAGAGTTATGTCTAATATTTCCAAACCTGCTCTTTCCACACATCGTAATATATTATGTAGAATCGTTTTAGATCCAGTTATGATAGTGCCTTCCATTTCGAGCCTAACGCCGATCATACCGCGCGGATCATTTATCTCGTCTAGTCCATCGACAATAAATTGCTTCGGAATCACATCAATAATCTCTCTTTCCGGGGGAACGGAAACCACTTGTGCAGCATCAATCACTCTTGCGACATCCTCATCGCTGATCTCTCTGTTTTCACTCGAAACAGCAACAACACCATGAGATGGCTGAAGCACAACATGGTTGCCTGTAATTCCTACAATTACAGTCCTGATATCCATGCCTATCATTCTTTCAGCCTGTTCTATTGCTCTTCGAATAGAATGAACGGTCTCATCTATGTCAACAATCGAACCTTTACGCAGTCCTTCAGATGGAACATTGCCTACTCCGATAATATTTAACGAGTCATTGACCATTTCACCTATGATAACTTTCACACTGGATGTACCGATGTCAAGGCTCACATATATTTCATTGCTGTTCATTCTATGGCACCTCCCTTTACAATTACTGTTTTTAGCGAGTCAATTAATTAAAGAATAAAGCTTCCGCACACACTTTCTATTTCGTTATTGCAATAAAGTGTATGCTGTTGTATGCGTCTTTGATCATGATATGTCACTTATATCTTAGAAATATTCGGCAAAGCTAAATTATTTCCCTTTCTAAAAATATAATTTTTTACATTTTTTCTTTCTTCATTGACATTTTCGTTATAATAATTCTGCGGATAACCGCAATATTTTGAAACAGTCTTACACCGAATGCAAACACTGCTGCTAAATACAAGTCTACACCAAGATGTACACCTAGAAAAGCTAAACTTGCAGCCAGGATTATATTGAAGAAGAAACCTGAAACAAACACCTTTTCATCATATATCCCCTGCAGGTAGGCTCTGATCCCTCCAAGCAACGTATCAAGCGCAGCAAGTACGGCAATCGATAAATAGTTAGAATACTCAACCGGAATTCTAATATCCGTGAGCATCCCCAGAATCAAACCAATAAGTAACCCGAGTATGGGAAGCCACATATTCACCCTCCTTTAATTTCGGCAAGTTCTAAATTTCGGATTCTTATTGTATCCTGATACGCCGCTATCACTACTTTTGACTGAGGTTCTGAAATGGATAATCGAAAATTATCAATAAAAAAGTCATCTGCCGATTTGGACACCTGCATCTGCTTATACAGTCTTTCAGCATTTTCAGCATTCTTAACAATCACTTTTATCTTAATGGGAAATCTGGTTAGCGCGTATCCGTCAACCTTTGTTTCACCATTTATGTCGCGAATCACTGTCGAATTAATCAATCGCTGGTCATCTATCGAAATTTCCTTTGCCCCATATTGATTTAATTCATTTATGAGTTGTCGTATTAAATCCGGTGAAATAGATTGTACCGGTTTTCCAAGCAAAAGCTCTTCTTCAAGGGGTTCAATGCCAATCACTATTCCGGGCCCCTCAACTTCTGTCATGCCAGCCTCTGCCTTCAGCTCATTCAGTGTTTCCTTGAGAATTTCCCACTTACTTTGGGCTCTTTCTGTTTCATATTTTTGCAGTTTTTCCTCATTTGATTGGATCTCGCGTGTGAGACTTAACTGCCTTTCTTTTTCCTTCAGTAGATCCTCCCTAAGCTGTCTTGAATCGCGGGTATCACGGACAACAGGCTCTCGAACGGTTTGAAATTGTACAGCCATCATAAAGCCGATAATAAAAGTAATAATCGTCATACTGATAAATTTTTTATTTTTAATGTCCGATCCCCCTGCCTTCTAGTCTTTATTGGTTGCCATAGATGGCATTGATGACGACTTGTTCTTTTTTTTCGAGTGAAAATTGTACATTTTCATTTACCAATAAATCTCTTATACCATCCTGAATGATTAAAGCCTCTGCCATCGTATTAGGATTGCCGATAGCCGTAATAACAAAAGGTGCGGGATGCTGATAGCCATCCACCTCAATGACAGGGCCATTGCAAAGAATATAGGATTGGCGTGTCAGTCGCTGCCCATTGATGGCAACAGCACTTGCCCCGGAAATATACAGTTCATTAATGACCTTAAATACATGGTGCTCATGAACGATATAATTATTGGCAGTTTCTTCGTTCGGATGGTAATTGCCGTCAGCTAACGTAACCTGCACCCCTTCGCCTTTTACCTTTACTTTTCCTAAATACATACGGTATTTTTCTGCATCCTCAGCCAAATTAAAATAAATTTGTGCTTCATTCGATAATTGCTTTTCAATCTCTAATACTTGCTGCTGCTTTTTCGCAAGCTCTTTTTGCAGATTTTGATTTTTTTCTTCCTGCTTAATCAGTTCGTCTTTTAATTCCATATCCCTCTCAAACTGACTACTGGTGATATTCGATTTATTCCCCTGGTTTTTCGTTAAATGATAAGAAAAGGAGACCAAGAAGCCAAACACAAGGCAAACGATCGTAATAATGACCTTATTCTTCTTGACGATCTTCTTCGGATCCACTTAGATCATCTCCTTCTGCCTGTTCATAAGCTTTAAAGTATGATCCAACCTCCAAATCTATAATTCCCTTTTTATCCGAACCCAGCTGACTTAGTATCGAAGGATAATGAGACATCTTTTCAGCAAAAGTTTTAATCGTCGCATTCACTTCATTTCCGTCATTCATAAAGAGGGAAATATGATAGGCGTCCGTTTTTTTCGGAGTATGATGAATCTCAGATATGGAATTTAAAACTTCTGGAGGAAGTTTTTCCAGGCTTTCTATCATCACTTTTAATTTTTCTCCTTCGGAAAAACTATAAAGGACAGGAGCATTCAAAGGAAGAGAAGATGTTTTTTTATCTTCAAGCACTGTTCCGTTTTCTAAAACCGGAAGAAAAAATTTCCCTTTTGAAATATAGGCAATCCTGCTATATTCTTCTATTTGAATAGAGACAGTATTAAACCAACGTATCTGCACATCAGCCTCTTTAATTTCTGGTAACCTTTTTAATTTACCCTCTACAACCTTTCCCTTCACTTTCCATATATTTGTATCATTTGAAATATCGGCAGATTCAGTGATCTCTTTTACTGAATATCCTCTATTTCCAGAAATATTAATGGTCTTTACTTGGCTTATGGGAGACTGAAAATAGATGATACAAGCTATCAGCAAAAAAAATAACAATAAAAGCAGGATCAGTCTGCGATTGGCTCTTTTCTTCCGCTGCTGCTTTAATTTTGGAATTCTATCTTCGATAGAGACGATTTTTCCATTTTCCACCCAATCACCCCGCGTTCAATATCCAACAGGCTGTACAAATTCTCCCCTTGTTTTCCTTATCATCACATTTCAAAATCTGAAAAGGGAAGATAAAACAACGGCACGAATATTCATGCCGTTATCATGGATTTGTTTTGATACTTTAATATCACTCAAAATTATAACACAATAAATGGCAATTTAGGCTTCATCTTTACTGAGACTTTTTACCTATTATTTCTACTTCGGTTTCCATCTTAACTTGATATTTGTCAAATATTGTTTTTCGCGCAAATTCAATCAACTGTAATACATCTTCCGCCTTAGCATTGCCTGCATTAACGATGAAGTTTCCATGCATATGTGAAATTTGCGCACCGCCAATCTTATATCCCTTCAATCCCGAATCCTGAATCAGCCTTCCCGCATAAAGCGGGAGAGGATTACGAAAAATGCTGCCTGCGCACGGGTAATTCCATGGCTGCGTTTCCTTTCGATAATCCTTATTTTTTTGCATTACTGAGACAATCTCATCCCGATTGCCGGGAGTCAATTGAAACTTTGCCTCTACCACAATCCCTGGACGTTTTTTCTGCAGGAGGGAAGTACGATAGGCAAACTCCATCTCTTCATTACTCAGCCACTCAAATGCCCCGTCTTCAAACAGGATGTGCGCCTCCGTTAACACCTTGGAAATATCTGAACCATGTGCACCGGCATTCATATATACCGCACCGCCGACAGAGCCGGGAATGCCGCTGGCAAACTCAAGACCGGATAAGCCCTGCTTGCCTGCAGATACAGCTAGACTGATAAGAGAATAACCCGCACCCACGATAAGGTTTGAACCATATATTTCCATCCCGTTCAACTTTTCTCCGAGTTTTATAACAGCGCCTTCTATCCCATTATCTGAAACGAGTAAATTGGATCCGCGTCCGATAACTCTCCATTTGAGATGATGATGACGAATCCATTCCATAACCTTTTCTAAATTTTCAATTGATGACGGCTCAATAAAAAGATCAGCAGGGCCGCCGATTTTTATTGTTGTATGGCTCGCTAAAGGTTCGTATTCCTTGACTTGCCCAACATTCATACTTTTTAATTCAGCAATAAAATCGTTCATTGTATCCTCCTAAACACGTTGATCAGTGGACACTAAAGCTTGACAAACAATAAGCGACAACTTAGTTCCAATAGTATATGCAAAACCTTTAATTAGGCAACTGTTTACTCTGTTTAAGCTCCTGCATCAACCGGTACAGTCTTTGAGCGGCATCCGGGATTCCCAGCTCTTTGGCTGCATGTTTCATTTCCCGCAGCCTATCCTTATTTAACAAAATTTGATCAATCGTATCCAGCAATTTCTCACTTGTTAAATCTTTTTCAAGCAATAACTCCGCAGCGCCATGATCGCTCAGTGATCTGGCATTTTTCTCCTGATGATTATTCGTCACGTAGGGACTTGGAATTAAGATACTTGGAATACCGAGCGAGGTTAATTCAGCCAGTGTCGTTGCACCAGCCCTAGCTACCGTTAAGTCAGTTCCGGCAAGAACTTCTGGCATATTATGAACAAATGGCTGAATCACGACATTTTTCGGACTTCCCATTTGTTCCACTTCTTTCTTTACCTTATCATAATGTACTTCTCCCGTTACATACAGCATCTGATACGGCCTTTCTCCAACCTTACTCAGCGATTGCAAGACTGCCTCATTAATTGGCCTTGCTCCCCGGCTGCCTCCCACTATCAGAACTGCCGGATCCGTAAGATTTAAACCAACAGACAACCGCCCCTTTATCCCATCCTGATGTAATACCTCCGATGCGCGCGGATTTCCAGTCATCACCACTTTTTCTTCCGGAAAAAACGCTTTTGCTTCAGGAAAGCAAACAGCAATCCGATCAACATAGCGGCTTAAGAATTTGTTCGTTAATCCGGGCACACTGTTTTGTTCATGGATGATTGTCGGGATTCCCAGCTTAGCTGCAGCATACACCACAGGACCGCATACATATCCACCTGTTCCAATTACCACATCAGCCTTAAACTCCCTCAGCATTTGCTTGCTTTGATTTACCCCTTTCATAAAGCGGAGAATTGTTTTAACATTTTCCCAGGATAATTTTCTCTTAAAGCCTGTGATATGTATCGATTTGAACGGGATATTTTCACGCGGTACAAGCTTGTTTTCCAGGCCTTTTTCAGTACCAATATATAAAAATTCTGCCTGATTATTTTCCTTTTTTATTTCACGTATCAGAGCCAGTGCCGGATAGATATGACCTCCGGTTCCTCCCCCGCTAACAGCAATCTTCATTGTTTCACCTCAAGACAAATATTAAAAAATCATACCATAGAATAAGAAACACTCAAGTACCTAATTTCATGAAAACAATGTTTCCATTATTAGTGTATTAGAAAAAAGGACAATTGTCTTTTCCATTCTACTATATTCTAAATCATTATAAGGGAACATCAAGAGAATTTATTCATAATGTAATCGATCAATAATTTTTTTGTTACAAAAAAAGAAGCTGGCCATATATAGACCAACTCTTTATCAATAGCGTGAATGGCGGCTGATATTTAATAATACCCCTATCGCCATCAACATCAGGGTTAACGAGGAACCCCCATAGCTCAAAAAAGGAAGAGTAATCCCGGTTACAGGCATGAGCCCGGTAACCACTCCGATATTAATCATTACCTGTATCGCAATCATCGCGATAATGCCGACAGCTAAAAAACTCCCGTATTGATCCGGCGCCCCTAAGGCAATGCGAATTCCGCGCCACAGCAGCAGGGCAAATAACAATAGGATAAGAGAGCCTCCGATAAAACCCAATTCTTCTGCTAATATCGCAAAAATGAAATCTGTTTGTGGCTCTGGCAGATAAAAGAATTTTTGCCTGCTTTGACCGAGTCCTAATCCAAATAAGCCTCCGGGACCAATTGCATATAAGGATTGAATAATCTGAAAACCACTTCCAAGCGGATCCTCCCATGGATCCAGAAAGGAGGTAATCCGCTTTATACGATAAGGAGCCGACAAAACAAGAACTACAAATCCGGCTGCCCCAATTAACCCCAGAATGACAAAATGTTTAATCCGGGCACCTGCGATAAAGATCATGACGATACAGGTTCCGATCATCACTGTGCCCGTCCCTAAATCCGGCTGAAGCATAATCATGCCAAACGCTAAGAAAACCAAACCCAAGGAAGGTGCCAGCCCCTTTTTAAACGAGGTAATATATTTTTGCCGCATAGATAGAAATTTTGCCAAAAAAGTAATCATGGCCAATTTCATGAATTCTGACGGCTGGATGGAAAAGGCACCGATTCCAATCCAGCTTCTTGAACCATTGCGAACGTTTCCGACCCCTGGAATCAATACGAGCACCAAAAGAACAAAACAGATGATAACGAGCATTTTAGCCCATGTTTTCCAAGTCCAATAATCAATATTCATAATAAAAAACATCGCGATGACCCCGACCGTGGCAAACAGCAGTTGACGTTTAGCAAAGAAAAATGAGTCATCAAATTTATATTCTGCCCAGATAGCACTCGCACTGTACACCATAATAAGACCAATTGTTAATAGAGAAAAAGTCAGGATCATTAATATCATGTCAGGAGTCGATTTTTTTGTCGGCACAAGACTACACCTCGAAATGCAAGTTTTTGAGCCTATGTAAGAAACAGTAGAAAGCAGTCTGTATATACAAAAACCAAGCTGTTCTGCTTCCTATAAAGACAAGCCCTTACTTAAGCATATGCACCGCTTCAACAAAAATGTCTCCCCTTACTTCAAAAGTTTTAAATTGATCCCAGCTGGCACATGCAGGTGATAATAAAATAACATCTCCAGTCTCTGAAAGCTGATAAGCAAGAGGAACGGCTGTTTTAACATTATCGACACGCTTGATTATTTTTATTCCAGCCTGTTTGGCTGCCTTTTCCATTTTTTCTGCTGTCTGCCCAAATGTAATGATCGCTTTTACATTTTTAAAAGACGGAACCAATTCATCGAATTCATTTCCGCGGTCAAGTCCTCCCGCAAGCAGAATGGTAGGTTCGTTAAAAGCTGCCAGAGCATTTTTTGTCGCTAATATATTAGTCGCCTTTGAATCATTGTAAAACTTTCTACCTTGCACTTCTTTAATAAACTGCAAGCGATGTTTTACCCCGGCAAAGGTACTGAGCACGTTGAAAATTGCCTCATTTGAGACACCGGATAATTTCGCTGCAGAAACTGCAGCTAAAATATTTTCAAGATTATGGGATCCTGGCAATCTAATATCTTCCGTTTTCATAATCTGTTCCCCATTGAACATAACCCAGCCGTCTTGTATAAAGGCACCTGATTCAAGGGCCCTTTTCGTTGAAAATGGAATAATCTGTGCCTTGGAACTGTCCGCAAGCTCCATTACAATATCCTGTTCAGCATTAACAATGAAAAAGTCCTCTTTTGTTTGGTTTTTTGTAATATTTGATTTTGCATTTACGTATTCTCTTTTTGTCCCATGGTAATCAAGATGGGCATCGTAAATGTTTGTGACGATGGCAATATGAGGCTTGAAGCTTCGAATCCCCATTAATTGAAACGAAGAGAGTTCAATGACAATGTGTTGGTCAGCTTCTGCCTGCTGGATAACCTCAGAGGCAACAGTGCCAATATTTCCCGCGATAAGCGGCTTTTTCTTTCCTTCATTAAGCATTTCAAACACCAGTGTTGTAGTGGTTGTTTTTCCATTCGTTCCCGTAATTCCTATGAAAGGTGCTTCAGAAATTTGATAAGCAAGTTCAACCTCAGTGATAACAGGAATCCCCCGCCTAATCGCTTCTTCAACCATCGGGTTATGGTATGGAATTCCCGGATTTTTGACGATTAATTCAAATCCTTCATCCAATAGCTCGATCGGATGCCCTCCACATATAACTGTAATTCCTTGCTCTAATAACCCTTGTGCCTCGGGATTTTCCGACAGTGGTTTATAATCATTTACCGTCACAAATGCACCTAGTTTATGTAACAAAGATGCAGCCCCGACTCCGCTTTTGGCCAATCCTAAGACTAATATTTTTTTATGAAGATACGTATCAATCGTTTTCAATTATAACCACACCTCAATATAAATTCCGATTATCGCAAATAATAAACCGACTGACCAGAAGGTTACTACTACACGCCACTCGCTCCAACCCAGCAACTCATAATGATGGTGCAGGGGACTCATACGGAAAATCCGCTTTCCCGTTGTTTTAAAGGAAATAACCTGCAGAATAACCGATAAGGTTTCAATAACAAAAACACCGCCGATTATGATTAAGATCAATTCCAGCTTGGTCAAAATGGCAATCGCAGCGATGGCTCCGCCCAATGCCAACGATCCGGTATCCCCCATAAAAACCTTTGCGGGATGGGCATTGAATACAAGAAACCCTAGTACGGCTCCGACAACAGCAACGGAAAAAATTGAAATTTCATATTGTGATTGATTCCACGCTAAAACTGCAAAAGCCCCAAAAGCAATCGCAGCTGTTCCAGAAAGGAGTCCATCAAGTCCATCTGTCAAATTGACAGCATTTGAAAAGCCTACCAGCCAAAATACAATAAACAGCGCATAAAAATATCCGAGCTCTAACGAATAATCTGTGAACGGAATGCTCACAGCTGTTGAAAAATTCAGTTCCTGTAAAATAAAGAAAAATACAACCGAGACAAGGATCTGACCCAATAATTTTTGCATTGAAGTGAGACCAAGATTCCTTTTCATTACTACTTTGATAAAATCATCAATAAATCCCAAAACCCCAAACCCAACGGTGACAAATAAAAGCAAATAGGTTTTGGCAGTTGGTTCACTGAATTTGCCCGTCATGACTAATGTAGTCACAATAATAGACAATACAATCATGACCCCGCCCATTGTCGGTGTACCGGTTTTTTTCTGATGAGATTTCGGTCCTTCTTCTCGAATACTTTGTCCAAATTTTAATCTTTTCAAGAAAGGGATCATAATAGGTGATAACAAGACTGTGATAAGGAAGGCTAATAAAGTCGTAAAGAATATAACCTGTACTAGCATATCACTCCCCCCTTTCTTAACTCTCTTGGTTGTTTTTTACAGGCCGTAGCCATAACTAGATCATATGATTTCCTAATACCCTTCAGACCGCTTCGCCCGGAAAAAGACAAAGCGGTGTCATGCCAAAACGCTATCATTTCTTTCTCTCCTCAATCGCCATTTTCGCCACAATCCGATCATCAAAGTCAAAGAAATTATGGCCGATTTGCTGGTAGGTTTCATGCCCTTTCCCTGCAATTAAAATGACATCCCCTTTACCAGCCTCATTAATGGCATATTCAATCGCTTCTTTTCGATCCGTTATTTTTTTATAGGATTTCCCAGGCACACCGGACTCCATTTCACGCAAAATCGCTTCAGGGTCTTCTGTTCGGGGATTGTCAGAGGTAAATACCGGATCTGTCGCCAGCCTGCAGGCAATTTCAGCCATGAGCGGGCGCTTTGACCGATCTCTGTCTCCTCCGCAGCCGACCACGACAAAGATTCGTTTTTCAGCAAATTGTCGAACAGTATTTAAAGCATTTTCCAAACTGTCAGGGGTATGTGAATAATCGACAATGACGGTAAAATCCTGTCCGGCCTCCACCGGCTCGAACCTTCCGGAAACTCCTTTTACTTTTTCGATCGATGAAAGGATTGAATCCAAGCCTATTCCGGAAACAGCACCGGCAGCAATGGCGGCCAGGACATTGTATACACTAAACCTGCCAATCAGCTGCAGCTTGACGTGTCTCCTGCCAAAAGGACTCTCTAACAGGAAGTCTGTTCCGTACGGCGACATTTTAATGGAGACCGCACGAAAATCCGCTTCCCGTTCAATCCCGTATGTTACAACTTTAGCTGCGGTAGACTGAATATAGCCCTGACTTGCTGGATCATCTGCATTCAATACTGCATACTTTGGTTTGTTGTCGTAATAAGCATTTCCCAACTGGGCAAACAACAGTCCCTTCGCCCGTCGATATTCATCCATTGTTTTGTGGAAATCTAAATGATCCTGTGTCAAATTGGTAAAAACTGCAACATCATAATCACAACCATGCACTCTTCCTTCCACAAGCGCATGTGAGGATACCTCCATCACAGCCGAATCAACTTGCACATCCACCATTTTTTTGAAAATCTTTTGCAAGGTTAAGCTTTCCGGAGTTGTATTCTTTGTATCCTGAATTTCACCAGCGATTTTCGTATACATCGTTCCGATTAACCCTGCTTTTCTCCCTTCATCGGTGAGTAATTGTTCAATCAAATGGCTAGTTGTTGTTTTTCCATTAGTACCGGTTATCCCAATCAAATGAAGGTTTTGCGTGGGATGACCGTAGAAATAATCCGCCAGTATCGGCAGTGCCCTTTTTGTATCCTTAATGACGACGACCGGAATGGTTAACGGCAATTCTCTTTCTGCCAAGACTGCAGCTGCTCCACTCTCCTCTGCAGCGGCTGCAAAATCATGCCCATCTACTGTGTAGCCTTTAATACAAACAAATAAACTCCCTTGTTTCACCTTACGATTATCATTTTCAATCGAGGTAATTTCCGGATTCCCGCTAGCCGTTGCGATAAACGGCGATAGCTGCGAAAGTAAAGTATGTAATTTCAATTTCCTCAAATCCTCTCAAAAAGAAAGATTGTATCTAAAACAATAGCGATTTTATTGTACATGAAAAATGGCTATTTAGCCATTTACGTTTTAACATCCTGTATATTTTTTCGCAAAAATAGGAAAAGGCGGCGAACATTTACGATTGCCGCCTTTTCTATCTTAATCCTCTACATTGTCAAAATAAAGTCGAATCGTCGAACCCTCTTTTAACTTCACTCCGGCCTGCGGTGTTTGTCTTACCACCGTATTCCCTTCGCCACTGGCATCAATTTTCAAATTTAACATCACTTCACCAATTTCCATTTTTGTCATTCCAAGAAGATCAGGCACTTCAATCATCGGTGTATCCGTCCATTTAATCTTTTTTTCAATCTGTTCCTTTCTCGGCTCTACCCCCATTGCCCGCAGACTGTCCCCAATTATATTTCCAACAATCGGAGCAGCAACAGTACCCCCGAATTGGATGGTTCCTTTTGGATTATCCACAGCAATATATATAACGATTTTTGGATCATCCGCTGGTGCGAAGCCAATGAACGAAACAACATGGTTGTTCTCCAGATAGCGGCCATTCTGTGCCTTTTGTGCGGTCCCTGTTTTCCCTCCGACACGATAACCTTCTACAAACGCTTTTCCTCCTGTTCCCTGTGCCACCACACTTTCCAGTGCATAACGGATTTGTTCCGATGTTTTCTCTGAAATAACCTTTCGCTTGGCTGCTGGTTTTTTTTCCATAACTACTTCTCCCGTTTTCGGATCAATTAGTTCTTTGGCGATATACGGCGTATATAAGGTGCCCCCATTGATGGCAGCGGAAACAGCCGTCACCTGTTGAATAGGTGTGACAGAAACCCCTTGTCCGAATGCAGTGGTCGCCTGCTCAACCGGACCGACACGCTCTAAATTAAAAAGGATGCCGGTTCCTTCTCCCTGCAGGTCTATTCCGGTTTTTTGCCCAAAGCCGAAATCCTTGACATACTTAAATAGCTTTTCCTTGCCCAGTCTTTCACCTAGTTCAACAAATCCGGGGTTACAGGAGTTTTGCACGACCTCTAGGAAGGATTGACTACCGTGCCCGCCTCTTTTCCAGCATCTAAGCTTCGCTCCACCTATTGTTACAGAACCTGGATCATGGAAATAATCCCTCTCCAGATTTACCTTGCCTTCCTCAAGGGCTGCGGCTAATGTAATGATCTTAAACGTGGACCCCGGCTCATATGTACTCCACACCGGGAGGTTGCGATTATAAATCTCTGGGGCCACATTCCGAAAATCATCCGGTACAAAGCTCGGACGACTTGACATAGCCAGAATTTCTCCTGTGTTCGGATCCATGGCAATCCCAATTAATCCGTCTGGATGATAGACCGCTTCCGCATTATCAAATTCTCGCTCCATAATGGTCTGGATCCTTGAATCGATTGTCAACCTTAAATCAAGTCCGTTAACAGGGGGCTCATAATCATCTGCCATATCATTCATCCGCTCTCCTTTAGCATTAGCATAGAACTTTACCGAGCCCGTTTTGCCGCTTAATTCTTTATTATAGAATAATTCTAAACCCATTAATCCCTGATTATCGATCCCCGTAAAGCCAAGGACATGTGACAGATAATTGCCAAATGGATAATGGCGTTTCGAATCCTCTCCAATATATACTCCCTCTATTCCTAAAGCGCGGACTTCTTTTGCTTTTTGATGGGAAATTTTCCGCCCCTCTGGAATCTTTACGCTGCTTTCCTTTTTGGTTATCAATTGATAAGCCTTTTCCTTTGACATATTTAACACAGCAGCAATTTTCTCTGCCGCCTCTGCGGGATTTTTGATTTGACGTGGGACAACATATACTGTTGGGGCACTGACATTAGCCGCCAACGCAACACCATTGCGATCAACAATTTCGCCGCGATTAGGTTCAAACGGAATATTACGGCTCCACAGCCCCTTTGCCTTTTCCGTTAAACTATCACCTAAAAGGAACTGTACATATCCTAAACGAACATCAATAATGGAAAAAATCAAAAATCCGATTAATAAGACAATGGTAAGCCTTTTTCTAACCGTAACATTTGATACACGCATAAAAGAACGAACCCCTTTCATATATGGCTCGTTCCAATATATGCTTGTACTCCCTCCAATAGAATCACGAACTTCTATCGGAAGAGACCATCGTTAGTCTTTCACCTCAACTGCTGATTCCTTGGATCCATTTTCTTCATTTCCGGTCTTCCTCGCAGTCTTAGATGACTTTTCCAATTCAACAATCAAATGGTCTCCCTCTTTTAGAATAGCTCCCGCAGCCACATTTTGTTTCATTACGTAGCCGCTACCTGTTGAACTTAGCTTCATGTTGGCCAATTCTGCCACTTTCATTACATCCCTTAGTGACCAGCCTGTCATGTCTGGAGCCGTTAATTTTCCATTTGTCTTCAAAATTACCCGCTCTCCCGCAAGCAATTGCTCCTTCGCTGCAGGTATTTGACCGGTCACCTTGGAACCATTTCCTAATATGACAGGAGCAAAGCCCATGCCAGCCAGTTTCTCCCTAGCCTCAGTCAGTGGAAGATTCGTTACATTCGGGACGGACATTGCCTCTATCGGCTTTTGATCGCTCGGTTCAATTTGTAAATATTGAAGACTATTTTTCATCACCGAGTTGAAAATCATGGAAACCGGAACAGCGCCGTCCGGATTCTTATCAAGATTTGGTTGTTGTACGGCAACATAAACAATCAGCCTTGGATCATCCTTTGGTGCCATGCCTAAAAAGGAAAAGATATAATTATTGAAGCCTGATAGGTAGCCGCCTTTTGCGGGGATTTGTGCCGTTCCTGTCTTTCCGGCAACCGCATAGCCCTCAATGGCATAATTATGCCCCGTGCCTTTTTCGGATGTGATAACTGTTTCTAAATAATCTCTTACCTGCTTGGCTGTGCTTTCAGAAATTGGCGTCCCGACAACCTTTGGTTTCGCCTGTGTAATGGTTTTTCCCATATTAGGATCGACAATTCTATCTACTACATGCGTCTGCATCATCTTCCCATCATTGGCAATAGCCGTGGCTGCCTGCACCTGCTGGATAGGAGTAATGGCCGTTCCCTGTCCAAAGGCGGTTGTGGCTTTCTCAATGGCATATTGGTAAGCGATTTTCCCGCTTGTTTCATTTGGTAGATCAATTCCAGTCGGCTTATCAAAGCCAAACAAACTGATATACTCTCTAAACTTATCAAAGCCAATTTTCTCATTCGCCAATTTGGCAAAGGCAACATTCGACGATCGCTGTACCCCTTCAAGGTAAGTAATCGTCCCCCAGCCGTTTCCGCCATTATGGTCCGGCACTGCCTTGGATTTCGGGTCAACGACATATCGGCCTGATTGATATGTATCATATGGATTGAAAACACCTTCTTGAACAGCAGCAGCAAGCGTAAATGTTTTCATCGTGGATCCCGGTTCAAAAGAGATCTCTACGGCTTCATTGTACCAGCTGTCATTAATCCCTTCCCTTGTCTTCGGATCAAAGGTCGGTCGCTGTCCCATTGCCAGGATTTCTCCTGTTTTGGCATCAGCTACAATCCCAATCATTTTCTTCGGTTTGTATTCTTTATTTACTTTATTCATCGCATCTTCGAGGAGAATTTGAATTTTCCGATCAATCGTTAAGTACACATCTTTCCCATCCTGAGCCGGTGTGATTTTTTCCTTTCCATTCGGGAGCAAATATCCCCAGACATCGCTCTCATATTGAAAGGAGCCGTCCTTTCCGGTTAAATATTCATTCAAACTGCTTTCTATTCCAATTTTCCCGATCGTTGTCGTACGTTTTTTTTCATCCTTTGTTTCTGTATAACCAACTACATGGGAAGCAAAAATACCATTCGGATAAAAACGCTTCATATTTCGGATAAAAGTGATCCCGGGAAGATTCAGTTTTTCTATCTTCTTTTTTGTCTCAACGGTAATATCCCGTCCAGCTGAACCGAATTCTACCTGAAAACGGTCTGCCTTTTGCCCGTCACGGATGATATCTAGAATTTGTGATTCTTTTAAATCTATATATTTCGCCAGTTCGCTTGCCGTTTTTTCAGCATCCACCACATATTGTGCCTTTTTATCTGATTTCATTGATTTATCAAGGATGGCAATCAAGCTATACGAGCTCCTATCCTCTGCAATGACCTCTCCGTTGCGATCATAGATCGTCCCTCGTTTAGCCTCTATTGTGGTTGTTCCGGTATATTTTTGTTCCGCCTTTGCTGCTAAAACCTGGCCTTCCGCTTTGCCGGTTCCTTGAATATACAGAAAGCGGAAAAATAAGACAAAAAAGAGCAGGCCAAATATTACAAAAAATATCGCTGCTCCAAAATTAATATTTCGTTGTTTTTTAATCATTATTCCTGCACAACCTTAACGTTTTGATCATTTAACTCAAGTCCTAATTCCCTAGCCTTTTCTTTGATTCGATCATATTGGCTTAATTCACTGACTTGGATATTTAAATCACTGTTAATCCGCTGCTGTTCCTGAATGTCTTTCTTTGTAACTTCGATATCTTTGTTTAACGCATAGATAGATGCTTGATTGGAAATGATATGCACCGCTCCAAAACAAACAAATGCACCGAAGATGACACCTAAAATTTTTTCTCCTGGTGAAAACAAAGAATTCTTGTCGGTTGCTCTCTTATTAACGTGAAATTTATCCTTTTGTTTGTGTTCAACTTGTTGCTCGCGGCGAAGCTGGTTTGCTAAATTACCCATGCGATTTCCCTCCTAGTCAGTAATATAGTAATGTGGAATCATTATACTCGCTTTTCAGCAATCCGGAGTTTTGCAGATCTAGCACGGTTATTATGCTCTAATTCCTCTTCACTTGGAATAACAGGCTTTCTTGTGATTAGCTTTAAAATGGGTTGATATTCATCCGGTATAACCGGCAGTCCTGGAGGTAAATCAGGCAGATCGCTAGCCTGCTTAAAAGCTGATTTGCAAATTCGATCTTCCAGTGAATGAAAGGTAATAACGCAGATTCTCCCGCCCGGTTTTAACAGCTCAATTGCCTGCTGAAGAGAATTTTCAAAAACGCCTAATTCATCATTCACAGCAATCCGGATTGCCTGAAAAATTCTTTTCGCCGGATGTCCGCCCTTTCTTCGTGCCGGTGCCGGTATCGCTTCTTTTATCAAATCCACCAGCTGTCCGGTCGTCTCAATTGGAGCCATTTCGCGGGTAGTTTCAATTTTGCGGGCAATTTGCTTGGAAAATTTCTCTTCGCCGTAGCGGAAAAAAATCCTAACCAAAGCCTCATATGTCCAATGATTGATGACTTCATACGCAGTAAGACTGGCTTCCTTGTCCATTCTCATATCAAGCGGAGCATCATGATGATAGCTAAAACCCCTTTCCGGGTTATCCAGCTGTGGGGAAGAAACACCTAAGTCATAAAGAACGCCATCAACTTCAAACACATTCAATTTTGCTAATTCATCAGTCAAATGGAGAAAATTACTTTTAATGATTGTTAATTTATCACCATACAAAGACAATTTATTTTGTGCATGAGCAATCGCTGTTTCATCCTGATCAAAAGCATATAATTTCCCGTTTTCTTTCAGCTTTGAAAGTATTAACTCACTATGTCCGGCTCCACCCAATGTACAGTCTACATATATTCCATCAGGCCTAATATTTAGGCCGTCAACAGCTTCATTTAATAAAACAGTTGTATGATTAAACATGTGTTTCCACCTTTCCAAACGAACCAATAGGATATCTTATTTTAACGATTTATTATATATCAAACCCGATCATATTTTCTGCAATCTCAGCAAAAGAATCCGCTGACTCACTGAAATAATCACCCCAAATATCCTTGCTCCATATTTCAATTCGATTGGAAACACCTAGGACAACACATTCTTTTTCAAGCTTTGCGTAGTTCACGAGCGGGGTTGCTATATTTATGCGGCCTTGTTTATCAATTTCGCATTCAGTGGCACCTGAAAAAAAGAAGCGCGTAAATGCGCGGGCATCTTTTTTTGTCAATGGAAGATTTTTTAATTTATCCTCAATCACCTTCCACTCATCCAACGGGTAACCAAACAAGCACTGATCAAGACCTCTGGTCAATATAAATATTTCTCCCAGATCTTCGCGGAATTTAGCAGGCACGATCAAGCGGCCTTTCGTATCAACATTATGATGATATTCGCCCATGAACATACCTATTACACCCACTTTCTAAGTCAACTTTACCACATCCCTCCACTTTCCTCCACCTATTTTTTAATTCACCTAAACTAAGAAAAATCCTCCTGTGTTTTATTGACATATTTAATGACAGAATCCTCTATATTCCTGCAAAAAAAAGACTGTCCCATAAGGGATTCAGACATCCACAACCGATCGATATCCAATGCCTATAAATGCAAAGTGATAATAGATACGTTTTTGTGGTGCCTGTCACCTTTACTTTTGGGACAGCTCCTCCGTTTTTATATCTTTATTACTTTATGGCTTCCATCAAATGTATAAGTCAATCGTGCTAAATCAGCGAAAAAATAAATTCCGTAACTGTTCATATACTGCAGGGCATTTAACATTCGTTCCTGCGGTGCCCCTAGCGGACGAAGTTTGTTTTGCACCCTGCGATACTTATTCAGGATCGCTTCATGCTTTTTCTCCAATGAATCCGCTGCCTTCGTCTCCATAAATTCGATTTGTTTCAGCAGAAGGGTTCGATTCTTTTCTAACAGCGCCAATAATCCTCTGTCTAATTTTTTTTCGATCAGCTGATAGTTTGCCAAAAGCTCATCCTTTGTCAGTTGAAATAGCTGATCAAGCTCCTGATCCTTCACTGACATTAAATAGGCTTGCTGTTGTTTTTCAGTCCCTGCTATCAGTACCTCTTCAAGGGATAACCCTAATTCCTGTAAATCTGTTTCAACAGATCGATCTAATAGTGTAATATTCAGACGTGGAACAATCGGGGGCATTTTCATTGCAAAACCTTCAAAAACCTTTTTTAATTCTGCCCAATAGGCGATTTCACCAGGACCGGCAATAAAAGCGAGTGTCGGAAAAAGCAATTCTTGCGTTAACGGACGGGTAACAACATTATTGCTTAATTGCTCAGGAAATTCTGCTGCTTTTAGCAATAGCTCAGAATGGGAAAAGCGAACAGCACCATTTTTCCCGAGATACAATTTTCTTTCAGGATCATATTCCAGCAAAATCCGTTCTCTATTATACGGATCGTGATAAAAAATATTGGCCGCTTGCTCACTGATATCAATCATATTGTGAAAGCCTTTCGCCGTGATCTCTTTTTGCATTTCTTTTACACTTCTTGTAATGTCTGCAGCCCGCTCAATTTGAGAAATAAAGATTTCTTTTTCCAGATGCCGTATCCCGGGATCAGCGGAATCTACAATCAGCAAACCGTAATCTTTAAACAGTTCCATGACCATATGAGCAAAAAAATCAACGAAACTCGTTGATTTTTCTGCCGCTGAATGCAGAAATGAAAGAAGTGTTTTTGTATGCTCTGTTTCACCGAAAGTCTCTACTATCTCCTCGACCCATTCGAGACACTGTTCCTGATTCAGCTCTATTTCAGAGACCATTCTTTTTTCGCGGATTTGTTCAGGATAGGCAAGCTTTTGGATTTTCCCTGCTTTCTCAAGATAAATATGATTAACTTCCTGAAAATCATGATCCTCGCCAGCAATCCAAAAGACCGGGACGACGGGTATGTCTAATTCGTCTTCCTTTTGCCTTGCTAAGGCAATAATCGAGATGATTTTATGTATCGAGTATAGAGGTCCCGTCAGTATACCTGCCTGTTGCCCGCCTATTACTACCACACACCGCTCCTCTCCCAGCTTTCTTAATGAATGTTTGACTTCACTTGAAGAAGGAAACGGTTCCATATATTTTTCAATACATTGAATCAATTCTTTTCTCATAAATGTCCGGTTCTTCAATTCAAGAAGTCTGTCCGTATAGCTGGCAGATAGTTGGTATTGATAATGAAATAATTGCTGTATATCTACTGTGCCTGCCAAATATTCAGTTGCAAACCGATTGACTGCCGGCAGCGAGAGATTCTCCATCTCCATTTATGACTTCCTTTCTCCTAACAAAATTCATGTTGCCCTTATTGTAATCCAAGAAGCTCTCAAAATAGGATAAGTATCGCAAAATCTATGACATTGCAATGGATAGACTAATACGTACAATAAGACCATAAATCAGCAAAACAAAATAGGCGGTGCTAAAAAGTAAAAAATTGAAACGCCAAAAGCCCTTGAACACCTTAGCAAGATAAATTTCATGCTTGACTTTCCAATGAACCACAACAAAAATAGCTGCGATCAAGAGCATAATGATCAAAATCAGCCAAAGATGGGATGTCCCCCATATGGCAATAATCATATAATGAACGCATATAATTAGCAGCAGCGTGGTCACGTCAAGAGCAATCCCTACGGATTTCCGATGTTTCTTGGTCAACAACTTACTTACAATAAAAACGATTATATACCCAAACAACGGAATAGTCACGAATGTTGCAATAATCGATGAAAAGAAGCCTGTCATCTCCTCACTCCTTCACTTGGCACTCCTTTCCTTTCACTGCAAAGTAAAAAGCCTTTATAACGGGAGTGTTTATTTCATTTTCCTCTGCACTTTCCAATATATAGCCTAAAATAGCATCCACTTCTGTCGGCCGCTTTTCCAGCAAATCACGCAACATTGAGGATTGATTTTCCGCTGTTTTTCTACAGACTGACAGAACATTTTCAAAATAGCCTCCATCAAAAAGCTGTAAGCCTTGTTCAATCTCTTTAAAAAGATGCTGAACAAGCTGAAAATAAGATGGATTAGTGATTAAATCTCCATTTTTCACCTGTAAAACAGCTGTTAAAGGATTAATGACCGCATTAACAACAAGCTTTTTTAGCAGCATGACCTCATAATCCTCCTCAATATGAAAAGGAAACGTGTGTGTAAATTCAGATTCAAGCCACGGAAGCAGGCCTGAGTTAGCCTGCCTGTACGCAGCAATGCGTGTAGAGCCAATACCAGTATGGCAGACACAATTGCCGGATGTTCTCATCGAGCCCTGTTCCACTGCAGCCACATAGAGATCTCCATTTAGGCGGTCAAGGAGCTTTAAATGTCCCATTCCATTTTGTAAAAAAACAAGAGCATGTTCTGCCCTGCCGTACATTTGTAATATTTCGTCAATGTTTTGCAGCTGATATTGCTTCAGCGCAATGAATGTCACGTTTTCTAATCCACGCCATTCTGAACATAATTTTACTTCCATTTGCTGCCGCCACTCTTCATTGCCGCGGACTAGATGCAGCCCTTCTTCTTTTAACAAATTCTTTTGCTCATTTGTTCGTACATATAAACAGACAGGTTGCCGCTGGCTTAAATAAAAAGCAAATAACAGACCGATTGAACCCCCGCCAATAATTCCAATCTTCATGTATCAATCACAACCTTTTTGCCATAATCGTTCATTGAATCAAACATTTTCCCCTTCTATTATAAATAAAGAATTCCTATTGGTATAGGAAGTAGAATCCATAATTAAGCAAAAAAATAAACGACACTAATAGAAAAGAATGCAGGATTGACTATTCAAGGATGATTTAAAGCAAAAAATGTAATCGTTTTCTTTGTAATATAGCCTTTTCAAATGTAAGTGTTATATAATAATAGTGCAAAGAATCTTAATTTTTTATATTTTTTAATAAATAAGTTTATTCATATACGTATTCACCTTGTAAGAACATCATACCGTTTTTTACACTTCAATATCAAAGGGGGACCTATTCATGGCAGTCGTCATCGAAAAACTAAAAGTAAACTATAAAACACTGGAAGAATTCAAGAAATTTAAAGAATATGGACTTCAAGAACTCTCAATGTCCGAAGATCTCGAAGCCAATATTATTGAAAATGACAGCGAATCACCTTTTTTCGGGATATACTTTGGTGATAAGCTAATCTCCAGAATGAGCATGTATCAGGTTTCAGGGAAATTTAACCGATATTTTGTGCCTGCTGTGGATTATTTAGAAATCTGGAAATTAGAAGTTCTACCAGATTATCAAGGCAAAGGATACGGCACAGCTCTTGTTGAATACGCCAAACAGAAAGGGATACCGATCAAAACAAATCCACGTGTAAACTCAAGAGATTTTTGGATAAAAATGGACTTCAAGTCTGTCAGCTATGAATTAGATCGCGATTTAGGGGAAAATCCACTCATTTGGTTTCCGAAAGGAATTCATGAGAAGCATGCTTAACCAAAAAAAGGGCTGTCCCATAAAGTGTCAGGCATCCACGATTAATCGATTGTGATGCCTGACACCGCTCCTTTGAGGACAGCTCCTTTTATCTATCTAGTTTTTCTAAATTTCCGTTTTTATCCATTTGAAATTTTACCTTTTGGGCATATTCTTCTTCCTTTAAAACAACCATTTTCCTTGCTCTTTCCATTATTTCAATTAATGCCTTATAATCGCTCTCCATAGCCTTCATTTCTTTTTCGAGCCGCTCATTCTCCACTGTTAAGTCTTTTATTTTTTTTTCAAGAGAATACACTTCTGTTTCATATTTCAAGATGATTTCCTCATATTCAGAAGAATCATGGGCTTGATCATAGAGTTTGGTTAAATATGACAATAATTCCTCAAATGACAATTCATTTGCCTCAGGGGAGGATTGCTGTAATTTGGCGTGTACTTGTTCCTCGCAAGGATAAAGGGAACCCCCCGTCTCTTTGCCCGGTATTTTTTTTTCGTCTACAGGCCTTAGCTTCCCTTCTTTTCGCTGCTTCTTAGCCAGCTCAATTCCTGATTTATACTGTTTTCTAATAGATGAATTCCAGCGAAATCCACAGGCCGCAGCTGTTCTGGATAACTTTTTACCTACTTCTTCAAAAGCCTGCAATTGTGTCCCGCCTTCACGAATATGGCGTAAAACTACTTCTGCAAGAAGCAAATCTTCATCACATGTCCATGCGTCCTGACGAGTAGTTGACATCAGAATTTCCCTCCTAGTCTTTTTATTCATTCATATGCTTCTACTAGAAAAGATAGACTGATATCATACCATATTTCTTATATTTACTTTTTATTATTAAATTTTGCGACTTGATTATGATGCTCTTCCCTTGCCCACAGCTCTGCGCATTGTCTAATTTCCGCATCAATTCTTGCTGCGATATCACTCTCTAGCCATTTGCGAATGGATATCTCCTTATATGCCGCCAGAACACCGCGATCTATTTTCAGAAAACGTTCGATAAACCGTTCAAGCCCTGATGTATGCTCCTCTTGGTAAACATGGTGCAGAAACCCTAATTCCTTCAACACTTCGGTATCATAGAGTTCAGCCTCCAGCAACATTTTCAAGCCATTGGCAGGAAGCATTTTTTCTAAAATCATCGTTCCTCCTCCCCACCCGGTAGTAATGGCCAGTTTACCTTGTACAAATCCTGCCTTCACACCTTGTCTAGCAATCCGAAAATCACATGCAGAGGCTAATTCGCAGCCTCCACCAACAGCTGTTCCATTAATAAGAGCAATCGTTGGAATTGGAAGCAGCAAGAGATCAGTCAAAACTCTCCCCATTTTAGACAACATACCGTAAGCTTCTTCGTCTGATCTTAATTGATGAAAGACTGATAAATCGCCGCCGGAGCAAAAAGCCTTATCACCTGCTCCTGTAATAACAAGCGCTCTCGCCTTACTGTCTGAAGCTTTTTGAACGGCTTCATTCAAGCCATCTATGATCTCATAATTAACTGCATTTCTTTTTTCCGGTCTATTAATTGTAAACAATAAGTATCCTTTCTCACGTTCTTCCAATATGTATGGTTTCACTCGTGTTCCCTCCAAAAAAAGTTAATCTCCTTTTAAGTATGAATTATTTTCATATTATTACAACTATTTTTTATATTTTTATTTCTATATCGAATCATCCAACGTGAATGCTCTGATATGACAAAAGCACAAGAACGATGCGTTCTTGTGCTTTCTATCTTTTACAAAGAAAAATTAGTTGTTCACTACATTTTTTCCTTTATATGTTCCGCAAGCTTTGCATACGCGGTGAGCTAATTTCATTTCACCACAGTTTGGGCATTCTGTCATACCTGGCACCTGTAATTTAAAATGAGTGCGACGTTGTCTTTTCGCAGTTTTTGAAGTTCTTCTAAAAGGTACAGCCATTATTCCCACCTCCTTAAAGAGAATTAAGAAAAATGAAGGCATATATACTAACAAGCGTTTTCTGCCATTTTCAAATTTGAAACTGGCCTAACCTCACTGTTCAGCAGATGTCTTCAATTGTTTCTTATTTATCTTCTGATGATGAATCAGAAGAGTGCTCATTTTGCTCAAAAAATTTTGCCAGTCCTGCAAGACGAGGATCGATTTTATCCTTCTTGTCCTGCTCCTGGATTACCTCCCAATCCTTTCCGGATTGCGGGGCACCTTCTTCGCTGCTATTTTCACAGAAAACCTGCATCGGTACTTCAAGCAATAAGATTTCTTGAATAATCGGCATCATATCGATTACATCACCTTTTACTTTGTGTACCTCCTCTTCGCTTTCATAAGAAAAGCCATCTAGAAGGAAAGTTTCTGTTGTTTCAACATTAATTGGATATTTTACATCAACTAAAGTTCGTGAACAAGGCAGGATGAGATAACCAATTATTGATAGATGAAACGTTACTCTGTTTGATCCAATATCAGCATGACCTGTAATATGCATCGGTGAAACAAAACGGATCGTTTGATCAGTCTCCATAATTTCATCGGCATTTACAATCTCATCTATCAAAAATTCCTTGTTCTGGTATCTTTGCAACTGACTTGTTGTCCATTTCATACGTATCACTCCAAGGCAACAAAAGTAATTATAGCTTTCAACTTTTTATTTGTCAATATTTTTTCTTTACACCGTTGATAGACAATCAAATGTCTAAAAAACTCATTTCATATCCATACTCTATGTATTGTATCCAATTTATATTTGTTTGCAACCATTTGTTTCGATAAAATAGAAAGAAGATTGACAGACTTTTCTCGGAGTAGAAGCCTAATGAGAAAAGTCCCAATAGAAGTCCAAGCGAGAATTGGGCTGAAAGAGTATGATTGCCGATTGAAAGCAAGAAGAAATTGGAAGCATGAAGGAGTTTTATCGTTGAAGGCAGTAGGAGTTATCGTTGAATATAATCCTTTTCATTATGGCCATGTTTATCATCTGCAAAAAGCGAAGGAAATTACGGGGGCAGATGTAGTTATTGCGGCGATGAGCGGGAATTTCCTGCAAAGAGGAGAACCGGCGCTTGTTTCTAAATGGTCACGGGCAGAGATGGCATTAAAAGGCGGAGTTGACCTTGTTTTCGAATTGCCTTATGCATTTGCAGTACAAAAAGCCGATACATTTGCTAATGGGGCGGTTTCCTTGCTTTCTGCAGCCGGATGTTCGTCCATTTGCTTTGGCAGTGAATCCGGAAATATTGACGAATTTTTCGATACGTTTCATTTTCTAAATCAGAATGAAGAGCAGTACAAAACAGCCATTCAAGCTTATCTAGCGCAAGGAAACAGTTACCCAAAGGCACTGGCGCTGGCATTTGAAAGTCTGGCTCCGGAGAAAAGTGTTGTAGATTTAACTAAGCCGAATAATATTTTGGGATTCCAGTATGTTACAGCAGCAATAAAACAGCAGGTCCCGCTAAAAATGGAAACAATTATGCGGAAAAACGCTGATTATCATGAGCAGCAATTGTCATCCTCTCATATCGCAAGCGCCACAAGTATACGTAAAACAATCTTTTCAGCGACAAAAGATTACACCGCTATTCAATCCTATGTGCCTGATTATACGTTCAGCGGATTACTTCACTACAAAGAAAGCTATGGTGCTTTTCATCATTGGGAAATGTACTGGCCTTATATTAAACTATTGTTATTACAAACGTCAGCTGATGAACTAAAGAAAATATACGAAATGGAGGAAGGGCTGGAGAACCGTTTTATTGCGTTGGCGATTCATTCTCATACCTTTCAGGATTTTATGACGGCCTTAAAAACAAAACGGTATACGTGGACGAGGCTACAGAGAGCATTGACTCACATCCTAACCAATACTAAAAAAGAAGAATTAATCATGGAGATAGAAAAAGTTCCCTATCTCCGTCTTCTCGGAATGACTGAAAATGGTCGTAATTATTTAAATCGCTACAAAAAGGATATTCTTCTTCCCATCGTAGTCAAACGTTCCTCGTTCGATCATGATTTTATTCGAATAGATTCTAAAGCAGCAAGAATTTATGCGATGGGACTTCCAGAAAAGTATCGACAAAAAGCCATCGATGAGGAATATACTCATTGCCCCATCTATTTGGCAAAAAAATAAAGCAGTTTACTACTGCCTTATTTTTTTGCCTCCAGTTTATTCAAATACGCTACTGCTTCACTAAAGGTATCAATAGGAACAATCTTCATATCTGTTCCGATATCCTTCGCAACGGCAACTGCTTCCTGATAATTCGACCCCTTGTCCCCATTTTCGTTTGGCGCCAGAAAAATATCTGCACCAGCTTTATCGGCAGCAATGATTTTTTGCTCAATTCCTCCAATTCTGCCAACCATACCATCTGCTGAGATCGTGCCAGTACCGGCTATATGATAGCCTTTTGTCAGGTCTTCCTTTGTTAATTGATTATAAATTTCAAGAGAAAACATAAATCCGGCAGAAGGTCCGCCAATTTCTTCTGTATCGATCGAGACCTCCGGATCTGTGATAATTTCTTTATCATCTACCAGACTAATCCCTACGCCAGTGCGTCCTTTGTTTTTTGCATCCTGAAATTGAGCAACCGTTAATTCGGTGTCATTTATTTCTCCAGTTCGTTCATAGGTAAGCGTAATGACATCTCCAGCCTTTTTCTTGCTTACATACTTAAGGAATTCATCGGAAGAAGCAAATTCATGATTATCCACCTTGAAAATACGATCTCCTGCTTTAAGTTTTCCCTCTGCTGGCATATCCGGAATCACATTAAGTACATATACACCGACATATTCATAATCCACCGATTTTCCGGCCTTTTTATAGGCTGCTTCAATTGCTGCCATTTTCGAGGCATCCATTAAATGCAGCTGGCGAACATTGTATTCCTCATCTGTTTCATCCTTACTTCTGATTTCCTCTACTGTGTATATTTTGTAATACTTATTAAGCTTAGCAATAGCATACGAATAGATATTAGCCCTACCCATTCGAACGGTGGTGAGCATAAAACTACCTTCCTCATCATACCCGTTATCCACCTCAATAATAGGCTCCAATTCCTTTGCCATCCCTGGTTTTGAAACATAATACGGCAAAGAATAAAAAGAAAGTGCTAATAAAATAGCTAGGATGATAAAAAGTCTGCGAAATACTTGATGGCTTTTCATGCTTGATGAGACTCCTTCCACTTTTCCATCATTTCATAAATTTGTGAGATGTGCTGTTGCGCCTCTTCTTCCCCAATTAAAATAATCTCATCAATGTTCGTATAACTGCGTGAACTGTATTTTTCCACTTTTGGTCGAATCATGATATCTGAGGCAATCTGTCGGTGTTCCACCAATTCCATCTGCATGATATCTAGACTTTGCATAATAACATCATAGATGGAAGTAATTTCTGTCTTTTTATTTACATGAGATATATCAACTGCAATTACAATATCGGCTCCCATATTCTTAACAACAGAAACAGGAATCCGATCGATGACCCCACCGTCAACCAAAAGACGTCCATTGATCTTTTCCGGAACAAAAATACCCGGTATTGAAATACTTGCCCGTACGGCATCTTCGATCAATCCTTTAGTAAAAACAACCTTCTCGCCCGATAGCAGATCAGTGGCCACCACAGCAACCGGCGGCACTAACTCCTCCAACTTCTTTCCCTTCGTAAAAACACGAATGAGTTCTTTCACTCTCTTCCCTGCAATAAACCCCATTTTGGGAACCGTAAAATCAAGATAATACTTTCGTTTAAAGGCTGTCGATATTTTATACAGTCGTTCCATATCAATACCTGCCCCGTAAAAGCAAGCCACCAATGAGCCCATGCTGCTGCCGGCAATATAGTCAATCGGAATACCGTTTTCAGCCAGTACCTTTATTACGCCTAAATGGGCAAAACCTCTAGCCCCTCCTGAACCAAGTGCTAAACCAATTTTGGGCCGGTTCAAAAGTATCCCCTCTCTCAACCCTTACTATTAAATCTTATGGTCTATTTCACGGTTCTATGAGTATATTCAATTATATGAGGACAGGTTATTATATTTTTATGATTCAACCGTAAAACGTATGTAAGTGCAAGCTACCTGTAACAGATAAATAATGATGGCCGCAGCAATCGGCGACAAATGCATTTATTATTCTACCATTATTTACATAATATTGATAGTGAGTTCACCTCGAGGGAGGTTCTGAAGTGTTTCGTTCCAAATTAAAAAGCCTTATTTTAGCCACAGCTGTATCATTATTGGCATTATCACTTATTGCTTTTCCCCAGGAATCTGTAGCTGCTTCGATTAGAGGATTAAATATGTGGCTCGAAATCGTATTTCCCTCTCTTTTTCCTTTTTTTGTTATATCAGAAATGCTGATCGGCTTCGGAGTAGTAAAATTCATCGGTGTTTTGCTTGAACCATTTATGCGGCCTTTATTTCGAGTTCCAGGGGCAGGTGGTTTCGTTTTGGCAATGGGGATGGCTTCCGGATTTCCTTCAGGGGCTAAACTCACAGCCCGGCTAAGACAAGAAGGACAGCTAACAAAGCTTGAGGCGGAACGGTTGGCCTCCTTTACGAATTCCTCTAATCCGCTTTTTATTTTTGGTGCAGTATCAGTCGGCTTTTTTGAGAATCCCAAGCTAGGCATCATCTTGGCGGCAGCACATTATTTAGGCAATATTACCGTCGGTTTCATCATGCGGTTCTATGGAAAAGAAAAATTCAAAAAGGATGCAAAACGTATTATTTCAATCAAATCCGCTTTTGCTGCCCTTCATCAAACGAGAATCGAGGACAACCGTCCGATCGGAAAATTGCTTGGCGATGCTGTTATGTCTTCCGTACAAACCTTATTAATGATTGGCGGATTTATTATCTTATTCTCAGTATTAAATCAATTATTATTCCTTCTCCATCTTATACCTTTGCTCTCAAAAGCCATCATCCTTCTGTTTCAGGTCATCCGGATGCCGGAAGATCTCAGCATTCCCTTTATTTCAGGAATCTTTGAGATTACACTAGGCAGCCAGTTAATCAGTAACGTAGAGGATGCCCTATTAATAAAACAAGCCATTTTAACAAGTCTGATTCTTGGTTTTAGCGGCTTAAGCGTTCATGCCCAGGTCGCTAGCATTTTGGCGCAAACAGATATAAAATTTAAGCCGTTTTTTATCGCCAGGATCATGCAGGGGGGATTTGCCGCCTTCTATACGCTGATTCTCTGGAATCCCCTATATGAAGGAGTCTTCCTTCCGGAACAGCCAGCTGAAGCTGTCCCTGCGACAAATTTTCAGCAATCTGCTGTTCAATGGTCTGATATCGGCGCACTAGTTACTATTGCCGCATTGGCTGTCTATGTATGGATTTATGCAAGAAGAATGGTTTTTACAAAAAAATCCTAAAAAGGCTTATCCCAAAAGCAAAGGTGTCAGGCACCACAAAACAGTATCTAATTATCACGATGCATAAAGCTGCACTGGATATAGATAAATGGTGGATGCCTGACACCTTATGGGACAGTCCCTTTACGTTAATATTTAATAGAAAATTTCTCCTTTAATGCCTCTTCAACTACCGGTGGTACTAACTTAGAAATATCCGCACCGTATTTAGCTACTTCCTTAACAATGCTGGAACTTAAAAATGAATATTGATTTCTAGTCATAATAAAGAATGTTTCAAGATCGTGATTCAATAATCTATTCATCGAAGTAATCTGCATTTCATACTCAAAATCCGAAACGGCACGGAGTCCTCTGATATTTGCAGACGCTCCCACTTTTCTTGCGTAATCAACTAACAAACCAGTAAAAACATCTGCTTCAACATTAGGGTAATCCTTAGTGGCTTTCCTGATTAATTCTAACCTTTCTTCCACTGTAAATAATGGATTCTTCGACTCATTATTTAATACAACCACATATAATTTATCAAAAATTCGAGAGCTTCTCGAAATAATATCTAAATGGCCGTTGGTAATAGGATCAAAGCTCCCTGGGCAGATTGCAACTCTATTCATGTTTTCCTCCTAAATTTCCCCTGTACACATAGATCGAAACAGTGGTTATTCCATATTTTTCTTGTTTATTTTTATAAAAATCTTTTATCTGATTAGGCAATTCTATTTCAGAGCCATGCTCACACATGATTACTCCGTCAGAATGCAGTAATTGATTTTCCCCTATTATTTCCAATAATTTTTCTAACTGCTGCTTTTTATACGGAGGATCGAGAAA
>NZ_CAMLDX010000026.1 GCF_946478885.1 uncultured Bacillus sp. | reverse complement strand
TAACTCTTCATGGTAACCAATCATTACGGAATGCTTTGCATTCCTAAACATGGTTATATCGTTGGCATCATTTCCAAATGCTATATATTCATCCTGTCTTATTCCTAACCTATTTATAGCATTCCATTTATGAATATCCTTTGGACTTATATCAAGTACATTTTCATTTCCATGCTGGTGTGTTACTACATCAAGAGTAGATATTCTTTTTGTAAGTTCTTCCATATTATCAGAAGTTAAAATCAGGATCTTAATAATTGATGTATGAACATCTAAATCGACCATTTTTGCTAATTTAGACGGGTCAAGATGATTTAAAATGGGATGGTCTTGAGGACCTGTATAGGAATAATCCCACTCTCCATCAATTAAGTATGTCGCTCTAAACTCGTCTAAAATGGATTTAATTGATTCCACCTGGGAGTCGGTAAAAGAATGGGAATGAATGATCTTACAGTTTTGCGACACTAACGATCCATTTCCCCCTATCATCGTGTAGCTATGAAATTTTTGGTTCAAAACAGGTAGCATATCCCTAATAGGTCTCGCCGATGCAAATAGTATATGATGTCCTTTTAACTGAATATTCTCTAAAGTTGTTAATATCTTATCTGTTACAGGCTTTCCTTTAAAACAAATGGTTCCATCTAAATCAAAGACAAAATTCATTGAAGAATTAACCCCTTTCTGATTCAAAATGTGTGATGCCTATTTATCTATATTTTCATTAAAGCCTATTTATTGAATTTATTACAGATTATAGATTGAAACAAGATATGTAACAAAAAATAGATAAGTAGGATCGACTTATTGGATGAATGAAAATCGCCGTCTTTTTTCTATTTTTCTTATTGATAGATTCCCATTTTTCAAGGGTAGGACTTGTGAGTTCTGTTTTTTAAATTTGAAATCATCTGATTCGCCCATTGTCAAATTTAATTGATGTGAATGACATGAAATAAGATGTTTTTCTAAGCTAATTGAACCTTTTTTAGGGAGTGTGGATATACTTCCCACACCATCCTTGCTTTAAAATATCTTATAATTATCGTATAATAACAACAAAATAATAGTTAGATCTGTCACATAATAGTAAATTATTATTTTAATCTTTAGATAATAGTGATAAACTATGGTAGGGTATATGTAAAGAGTCAGAAAAGATGTTTGGCTTGGCTGCGTTTTAGCTCATACTGCAGCACATAAGCAGGAGAGCTCTAACATCCTTTCTGCAAATCTAGGGGAATAGGAAGGTTAAAATGAGCAACAGACAAACTAGAACAGACGTTATCTTAATCGGTACCGGAATCATGAGCGCAACTTTGGGTACTATGTTAAAAGAGTTGGTACCGGATTGGGAAATCAAAGTTTTTGAGAAGCTCGCAGACGCAGGAGAGGAAAGTTCGAATGAATGGAATAATGCAGGAACAGGGCATTCGGCACTTTGTGAGCTAAACTACACCACTGAAAAATCAGACGGAACAATAGATATCAACAAGGCTATTAAAATTAATGAACAGTTTCAGGTTTCAAAGCAATTTTGGTCCTATCTTGTAAACAACAATCTAATCAGCAATCCACGAGATTTTATCATGTCACTAGCTCATATGAGTTTAGTACAAGGGGAACAAAATGTAAAATTTTTAAAAAAGAGATTTGAAGCGCTTTCAAACAACTTGCTGTTCCAAGGAATGGAATTTTCTGATGAACCGGAAAAACTGAAGGAATGGATTCCGCTTGTAATGGAAGGACGGACATCGAACGAGCCTATAGCGGCGACAAAAATTGACACCGGTACAGATGTAAACTTTGGAGCTTTAACACGTATACTGTTTGACCATTTAAAGCGTAAAAATGTTGATATAAAATACAAACATAATGTTGATGATATAAAGCGGACAAGCGATGGAGCATGGGAATTAAAGGTACGGAATCTTGTCAGCGGAGACGTTGAACGCCATACTGCAAAATTTGTCTTTATTGGTGCCGGCGGTGGAAGCTTGCATTTACTGCAAAAATCCGGTATTCCTGAAGGAAAGCATATTGGCGGATTCCCGGTAAGCGGACTATTTATGGTATGTAATAATCCGAAGGTCGTTGAGCAGCATCACGCAAAGGTTTACGGCAAGGCTAAGGTTGGTGCGCCTCCAATGTCTGTTCCGCATCTTGATACAAGATTTATCGATCATCAAAAATCATTGCTCTTTGGACCGTTTGCTGGTTTCTCACCGAAGTTCTTAAAAACCGGTTCGATGTTTGACCTTTTGACTTCTATAAAACCGGATAATATCTTAACAATGCTGGCTGCAGGCGCAAAAGAGATGGCGCTGACAAAATATCTGATCCAACAGGTTATGTTATCGAAGGAACAGCGTATGGAAGAACTGCGTGAGTTTATCCCGAATGCGCAAAGCGAGGATTGGGATTTAGTAGTAGCCGGTCAACGCGTACAAGTTATTAAAGATACGGCAGAAGGCGGAAAGGGAACACTTCAATTCGGTACTGAAGTCATTACTGCAGCCGACGGTTCGATTGCTGCCTTGCTCGGTGCTTCACCAGGTGCTTCTACTGCTGTTCACGTTATGCTTGAAGTAGTTAAAAAATGCTTTCCACAGAAGATAGCTGAGTGGGAACCAAAGATAAAAGAAATGATTCCTTCTTATGGAATTTCACTATTGGAAAATCCGGAGCTTTTTCAGGAAGTTCATACTGCAACAGCACAAACGCTTGGTTTAACGGAAGCAAAGCAAGAAAAACAAGAGAAATTAGAAAAAGATGATCGTGTATTAGCGAGAGTATAATTTGCCTTTTGGCAAATTTATGCCCTCTTTTTTTTGTTTCATTTAGTATAAGCACTTTTTAAAAAGGCTTGAATCAAATTAAAAAAGGGAGAGAATAGTAGGGGGAATGATATCAGTAAAAATTTAATTTTTTCCATAGATCCTTAATGAAAAAAATGACCCCTTACACTTTCGGTGCTTCTGGGCGAAATCAAAGCATTCAAGCAGGTGTATTGTAACAAAGAAAGCCGCTATCCTCCATCAGGGGTACAACGGCTTTCTTTGTTGGTTTACAAACGTATCACACAAACTATTAATGACGGATCAAATAATCAAATGCACCCAGAGCAGCGGTTGCGCCGGATCCCATTGAAATGATGATCTGCTTATAGGGACTATTGGTACAATCTCCTGCGGCAAAGACTCCGGGAATGCTTGTAGCACCGTGGTTGTCGACAACAATTTCTCCAACACGTGTGCGTTCAATACTTTCATCAAGCCAGTCGGTATTAGGAACAAGGCCGATTTGAACGAACACGCCTGCCAGATCAATATGATGTTCTTCACCAGTGCCACGGTCGATGTAGGAAATCCCGGTTACGTTATCGGTTCCGGTGATCTCTTTTGTTTGGGCATTTTTGATTACCGTAACATTTGAAAGGCTATACAGACGCTCCTGGAGCACAGAATCGGCCTTTAGCTCTGGCATAAATTCAAGTACAGTCACATGCTTCACGATACCCGCGAGATCAATGGCTGCCTCAATACCGGAGTTGCCGCCGCCAATCACGGCTACGTCTTTTCCGCTGAACAATGGGCCGTCGCAGTGTGGGCAGTAGGCAACACCTTTATTTTTGAATGCTGCTTCACCCGGTACATTCACGTTACGCCAGCGGGCACCTGTTGAAAGGATAACGGTTTTGCTCTTTAGAACTGCGCCATTTTCCAGTTCAATTTCTATGAGGTCTCTCTTTGCTAAGCGTTTGGCACGCAGTGAATTCATTACATCAATATCATATTCCTTCACATGCTCCTCAAGGCTTGCGGCAAGCTTAGGGCCTTCCGTATACTTGGTACCGATAAAGTTTTCAATGCCCAAGGTATCTAGGATCTGACCGCCAAAGCGTTCAGCGACGATGCCTGTACGGATGCCCTTTCGCGCTGCATAGATAGCCGCACTGGCACCAGCAGGGCCGCCCCCGATAACAAGGACATCAAACGGCTCCTTTGCAGAAAGCTCAGAGACATCCGGGCCGCTCCCTAATTTGGCTAACATATCCTCTAGGGTCATCCGGCCGCTGCCAAACGGTTGACCATTTAGATAAACAGTTGGCACGGCCATAATATTTTTGCTTTCTACTTCCTCTTTGAATGCGGCTCCGTCAATCATTGTATGGGTAATACCGGGATTCAGAATACTCATTAGATTTAATGCCTGTACAACATCAGGACAATTATGACAGGTTAAAGAAACATATGTTTCAAAATGAAATTCTCCTTTGATATTTTTCACTTGATCTATGATCGTTTCCTTTACCTTTGGCGGCCTGCCGCTGACCTGAAGCAGAGCCAATATCAGCGATGTAAATTCGTGTCCCAGAGGGATTCCTGCGAAAGTGACACCTGTGTTCTCATCGATACGATTGACACTGAAGCTGGGGGTTCTTTGTAAGGCTGTTTTCTCTACCTTTATTTTGGAAGACATCCCTGCTAATTCGTTTACAAGCTCAACCGTCTCTTGAGATACTTGATCCGAGCCAGCGCTGACTTTGAGCAGTACATCTCCTTCCAAAAGTTCAAGGTATTGTGCTAATTGTGCTTTAATATCTCCGTCGAGCATATAATCACGATCCTCCATCCCATTCTTAAACAGGCAGTAAGACTCCCATCTATCGGTCTTAAAAATGTAGGTGGGGGTCTTACTGCCCGTAAAGGTCTGTTTGATTTAAAAAGAGTTTCCCCAAGGTTTGCAGCCTCAGGAAAACTCCGTTGTCTCCGGCTTAATTAGATTTTGCCTACAAGGTCAAGGCTCGGTTTAAGTGTTTGAGAGCCTTCTTGCCATTTGGCAGGGCATACTTCGCCAGGATTGTTACGAACGTATTGAGCTGCTTTGATTTTGTTTACTACAGTATTTGCATCACGGCCGATACCGCCTGCATTGATTTCGAGTGCTTGAACAATGCCATCCGGATCGATGATGAAAGTACCGCGGTCAGCAACACCATCTTCTTCAATAAGAACATCAAAGTTGCGGCAAAGAACATGTGAAGGGTCACCAATCATTGTGTACATAATTTTCTTAATGGTTTCCGAAGAATCATGCCATGCTTTATGAGTAAAATGAGTGTCAGTTGAAACAGAATATACTTCTGCTCCCAAAGATTTTAATGTTTCGTAGCTGTTTTGCATATCTTCAAGCTCTGTTGGACAAACGAAAGTAAAGTCTGCTGGATAGAATACAACAACGCTCCATTTACCTTTGAAATCTGCTTCTGTAACTTCAACGAATTCTCCATTTCTGAAAGCTTGTGCTTTGAATGGAAGTATTTCTTTTCCAATTAGTGACATGATTTGATTCCTCCTAAATAGATAGTATGGTTATTTTTACGAATTATAATAGATTATGTAATTTTAAAAAATCTATAATAATTCTAATACAATAATTATTATTATATAAACAATCCTTTTTGTCAAGGATTTAATAATTAATTTAAATAAGTATTTATTATTTCAATATACCTATAAGGGTATACAAAGATTCGATGAAAGAAATACTGCGATTCAGCGTCTCATTTGAAAACAAGCAGTTCAACAGATGCGTAATGAAACTTGGATATTGGGGAGTGAAATTGGAAATGGTTCTTGCATTTATCGTTTCTTTTTATCAATTAAAAAAAAGAATAATTATAAAAAATAGTGCGGACTGAGTTCCAAGCTTCCTCCCAAAAAACGTCCTCTTTTATATTCTTTCCAGCATTAAGATTTTTTATAGATAGAAAAAGAATTTTGTTTCAGAAATCAGCCATACATATTTATAATGTACGGTATGGGAATTGACAGGGAAGATTCAATATAGTGAGTTGTGCTTAACATAATCCAAGTAGAAGTCGCCTACCTCAACAAAGGAGGTGAGATTGCTCGGTTTGGGATTGGTTTTTTGCCAACTCAAACACTGAAAACATTAGTCTTCTTTGCTCAGGGTTTTCTCTCTTGTAAGATGCTGCTTCTTTAAATGATATGGATCAATTGCATGGAATTTCTACATCCATGCCAAGAAAAGTGCAGACGGCTGATGTGCACTATAAAGAGGGATATTAGTATACAAGCTGCAGGATCGTATCAATGTCCGTCCGGGCAGATTTGGCGGCAGGATTCACGATTAATCTGAGCCAGATTTTTGAGATGGTTCGATTCCTTTCTTTTTTACTGTCGACAATGAATGTGATCGGTTTCTTCTTTAGGGCCGTGTCTCTTATGAGAAGATGCGCTTTTTCCAGAAGGGAGGGAATATTCATTTGCCGGTCAAAGCCGTACAATCGCATCACTTCAATATGATCAGGAAAAGATAGTGGATTCCGGTCTTTGAGCCGCATATCAACTACGGTTTGCCCTTTCATTTCAAAATCATCATTCATCATAACACTTTGATCGATGATGTAGATAGGCAGGCTTTTTTCTACTACTTTAAGAGATAGTTTCCCTTCCCTCCTTTTGATCCGGATGCTGAGCTTTTTAGCATAATGAAAGGCATAGAACGTCCATTCTGTGAACAGGGCCAGTAGCAGGCTTACAAAAGGAATAATCATAAAAGGCTTCAAGATAAAATCGACCGGATTAAAGCTTATATTCCAAAGATGTATATTCAAAAAGTTAAAGATGGAAAATGGAATTAGTAGACTTGTAAAGATATAGAGAGAGACTAAGTATTCGATTCGTATACGGTTACTTAAATTAGCTGTCAAATTCAACATCTCCTTTAAACTTGTCCATTAATTTTCTATATTGTAACACGGAGGCAATCCATTTTTAACAAAAACTGTTAATCAAATTCCTTCATCGATAGATAAGAATCTCCATTAAATTTCTTAAAAAAAGCTATTTTTTGTCTAAGTATGCTTTTTGGTAGCGAATCAACCGGTAGTAGGTTAATGTTGGCGAGGGGGTGATCCTGTTCAAATGATTGATAGATTTTTCGAATGAGAAAGTTTGTGCAGGAAGTAGCCCGTCTTTAGATGCAGGAGATACAGACGGCTTTCCGTTTGTGCATTTTTTCAGGATACGCTGGTGTCCGGCAACGGTGTAGCCGACCATGCAACCAGCGGCTGCACTCCTCACAGCCGCTTTTTTTTACTATTTTCATAGAGGCAGAGAGTGCTTGTTTTTATTTAAGATAATTTTTCCTTTGCCTCTGGATAGGGCTCACCCGTTTCCAGAAGGAATCGGAGGATGTCGTCTGCTGCATGACGATTCATAAATATTTTTTGCGCCAGAATCATTTGCTTCAGGTTTTTCCCGTCATGACGAAATAATTCACTGATGGTCTGGTTTAATTCGTTCGGCTGAGTACACACCTCGGCAAGATGGTAGCATTGGGCAAAGGTCGGATTATCCTCCTCCTGCCCGGGTAATGCGCCGGTAATAATAAGCGGGGTATTTGATGCAATTGCTTCAAACATCACGTTCGGACTTCCTCGCGTAATTATGATATCGGCTGACAGCATTAATTCCTGGATTTGGTTCATGAAGCCGTATATTTCAACTCTTCGGCCAAATCGCTTTTTAAGGGCTTTGTCCAGCTTGGCCTTTAGCCTTTTATTGCGTCCGGCTGCAATTTTCACTACACAATTAAAATTTTCAAGCAGGTTCTCCGCAATTTTCTGCATATTGCCGGATCCCTCACCGCCGCTCATAAGGAGGCATATGAAAGGCTGGTCAGATGTCCACCCCTGTCTTGGTCGATAAGTGTTTTGCAGGAATCTTGAGCGGACAGGGAATCCCGTTATTTTGATTTTCCCGGCTTCTATCCCGAATTCTATACATTGCTCCTTGGCCTCAAAAGTCGGACAAAGGATACAATCTGCCCGGTTGTCTGCCCACAATGGATAAATGTTAACGAGGTCGGCTATAAGTGTAAAGAAGGGAATGCTAATTTGTTCTTTTTCTAATATGTTTAAAATGGAACCATTAAAGTTGGGGTGAACCGTTAAAATCATATCCGGTTTAACTTCCTTCAATATCCTTAGAAATTTCTCCTTGATCTGTGCCTCGAAAAATTGATCTATGATCTCTGGTTTTCTGGCTGATACATACCAAATCCATTTCCATAAGCTTTCTGCACGCCTAGTGATTGGCCCGTATGTTTTCCCGATGCTTAGTAAAAATTTTCCGCCCAGCGAAAATCCATCTACTACATGAATTTCTGCATCATCATGAGCCAGGACTTTCTCATATAGAGATTCCGCGATACTTTTATGTCCGTGACCAGTCACTTCAGAAGAAATTATGAGTATTCTCTTTACCATTTCATCAAGCCTTTCTTAAGGAATATACAAACTATATCAAATGAAGAATGATGGCAAGTTTAAACAATGTAAATTTGCTATTAAGATTTTTTAGAACTTTTATGCTAAACAGTAAACTCTTGAATACATAATCGTAGTATAATAGCAGGAGGGGTGTTCATTTTCATGGAAGACATTACTTTAAGCTCATTGCTAGATACGATAGGGGAATTATTTTCAGATGAAGTTTCCATAGCTGTTTCGAATACAATAGAGTATATCTATTATCGGCCTAGTAAGCGAATTGATTTAAAAATTAGAGTAGGCGACCCTGTGAGAGAGGGTACGATGGCATATAAAGCATTAATGTCTAGGCAAAAGGAATCTGAATTTATCAACCGCGATGTATTCGGCATTCCTTATCATGGTATGGCCGTGCCGTTCTTCCATAAAAAGGATCTAGAAGGCGTTGTAACGGCTATTTACCCTGCACTTACCGATGCTAAATCGGTTGTTACCGTGAAAACAGCAGATGGCTGGATTCCGATTCCGTTTGCAGATGTGGTGTATTTGGAGGCAAAGGATAAGAAAACAAAGGTTTATTCCAGAGAGCTTTCTGGCATTCATAAACATTGCCTTCACGAATTTGAGTATTTCCTGCCGAAGGATTCATTTATTCGTTGCCATCGATCGTTTATTGTAAATGTAAATCATATAAAGGCTATTTATCCTGATACCCACTCTACTTTTGTTCTATGCATGGATAATGATGAGAGAGTCCCGGTTAGTCAGTCCTATTCTAGTTATTTTCGGAAACTTCTAGGATTTTAGATTTTTCTGTCCTAGTTTCTGAATTAACTAGTTTATTCCGAAAATTCTATATTACATCTAAAATCTTAATCTTCAATGTATTAATGGGTAAAATAATAGATAAGTCTACATTTAAGAGAGGGATACTGTATGGAGAATTATTTGGATCGAATCAGGGATAGCCGTTTGAAAGATCGGGTTGTAACACCTGAAGAAGCTGCATCATGGATTGAAAACGGGATGACATTGGGATTAAGCGGATTCACACGTTCTGGCGATGTGAAAGCGGTACCAATTGCACTTGTGAACCGGGTTAAGGATGACAAGAATTTCAAGGTTAATGTATATACTGGGGCATCTCTAGGCTCTGATATAGATAAAATATTTGCTGAGGCAGGTATCATCGGCAAGAGATTGCCTTTCCAAGCAGAGCCTGCTATGCGTAAAGGAATCAATCATGGTGACTTTTTATTCGTAGATCAGCATTTATCGCATTCGGCAGAATTAATCCGTGCCAATGTAATGAAGGTTGATGTGGCCATTATAGAAGCTATTGCCATTACGGAAGATGGAATGGTGATTCCAACTACATCGGTTGGGAATTCCTTAACATTCGCTACGAGTGCTAAATCCATCATTATCGAGATTAACATGGCTCAGTCACCACAACTCGAAGGTTTGCACGACTTATATGAGCCTAAAAAACAGGGTGAAAGAGAACCGATTCCTCTTGTGAAGCCTTCCGATCGTATCGGAACGATTGGTATTCCGGTTGACACGGATAAAATAAAAGGAATCGTATTCACGAACCAGCTTGATTCACCGTCTACCATTGTACCGCCAGATGATGAAACGGTTATGATGGCACAGCATTTAATGACGTTTTTACGTGAGGAAATTGAATTGGGCCACCTAACTGAAAAGCTGGCTCCTTTACAATCCGGCGTTGGCTCCATTGCAAATGCCGTGCTTCACGGAATGCTTGATTCTGAGTTTGAAGATTTGGAAGTTTACTCTGAAGTGCTCCAAGATGCGGTGTTTGATCTAATTGATGCCGGTAAAGTGAATTTTGCTTCCTGCTGTTCACTTACACTTTCGGAAGAAAAAATGAAGCATGTATTTTCTCATTTTGAACAATATCGTGATAAAATCATTATGCGTCCGCAGGAAATTTCCAATCATCCGGAAATTATCCGTCGACTCGGTTTAATCTCAATTAATACAGCGTTAGAATTGGATATTTACGGCAATGTAAATTCGACACATGTCTTGGGAACAAAAATGATGAATGGTATCGGGGGATCCGGTGACTTTGCCAGAAATGCCCGTTTGTCTATCTTCGTGACAAAATCAATGGCTAAAGGCGGGAATATTTCCAGCATCGTTCCGTTTGTTTCTCATGTAGACCATACAGAGCATGATGTTGATGTCATTGTAACGGAACAAGGCTATGCAGATCTGCGAGGCCTTGCCCCAAGAGAAAGAGTGGCATTGATTATTGAAAATTGCGCACATCCAATGTACCGTCCACAGCTTCGTGCTTATTATGAGGAAGCATTGACAAGAGGAGGACAAACTCCGCACATATTGGAAAAGGCTCTTTCATGGCATATTAATTTTGCCCAAAACGGTACAATGCTTGAGAAGGTTCCGGAAACAGTAGAAAGCTGATTTAATAAATAAATCATGCCTATGTAGATATATAATATGGCTATTTGTTCACTCAATCAGGCCAAAGCAGTTTAATTTATTTTCTGCTTTGGCCTTTTTCCCGTTTTCCCCCAAAAAAGTTTCACGTGGAACTTTTCCTTTTTCGACTTCTGCAGGAAGAATGTTATGTATAACAGCGAAATGTATATATAATCTGAATATTCGAATAAATAACCATTAATAAATTCGAGGCGACATTTTCATGATTATGTATCAATGGCTGAACCGCAGAGGGAAGTCGCACGAACAGCCATACAAATAGTAATAGATATCGGATATGGATCTGTTAATATATTACAAAAGTAATTTTTTGATAGTAAAATAATCCTGCAGCAGAGCCCAATTTTGTGGGAATGGATAACCGAGAGCCCAGTAGCTGATGCCGCGGAGATTGTATTGCTTTACCATATCAAACTTGGCCTGCGCACTTCTGGCATCCTCGAACCACACCTCATGGGCATGGCCCTGTTCGTCATAGTAGCGGAAAAATGGCGATTGGGTTACGGCATCATATTGAATGGTAGCCCCATACTTGACAGCGCGGCGGACGGCTTCCTGTGGACTGAAGGTTTCAGCCTCTTGACCCTGTACATGCGGGAGACGCCAATCCCGTGCATATATTTGAAAGCCGAGGAAAATCTTTTCCGGTGGCATAACAGAAAGAGCATATTCTACGACGCGTCTCATTTGATTAATCGGTGAAATGGCTTGCGGAGGTCCGAGACGATATCCCCACTCATATGTCATTAACACAACAAAATCAACAATTCTGCCGTGAGCGGCATAGTCATGCGCTTCATAAAGCAGCCCCTGCTGAGTGGCACTGGTTTTGGGGGCAACTGCGGTTGAAACAAAGTACCCTCTCGAATGAAGGGTATCTACAGCAAGCTGCAGGAACTCGTTATAGTTTTCGCGGTCTGCGGGGAGGACATTTTCAAAGTCAATGTTCAAACCCCGGTATCCTTTTTGCTCCATGATAAGCAATACATGATTCAGTACCCGCTGGCGCATCTCCCTATCCGATAGGATGACATGTGCCAAATTGGAGCCGGCCGCCGTGGATGTAAAGTTTGTAATAGACATCATCGGGATGACTTTTTCTGCGATAGATGCCTGAATCATAGCTGTATCTGCAATGGAGTCCAATGAACCATCCTCCTTGATAAGGTAAGCGAATGGACTTAAATAGGTCAACAGGTTGCCGATTTCGCGGATTGATTGGGCTCCTTCATCGTCAGATTGGTACGTATAGGCATTGACTTCAATTTTTTTGAGCCGTGGAATGGAAATTCTTGTTCCGGGATAAAGCAAATCAGGATGTTGAATTTGATTTTCCTGAACAATCGCTTGAACAGTTGTTCCGTACAGGGCAGCCAGTTGCCATAGGGTTTCTCCTTGCTGAATCTCGTGGATCAGAGGGGGAATGTGCAGCTTGATTCCGGGATATAGAAGGTCTGGATTTGAAAGTTGGTTCGCATGGATGAGCGATTGAATGGAAACCCCATAACGACGAGAGATCGACCATAATGTTTCACCGCTTTGGACGATATGAAGCTGGCCTGGTGTCGGAACAATTAATGCCAGACCGATTGGCAGGCGATTTGGATCGGGTAGTTCATTTAATCGAATAAGGCGATTCACATTCACTTTATAACGTTCGGCAATCTGCCACAGATTTTCTCCTCTTTGGACAACATGGATAATCAATCATCCCACCTCCAGCTTTCCTCAATACTGTACTATATGTCGGAAATATCGTTGTGTTAACCGCTGAACCGCATACTTTTTTGTATACTGGAATACAAGCAATGCACAACGCTATTTCTCTTTAAAAAAGTCCAATCTCGCCTTTATCCGAATAAAAAACAAAAAAAATAAAAAAATGTTCGTGATTTCCAAATCGTTGACATATCAATGTTGTAAGCGATTTCAATAGCTGCAGGCCGCGTTAAAGTAATATTTCTCCCCCTTGATATGTTATTTATTTTGATTTATAATTCAAACAACTATTGCGGTGAATTTTTAAAACAATTCATGAAAATGAAATGGTTTTGATAATTGTAAAATTTATAGCTAAATGATGAGCAGGCTTTGATTGTTGTGGGAACACTATAACAGGAGCGGCTTCTGGAGAGAATGCGATAAAAGGCATCGCCGAAGGGTTCACAATCTCAGGCAAAAGGACAGAAGGGTAACGAATAGTTATTTTGTTATTCTGATGTTTACGAGGTTGGTAGATTCCAATCTCTTTTTTAAATCTCTCATCATGAATAGTTTCTGTAAGATAGAAAGATTGCTTGTCAAGCCTTAGCATGGTGTCTGCAGGAACTTTAGTAGGATAGCAACTAAAATTAATATAAATTGTTAGATGACAAAGGAGAGAATGAATCGAAATGTTCACCATTAAGACGCTTAACAATATTGCCCAATGCGGATTAGATGTATTCAACAATGAGAACTATACAATTGATAACGATGCTGAGGTGCCTGATGCCTTCATGCTTCGCAGCTTTAATATGCATGACATGGAATTAGACCAAAATGTTAAAGCGATTGCCCGCGCAGGAGCTGGTGTGAATAATATTCCTGTAAGCAAATGTACGGAACAAGGTATTGTAGTATTTAACACTCCTGGTGCAAATGCAAATGCCGTGAAAGAATTAGTGTTAGCCACTTTAATGGCTTCTTCCCGTAATTTATTTGCTGGTGTGTTATGGACTAAAGGTCTTGAGGGAAATGGGGATGAAGTTCCGAAGCTCGTAGAGGCTGGCAAAAAACAATTTGTCGGAAAAGAAATTAAAGGGAAAACTTTAGGTGTAATCGGCTTAGGAGCAATCGGTGCACTTGTTGCAAATGATGCACTTGACCTTGATATGGATGTAATTGGATATGATCCATTTATTTCAGTGGATACGGCATGGAATTTATACCGCAATGTTCAACGTGCAATGACACTTGAAGAATTATTTACAAAAGCGGATTACATTACAGTGCATGTTCCTTTAACGAAGGATACAAAAGGAATGTTTAATAAAGATACATTTGCCATTATGAAGGACGGCGTCCACATTTTGAACTTCTCCCGCGGCGAATTGGTGAATGAGCCGGATATGGAAGCAGCACTTGAGAGCGGAAAGGTCGGAAAATATGTAACAGATTTTCCAAATGAAACTGTGCTGAAAATGAAAAACTGTGTAGCCATTCCGCACCTTGGAGCTAGTACAAAAGAATCTGAAGAAAACTGTGCCATCATGGCAGCCCGTCAGGTAAAAATTTATCTTGAAACTGGGAATATCAAAAACTCTGTGAATTTCCCTGAGGCATACCTTCCGTTCACAGGAAGACGTCGTGTAACGGTTTTCCATAAAAATGTACCAAACATGGTTGGACAAATCATTCAGGCATTGTCCAATTATGACCTGAACATTGAAGATATGGTTAACAGAGGCCGTGGAGATTATGCTTATACAATGATTGACATTGATAACAAGATTAACGGCGACGTTACACTTTCTTTAGAAGAAAATATCAAGAAAATTGAAGGAATCGTGACAGTTCGGATTATCTGAGGAACTTTGGAAAAGGCGATATATTTCCCTGTAAGCTAAATGTTTAGCGGGAATATATCGCTTTTTTTTTGAAAAATCCTTGTGCTTTGCCGGGAATCCTCCCTCAGATAACGTACTAATCCTCTACATATGGGACATCAATGCCAAACATACAAATCCAGTTTCCCCCTCCTTAGATGCCTTTACCGGTGCTATACCACTGTCATTATGGTTATGCGACAGTTTCACGCCGCGCTTTTGTCATACATTTATCTGTTTTTTATTCCATCTTCAGTAAAATTTTCCATATTTCAACAAAATACAAGAAATCCCTAATTCATACAGTCGGGAATTGTCGATAAATTTTTGAAGTTTTCCGAACTTTTTTGTTGTATGATGAGAATGTTGATAGAAAATTTAGATAAAACACAATATTCCGGAGGTAGGGACAGTGACACAAAATCAAATCGTAATTGCGAGCGCAGTTAGAACACCGCTTGGGGCATTTTTAGGAGGTCTGAAAAAAGTATCAGCTACTCAGTTAGGGGCGCTTGTTATAAAAGAAGCTTTAAATAGAGCCAGAGTAAAAGCAGAACAAGTCGATGAAGTGATTATGGGGAATGTTTTACAGGCCGGTCTTGGACAAAACCCAGCAAGACAAGCAGCACTTGCTGCTGGAATCCCACAGGAAGTATCTTCCATGACAATTAATAAACTATGCGGATCCGGTTTAAGAGCTGTTCATTTAGCGACACAGGCTATCCTGACAGGGGATGCGGATATCATCGTTGCAGGAGGCATGGAAAGCATGAGCGGTGCTCCGTATATATTAAAAAATGCACGCGATGGCTTTAAAATGGGAAACCAGCAGATTGTTGATTCTATGATTTATGATGGTTTAACTTGTGCAGTGAATGATTATCATATGGGAATGACAGCGGAAAATTTGGCAGAAAAGTATGAAATTTCCCGCGAAGAGCAAGATGAATTTTCTGCAAGGAGCCAACAAAAAGCGCAAGCTGCTATTGAATCCGGCCGTTTTGTAGATGAAATCGTGCCTGTCGAAATTCCTGGCAGAAAAGGACAAGTAACCATATTTAGCCAAGACGAATTCCCTCGTTTCAATACAACTGCAGCTGATTTAGCGAAGTTACGCCCTGCCTTCAAAAAAGACGGTACAGTGACTGCCGGTAACGCATCCGGAATTAATGACGGAGCTGCTGCAGTAGTGGTAATGAGCCGTAAGAAAGCAGATGAATTAGGAATTAAACCATTAGCCGTGATCAAGGCCAATGCAACAGCAGGTGTAGATCCAAGCATCATGGGTATTGGACCGGTTCCTGCTGTGAAAAAAGCACTTGAAAAAGCCGCCCTATCTTTAGAAGATATCAATCTCATTGAAGCAAATGAAGCATTTGCAGCTCAATCTATCGCCGTTGATCGTGAACTACATTTCAATAAGGATATTCTGAACGTAAACGGTGGCGCGATTGCACTCGGTCATCCTATTGGCATGAGCGGTACGAGAATTTTAGTAACCTTAGTTCATGAAATGCAAAAACGTGATGTTCAATATGGTCTTGCTACTTTATGTGTCGGTGGAGGCATGGGTGTAGCGACAATTGTCGAAAAAGCCTAATTGACTATTGAAACTAACAAATTGGGCTTCCGAAATGAGAAGCCCGTTTGTATGTGACATAAAGGAAAACTTCCATCAATCACGGTGAGCTTTCCCCATCTCCTGCTGATGATCAGCTCCGGGTCTGTGAGTGCAAATTACGCAGACGAAGAGATTAGGATAGAATGTTGAAGTGTCATCTTCCGTTTTGTCCCCTCCCTTTCTTAAGCGTGTGCATGTTTAGATGGGATGAAAAATGTCAAAAAATGAAGAAAATTTTACGAAAATTTTAAATTTTTAACCTATTAATTTTATCAGAAAACTAGTATGATAGTGATTGCTAAAAAGAAGATGGAGGAGAAATAATGGCTGCCAATAATAATTTGTATGAAATGTGGAAGGATTTCTATAATCAGTCAAGTAACCTTTTTGACGAAAAAATCAAAGAAGACTTTCCTTCTCAGGGGGTTGGGCAAATCCTGGAGATGAATCTTCTGTTTAAAAAAATGATCAATGAGGTCACGGAACGTTATTTGGAGCAGGTGAATGTGCCGACTCGCGGTGATTTAGCCAGTATTTCATCTTTAATTGTTAATGTCGATGCCAAAGTGGATGATCTTGAAGTATTGCTCGAAGATTCAAAGGGTACACAAGTCTCACCGGAAGAGTTCCAGCATGAACTGGGTAATGTGAAAAAAGAAATCAAAGGTTTGGACGATAAGCTGAATCAAGTGATTTCCCTTTTAACGGCACAAGCAGAGCAAAACACGAAGCAGACTGCTGAAAAAGTACAAAACGCGAGCCCAAAAACACAGAATGCAAATCAAAAAACAGAGAAGGTTTCACAATCAAAATAATACTAAAGAAAATAACTATATAAAAATATAAAGAGAAATGGAGTGGACATGGAATGACAGAATTAAATAATAAAGTAGCAATCGTAACAGGCGGAAGCAGAGGAATCGGATCAGCAATTGCATTGGAGTTAGCAAAAAATGGAGCAAAGGTAGTCATCAACTATAACAGCCGCAGTGATGCAGCCGATAAAATGGTAGCTGAAATCCAGGGAATCGGCGGAGAAGCATATGCTGTACAAGCTGACGTTTCGAAAAGTGAAGATGCCGCACGATTAGTTCAGGCAGCGGTTGACCATTTCGGCCAATTAGATATTCTGGTAAATAATGCAGGTATCACTCGTGATACAACATTCAAGAGAATGAGTGAAGAGGATTGGAGAAAGGTTATCGATGTGAACTTAAACAGCGTATACAATACTACATCTCCGGCTCTTGATCATCTGATTGCATCAGAATCCGGCCGCATCATTAATATCTCTTCTATAATCGGCCAATTTGGCGGTTTTGGACAAACAAACTATTCCGCAGCAAAAGCAGGATTACTTGGCTTCACAAAATCATTAGCGCTTGAATTAGCTGCGAAAACAAATGTTACTGTGAACGCCATTTGCCCAGGGTACATCGGAACGGAAATGGTTCAAGCAATTCCGGAAAATGTACTGGGAAAAATCGTTGCAAAGGTTCCGCAAAGACGCCTGGGTACACCGGAAGAAATTGCAAAGGGTGTTGTATATCTATGCAAAGACGGTGACTATATTACGGGTCAGGAATTAAATATTAACGGCGGAATCTACATGTAGCATAGAAGCGGTTTCTGCAAGAAATCTATAAGAAACTTCAGCCCCCTTTATAGCCTTTGGTGCATGCTGCCGAACAATGAAATGGACTCGTGCATCAAGGGCTGTTTTTAATAAATATTTACTTGACAGAATGTTGTAAGGAGATGAGCAGTCATTAACATTTTAGATACAAAAGAAGAGTTCGAAAAACTTTCTGAGTATATGCCGGAAGAATTTCAGCAACTCTATAAGAGATTTGTAAGGGCAACACAGGTGTTAACAACAGAGGCACAGCCTGAGGTAGGACCTACTCCAAAGGAAGTGATTTGGACAAAAAATAAGACAAAGCTGTATCGCTATATATCCGATCAGCCGAAGCAGCACAGTGTTCCGCTATTATTGGTTTATGCACTAATTAACAAACCCTATATTATGGATTTAACTAAAGGATCAAGTTTAGTAGAATACTTAGTAAACCGCGGCTTTGATGTATATCTTGTAGAATGGGGTACACCTGGCTATGAAGATAGAAATATGAAGCTGGATGATTATATTATCGATTATCTCCCGCGTGCTGTCAGTAAAGTATTGGCAAAATCAGGAGCTAAGGAACTGTCCATTCTTGGGTATTGTATGGGAGGAACCATTACATCGATCTTTGCTGCCCTTTACGATGAACTGCCAATTAAGAACCTTATTTTTATGACATCGCCTTTTGATTTCGAGGATACAGGGCTTTATGGTGAAATGCTGAATGAAAAGTATTTTGACGTTGATCAAATTGTCGATATTCTCGGACTTATTCCTCCGGAAATGATTGACTTTGGAAACAAATTAATCAAACCAATGTCAAATTTTTATGGCCCTTATATCAGTCTGATTGATCGTTCTGATAATGATAAATTCCTTAAGAGCTGGAAGCTGCTTCAAAAATGGTTAAATGATGGGATTCCTTTTCCGGGCGAAGCTTACCGCCAATGGATTAGAGACTTTTATCAGAGAAATAAATTGATTAAAGGAGAGCTTGTTGTTCGTGGTCATAAGGTGGATTTGAAAAATATTACGGCAAATGTCCTTAATTTATCTGGGAAGACAGACATTATTGCTCAGCCCCATATGGTTGAAGCGTTAATGGATGCTATCTCCAGCAATGATAAAACGTATATAAACCTTCCAGTCGGTCATACCTCGATTGTATTTGGCAGTAAAGCCAATAAGATTACATATCCGACTATTGGTGATTGGCTTGCTGAACGTTCAAACTGAGCAGAGGTTCAAATTCAAAGAGTGCTGCAAAAGGATGCAGTGCTCTTTTTGTATAGGGTGCGTGAAAGACCCATATTGATTTTGAAACCCCTGCTGTTTGCTTAAAGAAAAATTGAGATTGGTCATTAGTAGTATGGCCGAGAAATGGCTGAAATATACCAGTCCTTTTATAAAAATCATAAAAACCAATCATTTTTTCATGATTCAAGCGTTACAATTGTTCCGTTTGAGGTATAATATATTCTAGCGAAAAGTCAACATATTTTACTATGAACAGTTTTCATAGTAAATGGGATAGGTTTTCTCTTCTTCTTTTTCAAAAGACTGTCAAACGTAGTGTTGATCGGTAAAATCCAGCGGAGAATACGGCACCGGTTGTGCTCTGTATGAGTCGTCCGGTTGAATGTATGCCTGAGGAGGACTGCTGACAGCATGGGCTACAGCTTTTTCAAAATGGAAGAACCTGTCATAATGATTCTATAGATTTATAAGGGAAAGAGAGTGTTAGTATGGGTCGTAAGTGGAATAATATTAAGGACAAGAAGGCGTCCAAGGATGCCAATACCAGTCGGATTTATGCCAAGTTTGGCGTTGAAATTTATGTAGCTGCCAAGAAAGGCGAACCTGACCCGGAAGCAAACCAAGCTTTGAAATTCGTACTTGAGCGTGCCAAAACATATAATGTACCGAGACATATTATTGATCGTGCGATTGAAAAGGCAAGGGGCAATTCTGGTGAGACATACAATGAGCTTCGTTATGAGGGGTTCGGACCGAACGGTTCAATGGTGATTGTTGATGCGTTAACCAATAACGTAAATCGTACCGCAGCAGATGTTCGTGCTGCATTTGGCAAAAATGGCGGGAACATGGGTGTGACTGGATCGGTTAGTTATATGTTTGATGCAACAGCAGTTATCGGTGTGGAAGGAAAAACAGAAGAGGAAGTACTGGAATTATTAATGGAAGCAGATGTCGATGTACGTGACATCCTTGACGAAGATGATTCTGTGATTGTCTATGCAGATCCGGATAAATTCCAGAGTGTACAGGAGGCATTCAAGAATGCCGGTATCACAGAGTTTACAGTAGCTGAGCTGACGATGCTGCCGCAAAACGAAGTAACCCTTGAGGGCGATGCATTGGCGAAATTCGAGAAGTTAATCGATGTTCTTGAGGATTTAGAAGATGTACAGCAAGTCTATCACAATGTCGATTTAGGCGAATAAGGGTTTGGAATGAAAGGGACGGCTGAGGCTGTCCCTTTTCTGTTGCTTGGGTTAGATTCGGCTACGCTACAAGCGTATCCACTGCAAAAATATAAAGTAAAAGAACGTTTTTTTATAAAAATGGATCAAAGTAATCATATTTTGTCACGCCATTTTCGATAGGTGTACTAATACGGATCAGTTCATGAATGATGTCAGCGGCTTCTTGTCCGAAAACGGGGAGCGGTTGATAGTTATTTTCCGTTGTGCTCCCATCAGAGTTCTCGAGAACCGGTACAATGGTTAACCCCTTCATTACCACCATTTGCTCCTCCTTGGCAAATTTCACGCGAAACATGGCTGTCTGCCTGGATAATAGAGTAGGATCGGCCCCGAAGGCATAGTCCCCCATACTGTAAATAATATATTTCCCGTTATATTTTTCTACACTTTCAAGGCGATGCGGGTGTGAGCCGATCAAAATATCAGCCCCTGCATCCAGAATAGCATGTCCAAACTGCTTTTGATAATCGACTGGTGTCTCACGGTATTCAACACCCCAGTGCATATTGACAATAACTAAATTATCCGGACGTTTATGCAGCTGTACTTCCTGTTTTATCCGATCAAGATACGAAGAGCTATATTGACTCATGCGGCAGTCATAGCCGAGAAAGATCGTCTCAATTCCGCCAATTAATGTGACAAGCGGCATACCGTCATTAAAGACCGAAATGTGATGATCGGAAAAGGCCTTCAATGTATCTCGATAGCCGGCTTCAAAGTAATCCATTACATGATTATTGGCCAGGTTTGCCGCTTCTATCCCGCTGGCTGGTAAGAAGGCAACATGTTCCGGTCTGCTTTTGATCCGCCACATTTTATTTACCGCCTTTTCCTCATAGGTAAAGGCACTTTCCGCGTTCATGATCGTGTAGTCATCAGAGTTGAACCATGGCAGGCTGTTTTTAAACACATATTGATCGTCGCCATTGTTGTTCGTGAATACATGATCAAACTTCAGATGGTCCGGTGTTTCCGGATACGTCCCAAAGGAACTATCACCGACAAAAGTCAACGTGATTTCGCCATTTCTCTTCCTACCTTGTTCATATAGGGCGGCAGCCGCATAAAACCATTGATGCTGGGAAGGAAGATTCATTTTCAGATCAGGCGCTTCAGACTTTAATTGTTCTGCGATGGATACATATTCGGGATAGACGTTCCCTAATGCTTTTTCATCTGTCTTTTCATCAGCATAGGATTGTATTGCCTTAAGGCAGTCGGCTAATTTTCGTATATATTGACCTTTTGTGTCTGCTGTATATTCATATTTAGCCAAGTTCTGTAAGAGGCCGCTCAGTTTCCTTTGTTCCTGAAGGTTTCCCCCGTTTGCTGCAATACTTTGCACAATATCATAGGCTTTTGCGGTTTGCTTTTCTATTGTTTGCTTGGTTAATTGCTCCTTTTTTTCTACAGTTGCTTCTGTGTCCCCTATTACGGGTTCGGCTGTCTGACAGCCTGTAATCCCTGCCGCTAAAAGACCGGCAAGCAGGATGGTCCATTTCTTCATAGTCTTCCTCCATGGTAGGATAGATTAATAGAATGCCAGATTAATAGAGAGATTGATTTCGTAATTTTGAGTAAGCTAAGTAAAGTATACTATGATCCACTTGTGAATAACTACCATATTCTGTAATATCCTTTATCCTTTCATATAATTGTCAAAATCAGGCGAATAGTCATACAATAATCTTGATTGGTAGACAATGGGACAAGTTCTACGTAATTGAAAATAATTTGGGGGGATGATTGTAGTGAATGCTCCAATGGTATATAAACTACGAAAACCAAAGCAGAGCGATCCAGGAAAATTATATCCGGCTTTGTTTTTAGTCCATGGAAGGGGGAGCAACGAGCGAAATATGTTTGATTTTGTGGAAGGCCTAGAAGAGGAATTCTATATCTTTAGTGTCCGAGGCCATATTCCGCAGCCTCCAGGATATTCTTTTTTTACCTTCCGGGTATACGGACATCCGGACCGCGAAGGCTTCGATGAAGGGGTAAGCCTAATAACAAGCTTCATTGAATATGCTTCGAATTCCTATCCAATAGATACCGGGCACTTGTATTTGCTTGGCTTCAGCCAGGGGGCTGTGATGTCAAATACGCTTGCTTTAACATTGGGCGATACGATAAAAGGAATTGTGTCTTTAAGCGGATATATTCCGGCCTTTGTGAAGGATGAATATGATAGAAAGCCGATTGAGGGGCTTTCCATTTTCCTTTCACATGGTGTGGAGGATTCGGTCCTTTCCTACGAATGGGGAAAATCCGCGAAGGACTACTTTGAAAATTCCGGTGCGGCTGTATCCTTCTGCAGCTATCCATGCGGCCACACCGTATCTCCGCAAAACCAGCGGGATCTAAAAGAATGGCTACTGAATGACTTGAAAAATAAGAAGATTTAAGGTTCATTTTATCGTAATGTGTAGGTTTTTCTGCAATGCTGACACAATAAAGCTTACCTGGGAAGAGGACTCCATGGTAAGCTTTGGCTGCTAGTATAAATCAGTCCGCCGATCCAGGAATATAGGAATGGTCCTTCTAACCTGATTTACCTCCGTTAATTCAAGATTTGCGAAATAAATGCCCTCTGCGGTTTCAGCATTTAACAGGATCTCACCCCACGGATTAATTACCATGGATTGGCCGTTAAATTCATTGGCTGGATCTGAGCCGATTCGGTTCACTGCAACAATGAAGCATTGGTTTTCAATGGCTCGGGCCTGCAGCAGAATCCTCCAATGATCCATCCGTTTTGCTGGCCATTGAGCTGGGATAAAGACAATCTTTGCCCCGTTTAAAACGTGGGTGCGGATCCACTCAGGAAAACGCAGGTCGTAGCAAATGACACCGCCGCATAGGATGCCGTCCATTGAAAACATATTCGTTTTCTGGCCGGGGCTGATGAATAGATGTTCATCCATCAGCCGAAAGAGATGGGCTTTGTCGTATTGGGCAATGATAGCGCCGTTTTTGTCGGAAATATACATCGTATTATAGAATCTGCCGTCTTTTTCTACTGCAGTGGAACCTCCTATGATGTGAACATGATGTTTTTTTGCGAGTCTGGAAAGCATTTGTGTGGTGCGTAAGCCGTTTCGATCTGCTAGGGTTTCGAGTCGATTAAGGCAATAGCCAGTATTCCACATTTCCGGCAGGACAATCATATCAGCCTGTGCCTTCGCTGCCCCTTTAATGTACTGTTCTGCCTTGGCAAAGTTTATTTCCGGTTCTCCATATATAATATCCATCTGTACACATGCTACTTTCATCGTTACACCGCCCTTGGAAAGAATTGGTTAGTTAAAGGGTAATCAGTTTTCAGAAAAAGGGCAAGAGAAAGATAAGTAATAAAGTAGCTTTTCAAAAGTATGCAGCTCTGTTTGCAAGTATACGAAATGTTATATGTGCAGACAATTACGTATACAAATATACGCATTCGTTTACATATCTCTCTGCTCTCAGTTGCTGGAGGACGAAGTATTTTTTTCGAAAAAAGTTCTCTCTACTCTGTATACAGATTTATAAACTTGTATATTTGTCAGCAATTTGCATACAAAATGTTTACATGTATGCAAAAGTGTCTGCTTCGCGGGATACCAAATGTGTACGGATTTGTTTATATTGCTTACAAAATAGCAAACAATTAAACATGTCAACAGGATGTGTACTTATTTACCATTTTATAGACTTTATATTTAAATTATTGAAAAAAATTACAAAATTCTGTAATCTATTGGTATATGTTCAATCTACTTAATTAGGATGGCTTTGCAGAGATAGCGGCTGGAACCGATATTGTTGATAGGCATAAGCTTGCACGATGACAGGTAGAAGGTTCGGTCATGTATCTGCTTCCTTAAATTCAAGTATCCACTGTATGTACAAGCCAGTAAAAATAAAAGGAGAGGGTGTTCTCAATGAATAATGCAAGAATTGCCGCTGTTGACGTTGGAAATGATTCGATTAAGGCTATTTTTGGAGAATTAGAGTATGAAGTGAATATTCCCAATATTATGGCTAGAGATACAGAAGACCGCCCCGTTATTGGAATTGAAGAGCTTGATAATAAAAATCCCTTAGAGGGTATCCATGTGAGAGTTCATTCCCCTTCCCTGAAAGAAAATAATGCGATTTACCGTGTGGGTCATTTAGCAACCAAACATACAAATGCCACTGAACTAGATCCCGGAAGCAGCAAATCGGAGGAAGACCAAACGTTGATTATGCTTTTTACAACCCTTGCTTTAGATGCAGTACATGATAAAAATAAGAAGATCTTCAAACAGTCGGGAAATATTATTGATGCCAATTATACCCTAGGAACCGGTCTTCCTCTTCGTGAAGTGAAGGAAGGAAAGGATACCGGCTATCGCTCCAGATTATTGGGAGGCGTCCATCAGGTGGAATTTTTAATTACGCCAAAGTACCATGGGCTGAAGGTTAACCTTAAATTTGATGAGGTGAAGGTATATCCTGAAGGCTTTGCCGCGTATATCAATCTAGTGATGGACAATAATCTGAACATCATTAATAAGGATTTAATTGATAAAAGAATTGTCATTCAAGATATCGGCGGTCTTTCAACAGATATTGCCGTGATTAAAAACCGGAATGTTGATGATGATAAGGCACAGGGCTTTAATCTTGGTGTCTCGGAGTCACTGGAAATGATCCGTGAGGAAATCAGGAAAAAGCATGGTGTAGAATTGGATAGCCGCAGAGATGTGGTGGAAATTCTAACGAAAAAGCATGATCGTAACCACATTATGGTGAAGGGTAGCCGTACGAGCGTCCATGATATTACCGACAGGATTCTGCTTGAGCTTGCGAAGAAGCAATATCGCCTGCTGCGAAATACATGGCAGAAAAATTCCCAGACAGAAATTTGCTATTTTGTTGGTGGCGGAGCCAATGTCCTGAAGGATTATTTAAAGACGATTAATAATAATCTTGATGGCTATAATATTGATTTTTTTGAGGATGAAAAAGAGAGCATTTGGATGATGGCCAATGCTTATTATAAGCTAATCAAAGACTTTGTCCGAAAACGGGAAAAACAGCAAAAAGCAGAAGAGGCGAAAAAGCCTGCAAATGCCGCAAAATAATAAGGTGATGGTATGAAGAAGGCTGATGTTGCGAGAGGCCAGACTATTTCCTTCCGCATCCCTTCCGATACGCCGGATCATCTGGTAAAGCAGCTGCAAAGGCTGAAGGAAACGGAGCGGAGGAATTTTTCCAGTAAAATAGCAGAATTTGTACTGGAGGGTGTCAGCCAATCTTATACAAGGGAGCGGGAAACGATAACCATCCCCCTTCCGCAGAAATTAACGAAGGCTCAGCGGGATTGGCTAAAGTATGAGCATTCAGAGGCATTGATAGGAAGCATTCTGTATCATTTAATTTCCGATCCTATCCGTGCCACCTCACTGCTGGCCTCACTGAACAGCTCTTCCTTAAATATAGATGAGGCATTGTATGTGCAGGAGCAGGGAGCAGTTGGAAAGGGATTGGCAGAGTCCGCTGCAGGACAGCAGGGACAGGAAAGAGCTGAATTACTTTCCTATGATATGAGGGATCAGGAGACTCTTGAAGATGATTTAGCCGCGATTAATTGGGAAAATACAATCATTGAAGTACCCAAGCCGAAGAATGTAGATGATATTTCCGGGGAAATAGACCTAGAGGATCCGCTTGGCGACTTTCTCGCCAGTATGAATAAATAGAGAGATTTAAGTATAGATAAGGAATGGGGATAGAAAGAATAAAGGGTGCGGGGATTAACCTCGCACCCTGAATGCTCTATATAAATTATACTAATCCTTGAGCAATCATGGCATCTGCAACTTTTAAGAATCCGGCAATGTTAGATCCTACAACAAGGTTGCCAGGACAGCCGTATTCCTCAGAAGCCTTCATGCTGTTTTTGTAGATGTTTACCATGATTTCATGTAATTTAGCATCCACTTCTTCAAATGTCCAAGAAATTCTAGCGCTGTTTTGAGCCATTTCTAAGGCAGATACAGCAACACCGCCAGCATTAGCTGCTTTCGCTGGTCCAAATAGAACGCCATTTTCAAGGAATACATTGATTGCTTCCAATGTTGAAGGCATATTAGCACCTTCACCGACAGCTTTTACACCATTTGTGACCAAAATTTTTGCGGAAGATTCATTGATTTCGTTTTGTGTAGCACATGGTAATGCGATATCACAAGGAATTAACCAAATGTTCTCACAGCCTTCGAAGTAGTCAGCTTCAGGATGCTCATTAACATATTCGCAGATACGTTCTCTTTCTACCTCTTTTAGGCGTTTAACAGTATCAAGGTTAATACCGTTTTTATCATAAATATATCCATTAGAGTCACTGCATGCTACCACTTTAGCGCCAAGTTCAGTTGCCTTTTGAATGGCATAAATCGCAACGTTACCTGAACCGGAGACAACCACTGTTTTTCCTTCGAAGGAATCGCTTTTATCTTTCAACATTTCTTGTACGAAGTAAACAGTACCGAAACCAGTTGCTTCAGTACGGGCTAAGCTTCCGCCATAACCTACTGATTTACCTGTTAATACACCTGCATGGAAAGCGTTACGCAGTCTTTTATATTGGCCGAACATATAGCCAATTTCTCTTCCGCCGACACCGATGTCTCCTGCAGGAACGTCTGTATCAGGTCCGATGTGCTTAGAAAGCTCTGTCATAAAGCTTTGGCAGAAACGCATAATTTCTCTGTCTGATTTACCTTTTGGATCGAAATCAGATCCGCCTTTTCCTCCGCCAATTGGTTGCCCAGTTAAAGAGTTTTTGAATACTTGTTCAAAGCCCAAGAATTTGATAATGCTAGCATTTACAGATGGATGGAAGCGCAGACCGCCTTTGTATGGTCCGATTGCACTGTTAAATTCAAAACGGAAACCGCGGTTTACATGTACTTTTCCTTGATCATCTTCCCATGGAACTCGGAACATGAGTTGTCTTTCAGGTTCCACGATTCTTTCAAGAATTCCTGCTTCCATATAATGAGGATGTTTGTCAAACACAGGAGTTAATGATTCCAAAATTTCTTTTACTGCTTGATGAAACTCTGGCTCATTTGGATTACGCTTTTTGACTGTTTCGTATACGCTTTTAACGTATTGTTTACCTGCTGTCATTGTTTCTAAAACTGACACTGCTACCAATCCCTTCGTTTTTATGGAGTTATTTTATTTTAAATCAATAATAAATAGATTATTTTAGAAAAATTTTGTCATTTATCTTCTTCTCGAAATAATTTTAGTATTTATTACTATTCGAAACAATATATAATATAGATGATAACCATATCAATATGTGATGAATTTTGGAAGGTGCGAAAATTGGAACTGAGACAAATACAATATTTTATTGAAGTTGCAAAGCGGGAGCATATGACAGAGGCTGCCTTGCATCTTCACGTTGCCCAATCTGCAGTAAGCCGCCAGATTTATAATTTAGAACAGGAGCTAGGAGTAAATTTATTTATTCGTGAGGGGAGGAATGTTAAATTAACACCGATTGGCAGAATGTTTCTGGAGCATATGGAACATGCCATGACGATATTTGATAATGCCCAGCGGGATATTGCTGAGCATATGGACCCGGAAAAGGGAACCATTCGTGTTGGATTCCCGAGCAGTCTAGCCACCCGGACGATGCCGATGGCGATTTCTGCATTTCGCGAACGCTACCCGGATGTGAAATTCCACTTGAAGCAAGGGGCTTATTATTATTTAATTGATGCCGTTGCTAAAGGGGAAATTGATATGGCCCTGCTTGGTCCTGTACCAATGAAGGATAAAAGGGTTAAAGGAAGTATTTTTTTTACAGAAAATCATGTTGCTCTTCTTCCGGACCACCATTCGCTTGCTGGAGAGAAGACCATATCGCTTAATCAGTTAAAGGACGACTCATTTGTATTATTTCCTGAGGGCTATATTCTTCGTGAAATTACGATGACGGCATGTAAAAAATTGAATTTTGAGCCGCAAGTTGACTTTGAAGGTGAAGATATTGATGCGATAAAAGGGTTGGTCTCCGCCGGCCTTGGAGTCACGATTATTCCGGAAATTACGATTGATGACACCATCCCTCGAGGCACCGTAATTATTCCCATTACAGAGCCTGAGGTAACACGTACGGTCGGAGTTATCATTCCTCGTGACCGCCAGCTGCTGCCGACACAAAAGCTGTTTTATTTGTTTTTAATGGAGTTTTTCACAAGATATGACCGGTTCTCTAAATAAATAGATGGTATTGAAAAAAGGCAGCTGTTTAGCTTCTGCGCTGTCGAGAGAATCCGGAAAATGCAGGGTGAACGATTATGTTGATTTATGACAAAAAGGAAGCCCTTTCACCATCATCAATTTTGCAAATCTCTTCAAAAAAATGAAAAACAAGATTACTTTTAATTAAAGATAATTCTGTTTTTCCATTTTTAATTCCTCTTATTTGGATTAAATGTATCTATTGCTTAAGTAAAACGGATAAAAACATTAGTATACTTTATTATATTGAAAAAGTAATAATACTATGAAAAAGAGGCTGCTCTGGTAAAGGAACAGCCTCCTAAGCGTGCAGTGTCCAATACAGACGGACAAACACAGCGGTTTTGTCTTTTTGCGGTGCCTGACACCGAATTAGGCTTTTTGTTCGAATAGTTTGGTGATTTCGATGATGACGTTGGTTGCTTTGATCATGTTGTCGACGGAGACGTATTCAAAGCGACCATGGTAATTTTCGCCGCCAGTGAAAATATTTGGTGTCGGCAGACCCATGTAGGAAAGCTGTGAGCCGTCTGTACCGCCGCGAATTGGCGTGATCTTTGGTTCGATGTCTAAATTTTTCATCGCCTCATATGCAATATCGACAATATGCTTCACCGGTTTGATCTTCTCACCCATGTTGTAATATTGATCCTTCATATATAACAGGATGCGGTCTTCCCCATATTTCCGGCGCAGTTCTTCAGCGATTGCTTTCACGATTTCCTTGCGTTCCTCAAATTTTTGCCTATCGAAGTCACGGATGATGTAGCTAAGGGTCGATTGTTCCACATCTCCGTTCATGGAGAGAAGATGATAGAAGCCTTCATAACCGTCTGTATACTCCGGAGCCTCTTTCTCAGGCAATCTGCTGTGAAATTCCATCGCGATTTTGAGGGAATTGACCATTTTCCCTTTAGCAGTACCAGGATGGACATTTGTCCCTTTAATAGTAATTTTTGCTGCCGCCGCATTAAAGCTTTCGTATTCCAATTCACCTAATGGCCCGCCGTCCACGGTATAGGCATAGGAGGCATTAAAGGCCTCGACATTAAAGCGATGCGGTCCGCGTCCGATTTCCTCATCGGGCGTGAAGCCAACGCGGATTTTGCCATGTTTGATTTCTGGATGTTGCACTAAGTAGTTCATGGCCGTCATAATTTCCGTAATACCAGCCTTGTCGTCTGCCCCAAGGAGCGTCGTGCCGTCCGTTGTGATAAGAGTATGCCCTTTATAGTTCACTAATTCGGGAAAGCTGTCAGGTGATAGCACAATTTGTAATTCTTTGTTCAGCATCATTCTTTCCCCATCATAATTCTCAACGATTTGTGGTTTTACATTTTTACCGGTAAAATCTGTCGCTGTATCAACATGAGCCAGAAAGCCGATCACAGGTACGTTCTTTTCAGTGTTAGCAGGAAGAGTAGCCATGACATAGCCATTTTCATCAATCGTGACATCCTGCAGTCCTATTTGCTTACATTCTTCTACCAGCAAACGGAGAAGTGTCCATTGGCCTGGTGTTGACGGGCATGATTCACTTTCATCCTTTGATTGTGTGTCAATCTTAACATATGTCGTAAACCGCTTTATGATTTCTTCCTTCAATTTGTTTCAGCTCCTTTACATATCATATGTCTATCTTACCATTATTATCCTGAAGGTAAAAAAACGGCGCTTTACAGATAAGCGACCGAATCCAAGAGGTTTGTCTTCTTGCAGAGGATGCCTGTTTTGTTCGGTCAATGTCTCGTCTGATGTTAGCAGTATGACCAACGAAATAAAAAACCCGGTCAATCCCTTTGTATGACCAGGTTTTCCCTCTTATATCAGTTTGCCAGTCTTTCCGATTGCTGTTTGAGCCAATTTTTTCCTTCTACCAGTCTGGCCACCATCATGGAGCAGACGGTATTTCCTGTGGAATTTAACAGGGTTGCCGGCGCATCAATAATCGTACTGATAACGGCGATGATTGGCAGCACTTCAGGTGGGAAGCCGAAAACGCTTAGAATCAGCATTTCACCTATCATACCGCCACTTGGGATGGCTCCCATCACAGCACCGACAAGGAAGGAGACTGCCAGTATGCTGGCAATGCTTGATATGCTTGTCAGATCACGGCCAAATAGACTGAAGAGAAAAACGATTTTGAGAACGCCACCGAAAACAGAACCATCCTTGTGGGTATTAGCTCCGAGCGGAATGATTGTTTCGCTAATATCATTCGGCACGCCCATTTTTTTCACAGCTGTAAGGTTCACCGGGATGCAGGCAGCGCTTGAGCATGTTGCAATGGCAGTAATGGAAGGCGCAATCGCATGCTTCCAGAACGTTTTGATTCCCTCTTTGCCAGCTGCTAAAAAGGCATATAGCGTAAAGAATCCAAAATAATAGATAACAGCTAATACTATATATAGGATAAATGCACGCAGATAGCCCTCAAGGATTTGCGGACCGAGATCCCCGATGATGACAGCAAAGTAGCAGCCAAGTCCGATAGGTGCATAGTACATAATAATCTTTACCATTTTCATCATCACGGCGGTGCCGGCTGTTAGGAAGTCAGAGACAGGTCTTGCCTTTTCCCCGACTAAAGCAGTGGCAAGCCCGAATAACAATGAAAAGACGATTAGCTGAAGCATGTTGCTCTTTGAAAGAAGAATACCGAAATCATTGACGGTAAAGGTATTCACCAGCTGTCCGAGAAAGGTTATTTCTTCTGCTGGTTCATCTGTTTGCACCGATTCCATCATTTCCTTTATCAGAGTTGTATCGGTATGCTCGACCGGATTGACAATGATGGTGCCAATATAGCCAATAATAGCCGAAACTGCAGCTGTGAAGAGGAAAACCAGGAAGATGCTACCCATAATTTTCCCCAGTCGTTTCATCCCCTTCATATTGGAGATAGCTGAAGCGATGCTGAAGAATACAAGAGGAACGATAATGGTAAACATTAAGTTAAGGAATAAATCCCCAAATGGTTTGACCACCGCTGTTTTAGGGCCAAACACAACCCCTGCCGTCCCTCCGATGATAATCGAAACTAACAGGAGTATGGAGGCCCGGTAATTTTTGAAAATACCTTTCATTGGTTTACACGTCCTTCTAATAGTGTATTAGCAATCTCCATTATGAGTCTTCGATAAGAGCCTGACAATATGAGGAAGAAACTTGCCAATAAATAAATTGTTGCGAATTGGATGATAATTCGTAATTTCATTGAAGGGGTTTCGTAACGGGAACGTATGTTTGATTTTTGCTGTATCCCATTTTATTTTTTTCCATTCAGTGTTAAAGTGAGATTTGGGGAGAAAACTATCAAAGTCTTGATAGACTGTAGTTTTCGCCGAAAAGAGCTGGTTGGGAAAGGGGAGTTGTCCTTTTGCCCGATAAATGGAGAGATGAAAGTGAATCCACGATACAATGATATATATGTAGTAGTGCAGGTATGTCTTTTGGCCGGTGAAATGATGCTGAAAAGCGGAGCGGAGACAAACCGGGTGGAGGATACGATGAAACGGATTGCTGCCTCATTCGGCGTTCATCATTCCCATAGCTTTGTTATGCCAACCGGTATTATGTTTTCTATTGACGGGGAGGTTCCGGCAAAGCTTGTTCGTGTGGAAGAACGAACCACCGATTTGCTCAAGATTACAAATGTTAACAGTATTTCCCGGAAAATTAGTGCCGGAGGATTAACAGCGCAGAAAGCACTGGCGGCCTTGAAGGAAGTGGAAAAGGCGAGCTGGATGTATCCGCTCTGGATCCAAATTGTCGCAGCAGCTATCGCGAGCGGCTGCTTTTTGATCATGTTTAAAGGGGTCTGGAGCGACTTTATTCCTGCTGTCATTGCAGCAGGCGCCGGCTTTGCCCTTTACAGCTACTTGCAACATCTGGTTAAGGTTCGCTTTTTTTCTGAGTTTATGGCTTCCTTTGCCATGGGCATTATTGCCCTTTTGACCGTACGTCTCGGATTGGGAAGCGAGATGGATAAGATCATCATCGGGTCGGTAATGCCGCTTGTCCCGGGTTTGCTCATTACGAATGCCGTGCGTGATTTAATTGCTGGTCATTTAGTGTCGGGATTGTCCAAAGGAGCAGATGCCTTTTTGACGTCAATGGCGATTGGAGCCGGCATTGCCATTGTCTTTATTTTTTATTAGGCTATGTTAAAAATTATGATTCCGTTTTATGTTTTAGAAAGTGGGAGGCACGAAAAAGCAGGACAGATGGGGCCTGTGTTTCCTGCTCTGCCGGGTCTAGTCGGCGGTGTTTGCAGCGGAATCAACAAGGAACTTCTATTAAAATAGCAGCGGGCTGAATCAAGGTGTAGGCTTGTAGGCTGCGGTAATATCCTTATCGGGTTACCTTTGTTCAGAACAGCCTTTAATTATTTGAAAGAGGGGTTGGTTGAGATGCTCCAGCAGCTAATCACAAGTTTTATTGCATCGGCAGCCTTTGGTCTGCTTTTTAATGCACCGCGAAATACGTTGCTTCAGTGCGGTTTAATTGGGATGGTCGGTTGGCTATTTTATTTTTTCCTTGTGGAGTACCGGGATATCGATCCGGTAGCAGCCTCGATCATTGCGTCATTTATTATTGCTGTGATCAGCGGTTTTTTTGCCAGATGGTTTAAGGCTCCGATTATTATTTTCAATGTTGCCGGGATCATTCCGCTTGTTCCTGGTGGACTGGCCTATGATTCGATGCGCCATTTTGTTATCAATGATTATAGCACTGCATTGCAGCTGGCTGCGAAGGTGCTGTTGATTTCCGGGGCTATTGCGGTCGGTCTTGTCTTTTCGGAAGTGATGAATCAGATGCTGAAAAAAGTAAAGCCGACGAAATAATAGATAGGATGCCCTTCCTTTTGGGTAAGCTAATGGAAAAGAGCTGAAAAGGAGGAAGAGCAATGAATTATGATTGTATCATTGTTGGTGGCGGTATTGCCGGGCTGCAATGCGCCATTCAATTAGGTCGCTATATGCATCAGGTGCTGGTGATCGATGCGGCAGACGGGCGATCTACGTTATGCCGAAGCTATCACAATATTTTAGGTTATCCAGAGGGTGTGAGTGGACAGCATCTGCGAGAAACTGGGAGAAAACAGGCAGAGAGTTTCGGGGTGCATTTTTTGCAGGAAAAGGCCGAATCAGCCCGAAAAATAAAAGAAGAATTTCATATCACAGCTGCGGATGGAAAAACTTATACGACAAAGCAAGTGTTGCTGGCGACCGGGGTAACGGATCGAATCCCTTTTTTCCCTAATCTGTATCCTTGCCTTGGCGTCAGTGTTTACCTCTGTCCGGACTGTGACGGCTATGAAGTGAAGGATAAGCAGGTGATTGTGATCGGTTCGGGGCGGACCGGTTCCGGAATGGTAAAAACCCTTTCCTATTGGACGAAGGATTTGATCTATATTAATCATGAGCAGGAGGCACTGCTGGAATCGGACAGAGAGAAACTGCAGGAGCTGAACACAGAGTATTGGGAGGTTCCGATTAAAGAGGTGCTGGCGGAGGGCTCCCAGCTCGAGGGTTTTCTGTTGGCGAATGGGGAAAAGGTAATGGGGAGACAAGCCTTTATTGCCTTTGGCGGTAACGAGGTTAAGTCAGAGTTGGCTAAGCAGTTGGGCGTCGAATTGCTAGATAGCCAGTATATTCTCACCGATCCGCGGACCAAAATGACGAATGTGCCCGGAGTATGGGCTGCTGGCGATGTCGCGGTCCATTCCGAACAGGTGACGATTGCAATGGGAGAAGGCTCCCAAGCAGCCATCTGGATTCATAAGCATATCCTGCAATAAGAAACAGGGAAACGGTTCTGCTGATTCCCTAATTTTTATATAAATGAGGGCATCCTCTTCGGTGATTCAAAAATAGAGAAATAATTAGGGGGAGAAGAGTTATGGCAAAAGGCAAGACAAATGCCATGCGCATTTTAGATGCGCACAAGATATCCTATAACATGTATACATATGAAAATAAAGATGGAAAGATTGACGGTGTGTCGGTCGCTCAGAAAATAGGAAAGGAGCCGCGCGCTGTATTCAAAACACTAGTCGCCCAAGGAACAGGCAAAGGCATTTATGTCTTTGTCGTCCCTGTTCAGAAGGAGCTTGATTTAAAAAAAGCGGCCAAGGCTGCTGAAGAAAAGAAAATTGAAATGATTGCGGTAAAGGATATTCAAAAGCACACTGGTTATATCCGCGGAGGCTGTTCCCCGGTTGGAATGAAAAAGCTCTATCCAACCTTTATCAGCGACAGCGCGGCGGAGCTCGACACCATGATTGTGAGCGGCGGGAAAATTGGAATGCAGATTGAACTCAGTCCTAAAGATCTGCAGGACATCACAAATGCGGCAATAGCCAACATAGAAAAAGACGAGGTATAAATCATTGTTGTGGCCATTTGCCAAGTGGAAATCCTTTCAAAGGTAATCAGCAACTTGATTTTGAAGCGGGGGGTGTCCAGAAGTCTGAAATTACGACTTTTTGGACAGCCTTTTTTTTGAAACGCTGAAACGGTTCCGCTATCCTTAGCCTCCCTCAAAAAGAATCAACAGATCCGTCCCCTTGTACCTGTGGGCTATCGTATAGGCTTTCACCTATCCTTCATCGTGCGCATATGGTAAAGAGAGTTGACAGGTGAGAGAAGGGAAAGGAAGTGTAAAGATGGAAGCTGGATTGATACATTACTTTGCCGGTGGGAATACAGCGCGCGGATACTATAGTTTATTTGATTCAAGCCTTGCGGGACTGGAACGGGTGTTTATTTTAAAAGGCGGGCCAGGAAGCGGAAAGTCTACGCTGATGAAGGAAATCGGGGAGGAATGGCTGAAAAAAGGCTATGGCGTACAATTTATCCATTGCTCGCTTGATCCTAGTTCGCTGGATGGCCTGATTATTCCGGCTTTAAATATTGGCATCGTTGATGGTACGGCGCCGCATGTCATTGAACCGAAAACGCCCGGTGCGGTAGAGGAGTACGTAAATCTGGGCGAAGCTTGGAATGTCGAGCAGCTGGCCCGGGAAAAGGATAAAATCAGTCATTTAACGGAAAATATTGCAGCCAGTTTTCGCCGAGCCTATGATCGATTTGCCCAGGCCCTTAGGGTGCATGATGACTGGGAAAAAATTTATATTGAAAAGATGGATTTTGCAAAGGCTGATCAGCTGACAGACCATGTCATACAAACCTTCTATAAGGGAATGGAATTGAAGAAGGGCTCTGATGTGCGCCATCGTTTTCTTGGTGCTGCTACCTCGCAGGGAGCGGTTGACTTTGTTCCAAATCTGACTTTTGGAGGCATTCATAAGCGTTATTTAATCAAAGGCCGCCCCGGATCAGGGAAATCGACAATGCTCAAAAAACTGGCAGCTGAAGGAGAGAGACGGGGCTTTGATTTGGAAATTTACCATTGTGGTTTTGATCCGAACAGCCTAGATATGGTTATCGTTCGCGAGCTTGGCCTGGCGATTTTCGACAGTACGGCACCGCATGAATATTTTCCAAGCCGTGAAAATGATGAAATTATTGATATGTATGAAAGGATTATTGAAGCCGGAACAGATGAATTATTCGCTGAACAGATTGAAGAAGTTCAAACTCAATATAAAGAGAAAATGGCGGAGGCCGTTGCCAGTCTTGCAGAAGCCAAGGCTCTTCATGATGAACTGGAATCCATTTATATCGCTGCAACTGACTTTTCAATTGTAGAAAAGTACAAAAAGTTAATCCATGAAGAAATCGTCCGTCGCAGCGGGCGGTAAGGAAGTGCATCGGCAAAAAAATATCTGGAATGCGAACAGGATTATAAGGCAAGAATATCTCTGTTTGAGGACTTATTGATCAAAAAAGACTTCTTTACAATATCGACCATAAAATGTGTTAAAATCATGGAAAAACACGAAGGTGTTTTAATTTTTTTCCTGAAATGGTGTCTTTTCATTAGAACATGTGTGTCACACTTAGGTATAATAATACCCAAGAACCTGTTGCAGGTTTTCGAAAGGTCCACTTTGTGACGATGTTTGAGAAAGGGGAAGATTCCATGACGAATAAGAACACATTTGAAAACGAAATAGTGGGAAAGTTGTTACATTCAATCAGAGTGAAGCTGGAGACAATGCCTGTTCGCAATAGCAAAATCATGAAAAGCTTTGAAGTCTTGGAGCATCTTGAAGGTGAAATTGGCAGACAGCATGATAGGCTTGCGATAGAAAAGCTGATTAACTTTCTGTCATCGATTGCCCTTGCACCTATCAAACAGGATTTGCATCAACTGAAGCAGCATTTAAGCCTTTAATTGCACTCTAGATTCGAAATGAACAAATAATGGTAACGGTAGCAATGACCAAATGACAAAGGGCATTCTCATTGAACCCGTTTTTGTGATATAAAATGCTGAGTTTGGTATAGCGGCCAAGATCCGGGTGACTAAAGCATGAATGAGACTAAGCAAGTGGGACAAACGCTTACAGAGCATTGTCAGGTGCGTTGATTTCATTTGTGAATCGTCTCCTTGGATGATAAAGAAAAAGAGTAAGGACTGATGCGGAGCATCAGTCCTTTTAGCCCTAGTGACAGGGAAGCTGCTCTAGGTCATAAGATTATTTCCAATAAAAGTAATAGAAAAGAAATGACGATAAAAAACGAAAATCAATTACCATTGAGCCTAATTCGGCCTTTTACGGTCACCCGCCCTTTTTACGTATTGGAGGTCTTTCAATGGATGATCGACCCTATTTATGTTTTTTTACATATTCAATTATCGAGAATAAAGCCTGTTCTTCCAAGCTTTCATTATTTTATCAAGCATTAGTCTCTTTCCTTCAAAGCTGAAGGATTCCAAAAGATAGCTCACTCTAGGTTTACTGTATGCTTTGCTGTTTTCTATCCAACGATTCCATACTTCATTTTTCAAGTCATTGAACCTTTAATATGTTTGATACATTCAACCAGTTGTGTTTTTTTAATTTCTATGTAGCCCTCCCAGATGTTTTTACGAGTCAGCTCGTACCACATTTCTTCCCGAACTGCTTCTATGGATAATACATCATTTGTTGTATTAGGCAAACGGGTTTTTAAACAATGATTTAGAGCATCTTCTGGAACTCTCCAACCTTCTTTTTTTATCCCTTCGATAGTCTCTTCTCTTAAGCATCTACGAACAGATCAATATTACATGTTATTTTATTTCGCTTTAAAATTTCATATGCTTCGTTTACTCCATATATTTTCATAAAAACACTCCTTTTTAATACAACGAATATTGTATTAAATCAAATTACCGGAAAAATAGAAAAGAGTTTTTCTACTGTAATTTCTGGATGTGTTTGGGGTTTCTGGGAGAAAACTCATGAAGCACTTAATGGAGTAAGATATATATACAATTGTTGGAAGTTTTGTGAATAATATATCGGAAAGACATTTTTTTGATATTGTTTAATTGTAAATATTCTCAAAAACTGGGATAGGAGTAGAAGAATTTAGATTAAAAAAGAAGTTACATTGAGTTTTAAGACTTTTTACTATTCTATCTGGGGTATCAAAAAGGCTGCAGAAAAAATAGTAATGTAAAAAGGGAAAACCATGAATTTGTGGTAACTTATGTGCTGAATCTATTTGAAATACAGGTAAAAGTCAGTCATTGGAATAAAAATAAGGGAGGCTCTAACAGATGAAAAAGTTTAACTTAGTTTTTATCCTTACTTGTATGATGCTATTGGGGATATTTAACTTTATTGGAAATTCGGAATTAAAAGTTCATGCATCTAAAATTACGAAAGATAGCTATAATATTTCACTGCAACAAATAGATGAAATGAATCTAACCATCGAAAGATCTTGGTCTTACTTACTTCCTGGTACATATACTGTACAATTTTTTGGCCAAGTGTATACATCTAAGGGACCAGGAACGATAGCATCAGCACAGAAGACAGTATAT
>NZ_CAMLDX010000025.1 GCF_946478885.1 uncultured Bacillus sp. | reverse complement strand
TCACCATTTACATAAGCTTATTATATTAAATATTGTTTAGCACTCCCTCCCGTGCAATCAGGGGATATATACATTCAGTGCAAAAGATATGATTGTTGTAAAAGACTGACTAGGGGAGAAAAAAGAATTAGATGTTGACCAAATAATTTAAAATATCTTAAACGATTGGAGTTAGGTGAATGGAAAAAAGAGATTTTACTGAATGGTTAGCAACAATGTCGGATACAGTTGCTGATTGGACTTATTATACTGATTTTCCTAAAGTGTTTGCTAATGTAGATAAGATAAAAGTGGAGTTGAGTATCTTAAACAGTTTAATTGGGAGTAAAAATATTAAATTTGAATTTCTCCAATTATTAGAACGCTATCCTGAAATTTTAAAAGCCATTCCTATTCTTATTGCTAAACGAATGAATAATGCGAGTGATACTATTATCATTAAAGACGTAGAGGGAGATTATTATTTTGACTTCCGTAAACGTGATTATTCCAATGAAGAATACGTAATGTTCATGGAGAAAACAGGTATTTTCAACTTATTAGAAAATCATATAGTTGCCAACTTGTACGATTATGTGACAGGTGTTGAAGTTGGTCTTGACAGTAACGGGCGTAAAAATCGAACAGGTCATGCTATGGAAAATGTAGTAGAAAATTTCATTAAGGAAGCAGGATTAGTATGTAATGTCGATTATTTCAAGGAAATGTATCAATCACAAATTTCCCAAAAATGGGGTGTAGACTTATCATCCATTACAAATAAGGGTCGTACTGAAAAACGATTTGATTTTGTTATTAAAACAAATTCAAAGATATACTTAATTGAAGTAAATTTTTATTCAAGTGGAGGTTCAAAATTAAACGAAACAGCAAGAAGTTATAAGAGTATTACTCTTGAATCACAAGGAATTGACGGTGTAGAGTTTGTTTGGTTCACAGATGGTCAAGGATGGAATAGTGCAAGACACAACCTTGAAGAAACGTTTGATGTATTACCAAAACTCTACAACATTAATGATTTAAAAAACGGTGCAATTGTGGAGTTAATTAAATAAGAATTTTGTAAAGAACGCGAGAGTTACTGTTTGCGTTTCGCTCGCTACAAATTAATATTGGGAAGAATATCTTCACTTATTTTAGAAGAGTGTCAACTGTTGTTGGCCGGATTTTAGATTTGCCAGAAACTTATTAATGAGCTAGCTAAACTGCGGGCTCTTTTTTCTTTTTTAAAGTTTTTTAATTTACACAAAATTCCAAATGCTTTTAGGGGTGGTAAATGAACAATTTTCATAACAAATTTTACTGAATAATTAGGTGTGCGGGCTACTTATCACCGAAAACAAAGGTTTGTTCAATAAAATATAATATTGCACATTCACTCCTGCAATCGGAGTAAAAAAACATTTACTGTTTGAAACATAAGAAAATCCTGTTAATTGACAGTATTTTAACGTGTGAAAATTATTACACAATATAATTGAAATTATTAATTTAGACCGTTATAATAGATGTAACGATCTAAGTTCGAAAAGTGACCGTTGTATTGAACGTCAACTAAACAGCGATATAATTGGTAGCTCAGCAGGATAGAGCAACGGCCTTCTAAGCCGTCGGTCGGGAGTTCGAATCTCTCCTGGGACGCTACCGAGTTCGTTTTAATTAAGATTAATAATCATTTAAATACTCACAAATGTTGATATATCGATATTTGTGAGTATTTAGTTTTTGCTAAGAAATCGATGGAAAACATTCAATCATATATAACTATCACAAAGAGTTCTAGTTTAGGACTCTTTTTAATGTTCCCCATTTATTTATGACTTTTTAAACCGATAAAAATAAGGGTTGAAAAGTCAGGAGGAAAAAGAATGCAACTGAGAGAATTAGCAGCAAAAATTAATGAAAGTGTAGAAAATCTTGATTTGGTTACAACAAGGAAATATATCGAAGAGAATTTAGAGTTACTAAGCAAGCGCAAGGCACTTCTAAACAGCAACGCAAGGTCATTACTTGATTTCTTATTAGATCAAAAAAAATCAGGGGTTGATCCACTGTCAAGAAAAGAGCTTGCCGTTATCAATTCGATTAATGTCTATGCATATAAATTTGATTTAAGAGGAATTAAGGTAATGTTAAAGGAGAATTCAAAGATTTTTTTGAGGAATGATACTGTATCATATTTAAATAAAGATGCAAAAATAATTCTAGAAGGAATGGGAGTAATAGGAGAGGAACCAAAAGAAACAAAATAGAAGTATCAAAAAATATCTTGATTATGCAAGAGTCCTTATTTTGGGGCTCTTTTTATTTTAGGTCTTTCAGATGGAACAATGCAGTAAAGAAGAAAAAAAGCAAGGCATGAAAAAAAGATATATATTCTCTTGGGATGCCATGATTAATCCTTGATATAAAAAAGTTTTTGTGAACAAACAAGAGATGCTAACACAGTTGTGCATATTGCGGGAGTATCTCTTGTTTATCTCACAATACCCCCGCAATTGTTTATTGCCTCTAAGTTAAATATTTAACTTTGCTATGTGAGTCTTTGTGTGCGTAGAGAGGTATTATGTTGAAAAACAAATTCATAATAGAATTGCTTTTTTAAATTTATCGAATTATTCTTAAGAATGGTATTGACTCAAACGTAAAATGAGCGTAATATAGTCTCAACAAAAGGAATAATAATTGCAATAAAAAGTCTTGTGAAATATAAAACTACTGTTTATATGTATTTTACAGAATATTTCATCCATTTAACTTACATTCATTGAATAGTTTACAACTGACAGCATAGGATAGAACTAATTACAGAAGAATGACTGAAAACGATGAAGAGGATAAGTAGTTATATGCGTGTGATTGCTCAGAGAGCCGGGGTAGCTGCGAGCCGGTGAATCCAGTATATAATGAACTCGCCTCTGAGTTCCGGCCTGAACAATGGAAATTTATTAAGGCTGGACGGGTGCTTGACACTCGTTATAAAAACGAACAACTATTGTTCATGAGTGTACGCGTAGTGCGTAAACAAGGGTGGTACCGTGGAACAGGTTTCAAAGCCTTTTCACCCCTTTGCCGATGAGGTAAGTGGGGGGTGGAAGGGCTTTTTATATTGCATTCATTTCAAATGGAAAGAGGAGGTTTAATCGATGTTGCAGGAAACTGCCTTTGCCGGGATAAAGGCTGAAAAACAACTGATTAGTGGGGCAGAATTATTTTTAAAAGCGTTAGAAGAGGAATGTGTAGATGTCATCTTTGGTTATCCTGGTGGAGCTGTCTTACCGATCTATGACAAAATCTATGATTCAAAGATTCGTCATATCCTCCCGCGTCACGAACAAGGAGCTATTCACGCGGCTGAGGGTTATGCAAGAATTTCGGGTAAGCCAGGAGTTGTCATTGTCACATCAGGACCAGGAGCCACAAATATTGTTACAGGTTTAGCGGATGCTATGATGGATTCCATCCCATTAGTGGTCTTTACCGGTCAGGTTGCAACTGGGGTGATTGGAACGGATGCTTTCCAAGAAGCAGATATACTTGGAATTACTACACCAATAACAAAACATAATTATCAGTTGCGCGACATTAATGATATTTCCCGTATCATTAAGGAAGCCTTTTATATTGCATCAACAGGTCGTCCGGGACCGGTACTAATCGATTTTCCAAAGGACATTGCGACCGCTGTGGTTGAGAAGCAGCAAAAAGCCGAGGTAAATCTACCGGGATATCAGCCAACCCTGCAACCAAATTATCTACAAATTCGTAAATTAACAGAGGCTGTCAGCAGAGCAAAACGTCCGGTTATTTTAGCTGGAGCTGGTATCCTGCATTCAAAGGCAACTGCTGAATTGAAGGAATACGCAGAACAGCAAAATATCCCGGTTGTTCACACATTGTTAGGACTTGGAGGATTCCCGGCAGAACATGAATTATTCATCGGCATGGGAGGTATGCATGGATGTTATGCTGCGAATATGGCAATGTATGAATGTGATTTATTAATCAATATTGGAGCACGTTTTGATGATCGGTTAACAGGAAGCTTAGAGCATTTTGCTTCAAAAGCAACGATTGCCCATGTTGATATTGATCCTGCCGAAATTGGTAAGAATGTGCCAACAAGGATTCCGGTAGTGGCAGATGCGAAGGAAGCCCTTAAGCAATTAATTGCACAGCAGGGCAAACCGCCTGTACACCAGGATTGGATTGAACAGATTAATAAGTGGAAACAAGACTATCCGTATTATTGTGACGATAAAGCCTGTAAGTATTTAAAACCGCAAAATATCATAAATATGCTGTATGAGAAAACAAAGGGAGAAGCCGTTGTCGTTACGGATGTTGGGCAGCATCAAATGTGGGCAGCTCAGTATTATTCATTTAAGGATGCTGACAAATGGGTAACCTCCGGCGGACTTGGAACGATGGGATTCGGCATTCCGGCAAGCATTGGAGCTCAAATTGCAGCACCGGATAAAATAGTGTTGTCCATTGTCGGAGATGGCGGTTTCCAAATGAACCCGCAGGAGCTTGCTGTTATCAGGGAACATAATCTCCCAGTGAAAATTATCATTATCAATAATATGGCGCTTGGAATGGTAAGACAATGGCAGGAACTATTCTATGACAAACGGTATTCACATAGCCAAATACCCGGTCAGCCGGATTTCATAAAGCTTGCTGAAGCATATGGCATTAAAGGCTATCGAATTCAGACGAATGAAGAAGCAAATGCTATCTTAGATGAAGTCCTGCATTGCAAAGAACCGGTTGTATTGGATTTTAGAGTAGATCCGGGAGAAAATGTATATCCAATGATTCCGGCAGGAAAAGGACTCCATGAAATGGTAGGTGCTAAACAATGAACAAGAGAATCATTAGTTTAACCGTTCTCAATCGTCCAGGGGTACTTAATCGAATTACCAATTTATTTTCTAAAAGAAACTATAATATTGAAAGTATTTCTGTAGGACATTCTGAACAAGAGGGCATTTCAAGAATCACCTGTGTTGTTCAAGTTGAAGATGACAGAATCATTGAACAAATCACAAAACAATTAAACAAACAAATTGATGTGTTGAAAGTGGTAGATATTTCAGATCAATCGATTGTATCCCGTGAGCTTGCTTTACTAAAGGTACCAACACTTCCGGCGACGAGACATGAGATTTATTCCTTAATCGATCCCTTCCGTGCTTCTATCGTAGATGTCAGCAAGGACAGTATTGTGATTCAAATCACGGGAGAATCGGAAAAGATTGATGCCTTTATTGAACTGATTAAACCATATGGCATTAAAGAGCTTGCTAGAACGGGAACGACAGCTTTCCCTAGAGGCATGCAATTACAGGGGAATTCTCCTAAAATATCCATTGTTTAATGATTTTGCAGCCGAATGAATGATAATCCCCTGTAGCGGAACTCAAAACCAGCGAGAAAACCGCAAACAGGAAATTATATATACATCTATTGCACATACTTTGAGCGATGGATGTTATCGAAGAAAAAATAAACTTTTAATTAGAGAGGAAGTATTATTACAATGGCAAAAATGTACTATAATGGCGATGCAAACCCGGAATTTTTAAATGGAAAAACAGTTGCAGTAATTGGATATGGCTCACAAGGTCATGCACACTCTTTAAATATGAAAGAAAGCGGAGTAAACGTAATTATCGGTCTTCGAAAAGGACGTTCTTGGGATCGTGCTGTTGAAGCTGGATTTGACGTATATTCAGTTGCTGAAGCTACAGCTAAAGCTGATGTAGTTATGATTTTATTACCGGATGAACAACAGGCGAAGGTTTACAAAGAAGAAATCCAGCCAAACCTAAATGGTCAGGTGTTAATGTTTGCTCATGGCTTTAATATTCACTTCAGCCAAATTGTTCCTCCTGCAGATTGTGATGTTCTGCTAGTAGCTCCTAAAGGACCAGGACATTTAGTAAGAAGAACATATACAGAAGGTGCCGGCGTTCCTGCAATCTTTGCTATTTATCAGGATGTTACAGGCAATGCAAAGGAATTAGCACTATCTTATGCATGGGCTATCGGAGCATTACGTGCCGGAGCTCTTGAAACTACGTTCAAAGAAGAAACAGAAACAGATCTGTTTGGTGAACAAGCTGTACTTTGCGGAGGGTTAACCTCACTGATTAAATCAGGCTTTGAAACACTTGTTGAGGCAGGCTATCAGCCGGAAGTTGCCTACTTTGAGTGTCTACATGAAATGAAATTAATCGTTGACCTTATTTATGAAGGCGGAATGTCTAATATGCGTTACTCCATCTCTGACACAGCTCAATGGGGAGATTTTGTTAGCGGACCTCGTGTAGTGGACGCTTCTGCTAAAGCAAGAATGAAAGAAGTATTAACAGATATCCAAACTGGTAAATTTGCAAAAGAATGGATTTTAGAAAACCAAGCAAATCGTCCAATGTTCAACGCTATCAATGCTCGTGAAAATGCACACCAAATTGAAGTGGTTGGACGTGAATTAAGAAAAATGATGCCATTTGTTAACGATACACGTAAAAAGGAAGAGGTGGTGGGTAGTGCAAAAAATTAAGATTTTTGATACAACTCTTAGAGATGGTGAACAATCAGCAGGAGTGAATCTTAATTTTTCTGAAAAACTTCAAATCGCTAAACAATTGGAACGTTTAAATGTTGACATCATTGAGGCTGGCTTTCCGGCAGCCTCAAAAGGTGACTTTTCATCTGTCCGTGAGATTGCTAATACCGTTCGCAACTGTTCAGTAACGGGCTTGGCACGTTGCCTGCAAAAGGATATGGATATTGCCTGGGAAGCATTAAAAGACGGAGCGGAACCACGAATCCATATTTTCCTTGCAACTTCTCCCATTCATCGTAAGTACAAGCTGAACATGACAAAAGAACAGGTGATTGAGAATTCGGTTGCCGCTGTTAAATATGCTGCAGCAAAATTCCCGCATGTTCAATGGTCTGCCGAGGATGCAAGTAGGACGGAACTGGACTTTTTGGCGGAAATTATCGAAGAAGTTATAAAGGCAGGAGCCACAGTAATCAATCTTCCTGATACGGTTGGCTATACAACACCGGGTGAATATGGTGCAATGTTTAAATATGTACGGGAACATGTTCCTTCAATTGATAAAATTTCGCTATCAACACACTGCCATGATGACCTTGGAATGGCTGTAGCGAATTCACTTGCTGCTGTGGCAAATGGCGTTACACAGGTTGAAGGAACGATCAACGGAATTGGAGAAAGAGCCGGAAACACTGCTTTAGAAGAAGTAGCGGTCGCTCTTCATATTAGAAATGATTACTATAAGGCATCAACCCGCCTGAATTTACAGGAAATTAGCAGAACCTCGAGCATCATCAGCAAATTAACCGGTATGGTCGTACCAGCTAATAAAGCGGTTGTTGGCAGAAATGCCTTTGCTCATGAATCCGGTATCCACCAGGATGGTGTACTGAAGGAAAAAACGACGTATGAAATTATAACACCGGAATTAGTTGGTTTATCTTCTAATTCTTTAGTATTGGGGAAACATTCGGGTCGCCACGCCTTCAAAAACCGTTTAATCGAACTTGGTTTAGTTACAGAAGAAGAAAATGTTGATCATCTGTTCCATGTTTTCAAAGATTTAGCTGACCGGAAAAAAGAAATGACAGATGATGATTTGGTTTCAATTGTGCTGGAGGATAAGATAGCCAAGGATGAAGATACCTTCTATCAATTGGTCAATGTTCAAATTCAAAGCAGTGACAATCAAGAACATACTGCTTCCGTTACTTTATCAGGTCGCAACAATGAAATGATTCACAAAAACGGAACAGGTACTGGTAGCATCGAAGCATTGTACAATACGCTTGAACAATGTGTGGAAGAAACGGTTAACTTATTGGATTATAGAATTCAGTCGGTTGGCGGTGGAAGAGATGCTCTTGCTCAAGTATTTGTCAAGATGAGCTGCTCAGGAATGGAAACAAGCGGACGCGGTCTGGCCCAGGACGTATTGGAAGCATCAGCGAAGGCCTATTTGAATGCGATTAATAGAGTTATTTATTTAAAAGAATCAGTTGAACCTGAAACGGTTTAATACTAGCATTAGAGATACCTTGGCAGCCTGTATTCTGCTTTGGTATCTCGACATTTTGATTTAGCGATAGTAAATCGACGGAGGGATAACCATGGAGAAAAGAATCGCCGTATTGCCGGGTGATGGGATTGGCAAAGAGATCATACAAGGTGCGATTGAGATTTTACAAACGATAGCTGAGCGCTTTAATCATAATTTTTCATTTTCTTATGGAGAGATAGGCGGCTCTGCTTATGAATCAACCGGAATGCCGCTTCCAGACGATACCATCAGACTTTGCAAGGAAAGCGATGCTATTCTTCTCGGTGCTGTCGGAGGTCCAAAATATGATAGTCTGCCGGTACATCTCCGTCCGGAACAAGGGTTATTACAAATTCGCAAAGAATTAAATCTTTTTGCAAATCTGCGTCCAACCACTTACTACGAGAGCTTGGCGAATTCTTCACCACTAAGAAAAGAGATTATCTCCGGTGTTGATATGCTAATGGTTAGGGAATTAACAGGCGGAATTTATTTTGGAAAACCTAGAGAGCGTCGGGTAGTGGACGGCAAAGAAGCCGTTGTTGATACCTTGTATTATGAAAAAGATGAAATGAGAAGAGTTATTCGAAAAGCATTTGAATTAGCCTCTGCAAGAAGAAAAAAAGTGACTTCGATTGATAAGGCAAATGTTTTGGAATCAAGCAGGGTGTGGCGGGAAACGGCTATGGAAATCAGCAAGGAATTTCCGGAAATCACACTGGAGCATATGCTTGTTGATAATGCAGCTATGCAATTAGTTCGAAACCCGAAACAATTTGATGTCGTTGTTACGGAGAATATGTTCGGCGATATTTTAAGTGATGAAGCTTCTGTTTTGACTGGTTCACTTGGCATGCTTCCATCTGCAAGTATTTCAGATGAAGGTCCGTATTTGTATGAACCAATTCACGGCTCAGCTCCTGATATTGCAGGGAAAAATATTGCCAATCCGTTGGCTACCATTCTGTCGGCTGCTATGCTGCTTCGTGTATCCTTTGGACTGAAGAAAGAGGCTGCAGTGATTGAGCATGCGATCAATGAAGTACTAAATGCAGGCTTCAGAACCCAGGATTTAATGTCAGAAGGGAAAAAACCGGTTTCTACTACTGAAATGACCAATGAAGTGAAGGCAGTAATTTTAGATAATGAAGCACTTTCCAAAATCATGGATGCTTATTCATTATCCTAAAATAATCGGTTGTGAAATCGAAATGAATTAGCTTTTTTGAATAAAAAGCAGAACGTTTTACAAACTTAAAAAAATTCCTGCATGCTGAATGAGATACCAAATCACATACAGTTTGCAGGAATTTTATCATTCATACCTATTAAGGAGGAGCAAGATGGGAAAGTCTATCATTGATAAAATCTGGGAAAAACATGTTGTCCATCAAGAAGAAGGTAAACCGGATTTATTATATATTGATTTACACCTTGTCCACGAAGTAACATCACCTCAGGCGTTTTCAGGTCTACGAATGAAAGGGCGCAAACTTAGAAGACCGGATAGAACGTTTGCTACAATGGACCACAATGTACCAACATTAAACCGTTTTGTCATTGAAGATGAAGTGGCACTCAACCAAATGACAACCTTAGAGAAGAATTGTAATGAGTTTGGGGTTCCTTTGGCAGGGCTGGACAGTCCGGAACAAGGGATTGTCCATGTTATCGGGCCTGAATTAGGCTTGACCCAGCCAGGCAAAACCATTGTTTGCGGAGATAGCCATACCTCGACACATGGCGCATTCGGCGCGCTTGCATTTGGAATCGGGACTAGTGAAGTTGAACATGTTATGGCCACGCAAACAATTTGGCAATCAAAACCGAAAACATTAAAGCTTGAAATAAATGGTCAATTAGCTCCGGGTGTGACAGCCAAAGATGTTATCCTGTATGTACTTGGCAAATTTGGTATTAACTTCGGTACGGGTCATGTGATTGAATATTGCGGAGAGGTTATTCGTAATATGTCCATGGAGGAAAGAATGACTGTATGTAATATGTCTATCGAGGGCGGTGCCAGAGCTGGTTTGGTGGCTCCGGATGAAACAACATTCTCTTATCTGAAGGGAAGAAAATATGCACCAAAGAATTTTGAGCAGGCTGTTGCAGTATGGAAGGAATTGGTTTCGGATGAAGATGCAACCTACGATCAAGTCATTGCCATCGATGGGAAAGATATTGCACCAATGGTAAGCTGGGGAACAAATCCATCCATGACAGCGAAAATCAATGATCGAATTCCAAGCTTGGAGCAGTGTGAAAGCGAAACTGAACGTAAAGCATTAGCAAGCGCTCTTCAATATATGGGTTTAAAAGAAGGACAAGCAATCGAAGATATTGCGATCCAGCATGTGTTTATCGGTTCATGTACAAATTCCCGTATTGAAGATTTACGAAGTGCTGCCGCAGTAGCAAAGGGAAGAAAAGCTCATCCATCTGTAAGAGCATTAGTCGTGCCAGGATCGCAGCAAGTGAAAAAGCAGGCTGAAGAAGAGGGATTAGATAAAATCTTTATGGAAGCAGGCTTTGAATGGAGAGATGCTGGCTGTAGTATGTGTTTGAGTATGAATAATGATGTAGTGCCTTCCGGCGAACATTGTGCATCTACTTCAAACCGTAATTTTGAAGGAAGACAAGGCGCAGGCGCCAGAACCCATCTTGTCAGCCCTGCTATGGCGGCAAATGCAGCTATTTATGGAAAATTCGTGGATGTTCGTAAAGAACTAGTGAAATAGGGGGGAATACCATGAGCGGATTTACAACTTTAACAGGAAAAGCAGTTGCCCTTGATCGGGTGAATGTTGATACAGATCAAATTATTCCAAAGCAGTTTTTAAAACGGATTGAGAAAACCGGATTTGGACAATTTGTATTTTACGGATGGCGTTTTAATGAAGATGGGACATTAAACCCTGATTTTGAATTAAACCAGCCGGAAAATCAAGGTGCTTCGATTTTAATCGCCAATGAAAACTTTGGCTGTGGATCTTCACGTGAACATGCGCCATGGGCCCTTCAGGACTATGGATTTAGGGTAGTAATTGCCCCTTCATTTGCTGATATTTTCTATCAAAACTGTTTAAAAAATGGTATGCTTCCTATTAAACTTGAAAAGGAAAAAGTGGATTATCTCCTTAAGTCAGCGAAAAATCAGCCATATGAATTGACCGTTGACCTTGAAAATGAAACGATCTCTGATCAAGAAGGATTTTCTGCTCCATTTGCTGTAACAGTGTATTGGAAAAAGATGCTGATTAACGGATGGGATGAAATTGAAATTACCCTTCAGCTTGATGAAGAAATTTCAAAGTATGAGCAACGTGTTGAAGTAGCAGCTGCAAAATAATTTTTGCTTTAGTGCAGAAGAGAATCAATGATAGGTTTTTAGGAGCGACTGGTAAGCGCAAAAAAATCCACTTCTTGTGGATTTTTTTGCGTTTATGAATATAAAACCTGTTAAGTGGGCATATTATCGCTGTTTTGTTTTTGAAAATGTTTATGCTAAACTGATTTCATCCTGATTGTTTAAGGCGTGATTAATATGAAAAAAACAAAACATGGCGGAAAGGATGGCAACGTCATTCGCTTGCCAAAACTCGAAAAAAGACTGATAGATAAAGGACAGGACTGCCTGGAACGTGAACAGTACCTTGAAGCGGTTTCGCTTTTTCAAGAGGCGATACACCTGGATGCCGCAAATGTTGAGGGTTACTTCGGTCTTGTTACGGCATATTACGGGGCAGGAAATTATAAGGCGGCGCTGGAAATCGCTAAAATGATGCTTCATGAGGGCATCGGTCAATATTTTGATATAATGGATCTTTATATTAAGTTACTGTTTCAGGTCCAGCATTATACTGAAATCGTTACTGCAATAGAAAGCCTTTTAGAGGAAAGCGTGATTCCGGGTGAAAGGCTGGAACATTATTATTCGATGTTGGATATCAGCAGGCAGCTGATGGAACAGATGAATGAAAGGAAGACAGAGGATCAGGCCGATTTGGAAGAAATCGAAGGGAGTCTACATCTGTCGGATTATACAGACCCTCAGGAGCAGATCATGCTCGCAGCGAAACTTTCCAGAATCAATATACAGCCACACCTCAAAGAAATAATTGCTTATCTGCAGTCAGAAAAGTCAGAAGCAGGTGTATCTGCTGCTACGGATTCCTTTTTTAAAACACTGTTGATGAATGTCCTAAAGGAGCATCAAGTAGGGCAGTCTGTAGAGGTCAGAAAATTCGGCCGTTTGATGACGGTGATTCCAAAGCAGTTGCCGGATGTGAACGAGCATCTTGAGTTAAAGCGCATCATTGAACTAATTGGGGCACAGTTGGAGAATAATGATCCGACCCTATTTGAAAACATTAAGATGCTGATACATAGGCAATTTTTTCTTGTCTATCCATTTCCATTATCTGGACCGGAACTCTCGGCTTGGGCATCTGCTTACCATGCACTTGGACTGGAATACTTTGGAGACAGTCAGGAAAAGGATGACATCATGAGGCGGTATAATATACCGGAGGCTGAATTTTCCCAGGCGGATGCGTTTATACGGATGATAGAAGAAATTTCTTCACCGATTATTTAAGCTTGCTGTTGAAACAGTGGGAACCTATGATATAATATAGTGGTTGCACTTTACTCAGATTCGTGTAAAAAAGAAAATGATTTACAAAAACATATTCACAAAATTAATATGAGTGAATGTAAATGAAATAGATTGTTGGAGGGAAAACATAGTATGTCTGCTAAATGGGAAAAGTTAGAAGGGAATCAAGGTGTCCTTACAGTTGAAGTTGGTGCAGAAACAGTTGGCAAAAGCTTGGATTCTGCATTCCAAAAAGTTGTAAAACAAGTAACCGTACCAGGTTTCCGTAAAGGAAAAATGCCTCGTCATTTATTCGAAAAACGCTTTGGCGTTGAATCATTATATCAGGATGCCATTGATATTATGCTTCCAGATGCATATATGAATGCCATCGCTGAGGCAGGAATTGAACCTGTTGATCGTCCTGAAATCGACGTTGAACAAATTGAAAAAGGAAAGTCATTTATCTTTACTGCAAAAGTAACTGTTAAGCCGGAAGTAAAGCTTGGACAATATACAGAACTTGAAGTTGAAGCATTTGATACAACAGTAACTGACGAAGATGTTGAGCAAGAACTGAAAAACATGCAGGAAAAACAAGCTGAGCTTGTTTTGAAAGAAGACGGAAAAGCTGAAATGGGCAATACCGTTGTTATGGATTTCGAAGGATTTGTTGATGGGGAAACTTTTGAAGGCGGAAAAGCAGAAAGCTATTCCTTAGAGCTTGGTTCAGGCCAATTCATTCCTGGATTTGAAGAACAATTAATTGGCTTGGCTGCAGGCGAAGCTAAGGATGTTGAAGTAACATTTCCTGAAGAATATCATGCTGCCGAATTAGCAGGAAAACCTGCTGTATTTAAGGTAACTGTTCACGAAATTAAAGCGAAAGAGCTCCCTGAGCTTGACGATGAGTTCGCCAAAGACGTTGATGATGATGTGGAAACTGTGGATGCATTAAAAGAGAAAATCAAATCTCGTTTAGAGCATGACAAAAAACATCAGGAAGAACACCATATTCAGGATACAGTGGTTGAAAAAGCAGTTGAAAATGCAGAAATCGATATTCCTGCTGTAATGATTGAGAATGAAGTAGATCGTATGCTGCAAGAATTCGAGCAACGTCTGCAAATGCAAGGAATGAATCTTGATTTATTCTTCCAATTCTCAGGAAAAGATAAAGCTGCACTTCGTGATGAAATGAAGGAAGAAGCAGAACAACGCGTGTGCGGAAGCTTAACCCTCGAAGCAGTTGCGAAGGCTGAAAACCTAAAAGTAACAGAAGAAGAATTAAATGCAGAATTACAAAAAATGGCTGACATGTACAACATGACAGTTGAAAATATTAAGACTGCATTAGGAAATCTTGAGGGTGTAACTGCTGACCTTCAAATCAAGAAAGCAATCGATTTCCTTGTTGAAAACAGTAAAACAGTTGAAAAACAAGACTAATATCTCTAAAGATCTGCTTTGCGCGGATGTAATGTAAAAAATTTTTTAAAAAACAAGGCGCGAATTTCTCGTGCCTTGTTTTATTTAGTGGTAAAATCACATATAATAGATGAAACCCTTCAACTGTTTCTGATGTTCATATAGAATGTACAGGAAAACATCTATATATCATACATAAAAAAGTCAATATCAGTACAGCTTATGCTGATGGTAATACATATGAGCCAGGGATCACCAAACAGGGTCGGACATTGGTTTGCAGAGAAGGGTTTCAAACATTCAAAAGTATGATATGTTATGAAAAGTGCATATCATCGTTTGTTTAGCTGTTGTAGCTATAAATAAATAGCAGAATGTTGTTTCTCAAGCTGTATTATTTCCTGTCCATTCGTAATATGTGTTATATTCAATACATAGTTTTAGCATCCACCTTATACTGTTTGTGATCCGCATTTGTAATAGATTAGACAAAGTATTTCAAGGGGTGAAGTTATGTTCAAGTTTAATGATGAAAAAGGGCAATTAAAGTGCTCTTTCTGCGGAAAAACGCAGGACCAAGTGCGGAAACTAGTTGCAGGACCCGGTGTATACATTTGTGATGAATGTATCGAGTTATGTACTGAAATAGTGGAAGAAGAACTTGGTACTGAGGAAGAAATCGAATTTAAAGATGTACCGAAACCGGCTGAAATCAGGGAAATCCTGGATGATTATGTTATTGGACAAGACCGTGCTAAGAAGTCACTATCTGTTGCAGTATATAATCATTACAAGCGAATTAATTCCAATAGCAAGATTGATGAGGTAGAGCTGTCAAAAAGTAATATTGCCATGATAGGACCTACAGGAAGCGGTAAAACACTGCTTGCTCAGACATTAGCGCGAATTTTAAATGTCCCATTTGCGATTGCGGATGCCACTTCCTTAACAGAAGCTGGCTATGTCGGGGAGGATGTTGAAAATATCCTGTTAAAGCTGATTCAAGCTGCCGATTATGATGTGGAAAAGGCTGAAAAGGGAATTATTTATATCGATGAAATTGATAAAATTGCTCGCAAATCTGAAAATCCATCTATTACTCGGGATGTTTCAGGCGAAGGTGTACAGCAAGCCTTACTGAAAATTTTAGAAGGTACTGTCGCAAGTGTTCCCCCGCAAGGAGGAAGAAAGCATCCTCATCAGGAATTTATTCAAATTGACACGACGAACATACTATTTATCTGTGGCGGTGCATTTGATGGAATCGAAACGATTATTAAACGTCGTTTAGGACAGAAGGTAATCGGGTTTGGTTCCGATATAAAGGAACAAGAAGTAGAGGATAAAGAGCTTTTATCAAAGGTTTTGCCTGAGGACTTACTGCGTTTTGGATTAATTCCTGAGTTTATCGGACGTCTGCCTATTATTGCGAGCTTGTCCCAATTAGATGAGGACGCTTTAGTTGAGATCTTAACCAAACCTAAGAATGCTTTAGCTAAGCAATATCGCAAAATGCTTGAGCTTGATGATGTTGAACTTGAGTTTGAAGAAGAGGCATTGCGTGAAATCGCCAAGAAAGCAATCGAAAGAAAAACAGGTGCCCGCGGACTGCGTTCTATTATTGAAGGCATTATGTTAGATGTGATGTATGATCTTCCATCAAGAGATGATATTACAAAATGCATTATTACAAAGGATACGGTCTTAGGGATTAATGCTCCTAAGCTTCTCCTTGCAGATGGAACGATTGAAGAAGCAAAGAGAAAAACATCTGCTTAAATACTAATTCATCTTCTTTTGCGTGCGTCAAAAAATGATGGCTGGTTCAAAGAGGCGCCCCTGTCATACAATGAAATGACAGGGATATGCCCGAAAACATTGAACCGGCCTTTTCCCATTCATACGGTACGGAAAAAGGCTGCCCATCCTTCCGTTTTAATAGGCAAAACTAGCTGTATCAGCGATTTCCGGAGGAGCTCCGCATTTCGTAAATTCTTGTTTATTCCTAACTGCTCAAGGAAATACTAGCAAATAAACTTAAGCTATTTTGCAGGAGGGAATACAATGAGTTGGACAGGGATTGCTCTATTAATACAATTATTCTTCGGTATTGTGATTGGATTATATTTTTGGAATTTATTAAAGAGCCAGCGGATACAAAAGATTTCAATTGACCGGGAATCAAAAAAAGAGATGGATCAATTAAAAAAGATGAGAGATATTTCTCTAACGGAACCGTTAGCTGAAAAGGTCCGACCTGCCAGCTTTCAAGACATTGTTGGACAGGGAGATGGGATTAAAGCCCTGCACGCTGCTCTTTGTGGTCCAAATCCGCAGCACGTGATCATCTATGGCCCTCCCGGAGTTGGAAAAACAGCAGCTGCTAGGCTTGTATTAGAGGAAGCAAAGAAAAATTCCAAATCCCCATTTCAAAAATCCTCTGTATTTGTTGAGCTTGATGCGACAACAGCTAGATTTGATGAAAGAGGGATTGCCGATCCGTTAATCGGCTCTGTTCATGATCCGATTTACCAGGGAGCAGGTGCGATGGGACAGGCAGGCATTCCGCAGCCTAAACAAGGGGCTGTAACGAATGCACATGGAGGAGTATTATTTATTGATGAAATTGGTGAGCTTCATCCTATTCAAATGAATAAACTCTTAAAAGTACTGGAAGATCGAAAGGTTATTTTGGAAAGTGCTTATTATAATGAAGAAAATACGCAAATTCCAAATCATATTCATGATATTTTTAAAAATGGCCTTCCTGCCGATTTCCGTCTCATTGGTGCAACGACCAGAACACCGAGTGAGTTGCCGTCGGCTATTCGTTCCCGTTGTATGGAGGTGTTTTTCCGGGAATTAACACAGGAAGAAATTGCTGTTGTCGGGAAAAAGGCCGCAAATAAAGTGAATTTACATATTAGTGAGAAGGGGCTTGATATTTTATCATCCTATGCTCGAAATGGGCGGGAGGCTGTGAATATGATTCAACTTTCAGCGGGACTGGCCATAACAGAAGATCGTGATTACATAAAGGAAGAGGACATTCAATGGGTGGTTCATTCCAGTCAGTTAAGTCCGAGAATCGAGCGGAAGATCAATTCGGAGTCAACCGTCGGTCTGGTAAACGGTCTTGCAGTCCATGGTCCGAATACAGGAGCATTGCTGGAAATCGAAGTGACCGTCATTCCCGCGAAGATTAAAGGATCCATAAATATCACCGGAATTGTAGAGGAAGAAAGCATCGGAGACCGAAGTAAATCTATCCGCCGTAAAAGCATGGCAAAGGGTTCTATTGAAAATGTGATTACAGTTTTACGGACAATGGGCGTTCCGGCAGATGAATACGATATTCATGTTAATTTCCCCGGAGGTGTTCCAATTGACGGTCCATCTGCCGGGATTGCAATGGCAACGGGAATCTATTCCGCTATTTACAAGCTGCCAATCGATCATACTATTGCCATGACAGGAGAAATTAGTATTCATGGAAATGTGAAGCCAATAGGAGGAGTCTATCCAAAGGTGAAGGCTGCCCAAAAGGCAGGTGTCAAAAAGGTAATTATTCCGAAAGAAAATATGCAGTCCATTTTACAGGAAATCAAGGGGCTGGATATTCTACCTGTCAGCCACTTAAATGAAGTATTTCAGCTTGCACTAATAAAGGATTATTCTTCTAATAAAGCATTTACAGTTCCCATTGATATGGGTAAAAAAGAAAGCATTTAAGTAAGAGGCATCTGTTTGAAAACAAGGAGACATAATCGTTAAGCTTCGGTTCATATTGCTGCCGCAACCGGAGCTTTCCTATTGAATAAGCTGAGGAAATAGAGGCTGATATAGATGCAGTATCTTTTACCCTCTGCTGCTGTTATTTATTGATATTCTGATGTTTCGCCTGAATAGACACTGGATTATTATTACGATAGAATGATGATAGAAATTATTAACAGGTGAGGAATAAATATACTTTGGAGGTATACAGCGATGGACAACCAAGAAGAATTTATCGTCCCACTGCTTCCACTCCGGGGTTTGCTAGTTTATCCAACTATGGTGCTCCATCTGGATGTAGGCCGTGATAAATCAGTACAGGCCCTTGAAAAAGCAATGGTTGATGATCATTTAATATTCTTAACAACACAAAAGAATATATCAATTGATGAGCCGGTTGAAGATGATTTATACAACGTGGGGACTTTAACAAAGGTAAAGCAAATGTTAAAGCTTCCGAATGGCACGATCAGAGTATTGATAGAGGGTTTGGTGCGTGCTGAAATCATAGAGTTTATGGAGAATCCTGATTATTACTCGGTTAAGCTTAAGACCTTTAAAGACCGGATAGATAGGGATACTGAAGATCAAGCATTGATGCGGACGATGCTCGAATACTTCGAACAATACATAAAAATATCTAAAAAAATCTCCGCTGAAACTTATTCGTCTGTCAGTGATATCGAAGAGCCCGGCAGAATGGCTGATATCATTTCCTCACATTTACCGTTAAAGTTAAATGAAAAGCAGGAAATATTAGAACTCATAAATATAAAGGAACGGATGAACCGGGTTATTGAAATTATTCATAATGAAAAAGAAGTATTAAATCTGGAAAAGAAAATCGGCCAGCGCGTAAAAAAATCAATGGAACGTACGCAAAAGGAATACTATCTTCGAGAGCAGATGAAGGCTATCCAGAAGGAACTCGGCGATAAAGAAGGAAAAACGGGAGAAATTGCCGAGTTAACTGAGAAAATTGAAAAAGCAGGAATGCCGGAACATGTGATGCTTGTTGCCTTAAAGGAATTAGATCGTTATGAAAAGGTGCCTTCAAGTTCGGCTGAAAGTGCAGTTATCCGTAATTACATTGATTGGCTGCTCGCCCTTCCTTGGTCTAAAGCAACAAAGGATGATATTGATATTGCGAAGGCCGAAAGAATCCTAAATAAGGATCACTATGGACTGGAAAAAGTGAAGGAGCGTGTTCTTGAATATTTGGCGGTGCAGAAGCTGACAAATTCATTGAAGGGACCGATTCTATGTCTTGTTGGGCCTCCTGGAGTGGGGAAGACAAGTTTGGCCCGTTCCATTGCCACTTCATTAAACCGGAATTTCGTCCGAGTTTCCCTTGGTGGTGTCCGTGATGAATCAGAAATTCGCGGTCATCGGAGAACCTATGTCGGCGCGATGCCTGGACGGATTATTCAAGGAATGAAAAAGGCTGGAACTATTAATCCGGTCTTCCTGCTTGATGAAATTGATAAAATGTCCAATGATTTCAGGGGCGATCCTTCTTCGGCTATGCTTGAAGTACTGGATCCGGAGCAAAATCATAATTTTAGCGATCATTTTATTGAAGAAACATATGATCTTTCAAAGGTTATGTTTATTGCGACAGCGAATGATTTAGCTACCATTCCGGGGCCGCTGCGGGATCGAATGGAAATTATCAGCATTGCCGGTTATACAGAGCTGGAGAAAATTCACATTGCCAAGGATCATTTGCTGCCAAAGCAGTTGAAAGAGCACGGACTTTCCAAAACTCAGCTCCAGGTGCGTGAAGAGGCTATACAAAAAATCGTACGATATTATACGCGTGAAGCAGGTGTGCGAAGTCTTGAACGTCAGTTAGCTTCTATCTGCAGAAAAACGGCCAAGATCATTGTATCCGGTGAAAAAAAACGGGTCGTATTATCGCAAAAAAATGTAGAAGAGTTTCTTGGCAAAACGATCTTTCATTATGGACAGGCTGAACTTGAAGATCAAGTAGGGGTTGCAACCGGACTTGCTTATACTGCAGTTGGCGGTGATACACTACAAATAGAAGTGTCCCTGGCTCCCGGAAAAGGAAAGCTGGTCTTAACGGGGAAATTGGGAGATGTCATGAAAGAGTCTGCTCAGGCAGCTTTCAGCTACGTTCGTTCGAAGACCGAGGTGCTTGGCATTGATCCTGAATTTCATGAGAAAAATGATATCCATATCCATGTACCAGAAGGTGCGGTTCCAAAAGACGGTCCATCTGCCGGGATTACAATGGCAACAGCGCTTGTTTCTGCGTTAACAGGCAAACCCATTCGCAAAGAAGTTGGCATGACCGGGGAAATTACTCTTCGCGGGCGTGTACTGCCGATTGGCGGATTAAAGGAAAAAACACTAGGGGCGCATCGTGCAGGACTGACGAAAATTATTTGTCCTAAAGATAATGAAAAAGATCTGGATGATATTCCGGAAAGCGTAAGGGAAGAGTTAGAATTTGTTCTTGTTTCCCACGTGGATGAAGTACTGCTGCATGCATTAAAAAGTGAGGGACAGGAATGAAAATATCAAGTGCCGAGATCGTGATAAGCGCGGTAAAGCCTGAACAATATCCAACACAGGATTTACCGGAATTTGCTTTAGCCGGCCGCTCAAATGTAGGGAAATCTTCATTTATTAATAAGTTGCTGAATCGGAAGAATTTAGCCAGAACTTCTTCAAAACCTGGGAAAACACAAACATTAAATTTTTATTTGATAAATGAAGCCTTTCATTTTGTTGATGTTCCCGGCTATGGGTATGCACGTGTTTCAAAAACAGAGCGGGCAGCATGGGGGAAAATGATCGAAACGTATTTAACGAAGAGAGAGCAGCTTCGAGCAGTTATATTAATTGTGGATTTGCGTCATCCTCCATCAAAGGATGATTGTCTCATGTATCAATTTTTAAAACATCACGATCTCCCGTGTATTATTATCAATACGAAAGCAGATAAAGTGCCAAAATCAAAATGGCAGAAACATATTAAAATAACAAAAGAAACATTGGAGCTTGATCCGGCTGATCCTATCGTACTGTTTTCATCAGAAACAGGCTATGGGAAAGAACAAGCCTGGGAAGTTTTAGAGAGTTTTATGCAATAAAATGGATGAGAGCGATTCTGGCGACAGAATCGCTTTTTATCAACTAGCCGAGAATACTCGCGACTTCAGTCGTGTAGATGAATCGACTTCGGTTGAAGCATAGCTGTAGCTCTGTTCAAATCTGCTATTTTAAAATAGATCATAATAAAATTTTGAATTAAGTGAACAATATATCTTTGAACGGTCACATCAGGGAAAATCACACTTGCTCCTTCTTCTACAACACAAAAAGATAACGTTAGGTCTGTGTAAAATGATGAATGCTATGATCGGCATCTTGAATATTACAGGATTTTCTGTTACTGTACATATGAAAGAATATTGTCGTTTTTTATTGTCAAAGTGATTTTTGTTCTCATTTCTATTCCAGCAGTTTTATCTGCTATCGCAATGGATCCAGTTATATTACTGGTTTCTTTTATTCTTCTCGATGTATGAGTTCAAGATCTGTTCACAATTTTGTAATAACAATTATGGTACAAATGATATAATGAAATCAATGGGTGATGTTTTTTAGGGGGATAGCAAGATGCATATTGTGGTAGTCGGAATTAATCATAAAACGGCCCCTGTAGAAATTCGAGAACGGTTAACATTTAATCCATCGCAACTGGGGGATGCGATGAAAAGATTAAATGACAAAAAAAGTATCTTGGAAAATGTCATTTTATCAACGTGTAATCGTACGGAAATTTATGCAGTCGTTGATCAGTTGCATACGGGAAGATACTATATTAAGGAATTTTTATCCGAATGGTTTGAAATAGAGCTTGCGGAGTTTTCTCCATTTTTGTTTATTTACGAACAAGATGGTGCCATGGAGCATTTGTTTAAAGTGGCCAGTGGTTTAGATTCTCTTATATTGGGCGAAACGCAAATATTAGGGCAGGTGCGTTCAAGCTTTTTATTAGCACAGGAAATAAAGACAATTGGAACGATCTTTAATGAGTTATTTAAAAAGGCTGTAACGTTTGCAAAACGGGCCCATTCTGAAACAGATATCGGAGCAAATGCTGTTTCGGTCAGCTATGCTGCAGTTGAATTAGCAAAGAAAATTTTTGGCTCGCTTGAACAGAAGCATGTTCTCATATTGGGCGCCGGAAAAATGGGCGAGTTAGCGATTCAAAATTTATATGGAAATGGTGCAAATAAAGTAACCGTTATCAATCGTACCTATGAGAAAGCAAGAAAGCTTGCAGATCGATTTAGCGGAGATGCTAAAGCAATGGACGGATTGCAGTCCGCTCTTGGAGAAGCTGATATTTTGATTAGTTCTACAGGGGCGAAGGATTTTGTTATTACGAAAAATATGATGGAAAGTGTTCAGAAGCTGCGCAGAGGAAAGCCGTTGTTTATGGTTGATATTGCCGTGCCTAGAGACTTAGATCCAGCATTGGGTGAACTGGAAAATATTTTCCTTTATGATATTGACGATTTAGAGGGGATTGTTGAAGCTAACTTGCAGGAACGCAGAAGAGCAGCTGAAACGATTTTGCTTATGATGGAAGCGGAGATCATTGAATTTAAGCAATGGATCAAAATGCTTGGGGTTGTACCGGTTATTTCAGCTCTGCGCGCAAAGGCTTTAACCATTCAGGAAGAGACCATGAATAGTCTAGAAAGAAAGCTTCCACATTTGAGCCAAAGAGATATCAAAGTACTAAATAAACATACGAAAAGCATTATTAATCAAATGTTGAAGGATCCAATCCTGCAGGCAAAGGAACTGGCCGGCTCAAAGGATGCGGATGAGGCTTTGGATTTATTTGTGAAGATCTTTAATATCGAGGAACTTGTTGCCAAGCATCAGGAAGTGAAAGAGGTCGAACGAAAACCGGTATACGGACAATCTGCACAGCCTGTCTTTCTTTCTTAGAAGAGGATACGGACTATGTTGGATACTTTAATGACAAGGCTGCATGAACTGACCATTGTTTTGTATGCCTTATCCGTTTTGCTATATTTTATTGATTTTCTTCATCATAACCGGAAGGCAAACAGAACTGCCTTCTGGTTACTTTTATTTGTATGGATATTCCAGTCTGGTTTTTTATATTTGTATATGCTTGAGGCAGGTCGGTTTCCGGTCCTTACCCTGTCTGAAGGACTTTATTTCTATACCTGGATTTTGGTCACTTTATCACTGGCTATCAATCGTTTATTGAGAGTGGATTTCATTGTCTTTTTTACAAATGTGATAGGCTTCGGCATCATGGTCATACATACATTTGCCCCTGTACAGGTTGATGCAGCGGTAAAGGCAGAGCAGCTTGTTTCGGAATTACTTCTGATTCATATCACAGCGGCTATTCTATCATATGGAGCCTTTTCATTATCGTTTGTTTTTTCCCTTTTGTATCTATTGCAGTATAATTTACTTAAACGAAAAAAGTGGGGAAAAAGACTTGTCCGAATCCCTGATTTGTCGCGACTGGAGCAACTGTCATATATTATGAATGTTACCGGAGTCCCTATGTTTTTGATTGGAATTATATTGGGAACTCAATGGGCAATTCTTAAAATACCGGATATCGTGTGGTACGATCCGAAAATACTCGGCTCTATCTTCATCCTTGCTGTATATTGCTGCATTCTATATATGCGGATTAGAAAGGGAATTGCCGGAAAGTCGTTAGCCCTTTGGAATTTGGCTGCTTTTCTTATAGTACTAATTAACTTTTTCTTAATAGGAAGTATTTCATCCTTTCATATTTGGCTGTAAATGAGGAGGCACACCATGAGAAAAATTATTGTCGGTTCAAGACGTAGCAAGCTTGCTATGACACAAACAAAATGGGTAATCGAGCAATTGAAGAAGCTCGATGATTCATTTGAGTTTGAGATTAAGGAAATTGTGACAAAAGGAGATCGTATTATTGATGTAACCCTGTCTAAGGTTGGTGGAAAGGGGCTATTTGTTAAGGAAATCGAACAAGCTATGCTTAACGGAGAAATTGATATGGCCGTACATAGTATGAAAGATATGCCCGCCGTTCTGCCTGATGGCCTCGTTATCGGCTGCATTCCTGAAAGAGAAGATCACCGTGATGCACTGATTTCAAAAAATAATATTAAGTTTTGTGATTTAAAACCGAGGGCCATTATTGGTACAAGCAGTCTGCGCAGAAGCGCCCAGTTGCTTGCCAAAAGACCCGATTTAGAGATTAAGTGGATTAGGGGAAATATTGATACAAGAATTGAAAAGCTGAAAAACGAAGAATATGATGCGATTATTTTAGCGGCAGCTGGACTTTCACGAATGGGATGGGCATCCGATGTTGTGACAGAGTTTCTTGAACCAGAAATTTGCCTTCCTGCTGTCGGTCAGGGTGCGCTTTCTATTGAATGCCGTGGCAGCGATCAGGAATTGTTGCTGCTTTTGGAAAAATTCACTTGTGCTGTAACCAACAGGACTGTTCGCGCGGAAAGAGCCTTTTTGGATAAAATGGAAGGTGGTTGTCAGGTGCCTATTGCCGGTTATGCTCATATTAATGCAAATGATGAAGTAGTAATGACCGGACTAGTTGCATCTCCAGATGGAAAAATTATCTTTAAATCACAGAAGTCAGGTATGGATCCAGTAAGTGTGGGTGTGGAAACTGCCAATCATTTGATTGAAAATGGCGCAAAGGCGCTGATTGATGAGGTCAAGAAGGAGCTTGAGGGGAAATGACATCCTCTTGTTCCCTGCAACATAAAACAGTTTTAAACCCAAGGGGAAAGAGCTCAGCCAAGGGATTCTCTGATACGGTAAAAAAATATGGCGGGGAGCCGGTGGAGATTCCTTTACTGGCCTTTAGAGCAGCAGAGCTGTCATCTGATCAAAAAGCAATAATAGCAAATGTCCATACGTATGATTGGATTTTTTTTACGAGTAATGTAACGGTAGAGACCTTTTTATCTTTCTATACTGATGAACTTTCCAAATTGCCGAATGTTGCCGTTATTGGCAGGAAAACAGCCCGGATCTTAGAGGAAAAGGGAATCACAGTAGATTTCATCCCTGCGGAATTTGTTGCAGAAGCATTTGTGAAAGAGTTTGCCCCAAAGGTCGAACAAGGAATGAAGATTTTTATTCCTAAAGGAAATTTAGCTCGTGATTATATGGCAGAACAGTTAAGAATGCTCGGGGCAAGGGTCGATGAAATGATTGTCTATGATACGTATTGTCCGCCGGAAAGTAAAGACATTTTAGTGCATATGCTCATCAAACATAAATTGGATATTGTTTCTTTCACCAGCCCGTCAACAGCTGATCATTTTATGGATATAGTGATATGCCATGGTTTACAGGATGAGATCAAAAATTGCATCTTCGCCTGCATCGGTCCGGTTGCCAAAAAAAGAGCAGAAAGCTTGGGAATCCCTGTACATGTGATGCCTGCTGTTTATACGGTAGAAGAAATGATTAAAAGTATTGCACAGTATATGACGGCAAATAAGCATGAAAGAGTAAAGCCATAGCTAAATAACATTCTGCCTCACTGTTTTAATAGACAAAAAGTACAGCACCAAACACAATTAGGAGGGAATACGAATGGATATACAATTTACGCGTCATAGAAGGTTAAGGAAAAGTGCAAATATGCGTGCGTTAGTCAGGGAAACTCATTTGAACGTAAATGATTTTATTTACCCGATTTTCGTTATAGAAGGAAATAATATTAAAAATGAAATTTCTTCTATGCCTGGTGTTTATCAATTCTCGCTTGACCGTCTCGCAGAAGAAATGGATGAAGTGGTGTTATTAGGCATTAAGGCTGTCCTGCTATTCGGGATTCCGTTTGAAAAGGATGAATGCGGTTCTGGCGCGTATCATGATCATGGCATTGTACAGGAGGCTACCCGTTTTATTAAACAACATTATCCTGATATCATTGTTGTTGCAGATACTTGCTTATGCGAGTATACAAGTCATGGCCATTGTGGGCTTATTGAAAATGAAGAAGTATTGAATGATCCTTCACTTGAACTGCTGACACAAACTGCTATCAGTCAGGCTAGAGCCGGAGCGGATATCATTGCCCCATCCAACATGATGGACGGATTTGTTGCAGCCATCCGTAAAGGACTTGATGAGGCTGGATTTGAAAATGTTCCGATAATGTCCTATGCCGTTAAATATGCGTCTGCCTTCTACGGCCCTTTCCGTGATGCAGCAGACAGCACACCGCAATTTGGGGATCGTAAGGCCTATCAAATGGATCCGGCAAATCGTTTGGAAGCGCTGCGTGAAGCCAACTCTGATGTAAATGAAGGAGCTGATTTCCTGATTGTAAAGCCAGGGATGCCGTATTTGGATATTGTCCGTGATGTGAAAAATCAGTTTCTTTTGCCTGTAGTAGTGTACAATGTGAGCGGAGAATACTCAATGGTGAAAGCAGCAGCGCAAAATGGCTGGATTGATGAAAATCGGGTAGTACTGGAAATGTTAACCGGGATGAAGCGTGCTGGTGCTGATTTAATTATTACCTATCATGCAAAGGATGCTGCCCGCTGGCTGGAAAAGCAAAAATAATCAGGAGCGAATAAAAGAAATTGACATGGCATTCGACCGGAGGGACAGATATACTTTTCTGCATGGCTTAAAAAGGCGGAAAAGTATTCCAGCCCCCAAAATACATATGAAAAGAGGGATTATATGCGTTCATACGATAAATCAATACAGGCCTTCCGGGAGGCCAAAACTCTAATGCCCGGTGGCGTAAACAGTCCTGTCCGTGCGTTTAAATCGGTTGGTATGAATCCGATTTTTATGGAAAAAGGAAAAGGCTCAAAGATTTATGATATTGATGGAAATGAATATATTGATTATGTCCTTTCATGGGGACCGCTTATCCTAGGTCATTCGAATGAACGAGTAGTGGAAGAACTAAAAAAAATGACAGAACTTGGTACAAGCTTTGGGGCACCGACGCTGATGGAAAACAAGCTTGCTAACCTAGTAAAGGAGCGCGTGCCGTCTATTGAAATGGTTCGGATGGTTTCCTCCGGTACAGAAGCAACGATGAGTGCTCTGCGCTTAGCCAGAGGGTATACAGGACGGAATATAATTGTGAAATTTGAAGGCTGCTATCATGGCAGTTCTGATTCCCTGTTAATCAAGGCCGGTTCCGGTGTGGCAACATTAGGACTTCCGGACAGTCCCGGAGTTCCAGAAGGGGTTGCGAAGAATACCGTTACGGTTCCATACAATGACTTAGAAGGTGTAAAATACGCTTTTGAACAATTTGGCAAAGACATTGCGGGAGTTATTGTCGAACCGGTAGCGGGCAATATGGGGGTTGTGCCTCCTCAACCAGGATTTTTACAAGGACTTCGTGATTTAACCTCCGAATATGGAGCTCTCCTGATTTTTGATGAGGTTATGACCGGATTCCGTGTCGGCTATAACTGTGCCCAAGGGTACTTTCATATTTCTCCTGATATTACCTGTCTAGGAAAAGTAATTGGCGGCGGGCTTCCTGTCGGTGCATACGGGGGTCGAGCTGAAATTATGGAAAAAATCGCACCGAGCGGAACGATTTATCAAGCAGGTACTCTTTCAGGAAATCCGCTGGCCATGACAGCCGGCTATGAGACTTTAAGTCAGCTGACACCGGAAGATTATCAGGAATTCGAACGGAAGGGTGACCGTTTGCAGGCAGGTATTGAAGCGGCTGCTGCGAAATATCATGTTCCGGCAACGGTAAACCGTGCTGGTTCCATGATAGGTTTCTTTTTTACCAACGAAAATGTTGTTAATTATGATACAGCGAAAACATCCAATCTGGACTTTTTCGCTGCTTATTACCGGGAAATGGCGAATCATGGCGTGTTTCTCCCGCCTTCTCAATTTGAAGGCTTGTTCCTATCCACAACACATACGGATGAGGATATTGAAAACACAATTAAAGCCATCGAAAATGCTTTTTCTAAGTTACAATAAGCCCTGTTGAAAGAGGGGCTGTCCCAAAAGATGTCAGGTACTACAATTGATCGATATCCAATGCGGATTCATGCAAAGTGATAGTGATCCTATATTGTGGTGCCTGACACCTTTGCTTTAGGGACAGCTCCTTTTGTTATGGGCTTTTTTTGCGATAATCGAAAAATTCCTTGTGGTAGGCTGCTTCACAAAAATCGACTTAAGCCTGTGCAAAAAAAATCATAAATGGGATTCCACATTCATAGAGTGTAAAGACCATAGTGAAAACGTGATGGAATGGAAGGGAGGAGTCGATTTGTCTAATGGAAATCAATCTTATTTAAGATTTTCCCTAGAAGAATCGGTTTGGTTTCAAAGAGGACAGGAAGTAGAAGAATTAATTTCGATTTCGCTTGATCCGAATATTACAATTAACGAAAGTGATCAGTATGTAACTATCAAGGGATCGCTGGAATTATATGGTGAATATAATCGTGATGAGAATGAGCCGGAGGAGGAGCCCTTTTATTCAACCCCCAAATTTATTCAGACGGTTGAAGTAAGGGAAGAAGGCGTTTGTTATTTTACTCATTATTTTCCTGTCGAAATCACTATTCCTAAAAATAGAATAGAGGAGATTGAAAATATTGATGTAGCAGTAGAAACCTTTGATTATGCTTTCCCAGAAAGAAGTTGTTTGAGGCTGTCTGCCGATCTTATGATAACAGGTCTATACGGGGAGCAACAGCATGAAATATTGCAGGAGCAGGAAGATGATTTTATTGAAGAAGAACCGGACTATGAACTGTTATATCGGGATGAGGTTAGTCAAGAAAGTCTCGAAATACAGGAAATAGAGGATGAAATATCGGATGAGAACAGCGAGGAAATATCGATAGATGAATATATCAGTGGTGTGCGTTCGCCCTTTTCTAAACCGGTATTTGAGGAAGATGAGGATCCGGATAATGAATTGTATGAGCCCTTTGAGGTGGAAGCACGTAGGGAAGCGAAAGCAGATGAAACGCTGAAAAGCTTGACAGAAGAAATTGACAGGGATGATTATCAGCAAATTACTTTCCTCGAACAGAATAAAGAGAAACAGCCTCAAATAGAGGATAGCAATGATTTCTCAGCCTCAGAGCAGGAAGAAAAGAGGATATCCGAAAGCAACGAAAATTCTCCCCAGGAAAAGGAAGAAGAGGAAACGACAGACACCTTGCATGATATTTTCTTCGCGGCGAAACGGAACGAGCAGGCAGTCACAGGGATACAAGCCGGGAAGGAAGAAACGAAAGAGTCAGCACCTGTAAATGAACAGGAGGAAGAATCTCCAGAGGAGGAGTTTCAGGAGGAAGAGACTTCACCAGAAGCAATGGGCAAGAAAAAGAAATGGAAAAAGAAACAAAGTCTTTCCATTACTGAATTTCTTGCGAGAAAGGAAGAAGAATCTCATACAAGATTAAAAGTATGCATTGTACAGAAGGGCGATACGATCGACGAATTATCGGATCGTTATGATGTATCGATTGCCCAATTGCAGAGAGTAAATAATCTTGAAATCAATCAGGATGTATATGAAGGGCAGGTATTATATATACCAGTTGCCCAAAAACAAAAATAAGTCCCAATCACAGAGGGATCCGACTATGCGGGAAATGCTGAGTTTGCAAAGAATTAATTCAATATTAAGAAGCTATCAAATAGAGCCTCGGTTTGTGGAACAAATGGGCAAGGTGCAAAAAATCTATTCAAATAAAGGCGTTTATGTTTTAAAAAAAATTGATCCCCATCATGGGATTGACTTTATAAAATATGTACAAACCTTGTACCAGAAAGGGTATAACCGTATCGTTCCCATATATCCGACAGTGGACGGCCGCTATGCGGTACTGGATAATCAAGAGCTTTATTATTTGATGCCATGGCTTCCGGATGAAGAAAAGGAGGGGCGTTCGGAGCGGCAACAGCAATTATTCCGTGAACTTGCCCGTCTTCATTCTATTTCCGCAAAGGAAATCAAGGTTAATAAAGAAGAACGGACCCGACATTTTGAAAGGATGATTACCGATCTGGATCAAGAGGAGGAATTTCTCCTTAGTTTATTGGAAGTATGCGAACGAAAAGTATATATGTCTCCATTTGAATTAATGTACTGTATGTATTACCATGATTTCAATCAGGCATTATTTTTCTCCAAAAAGAGATTGGAAGAGTGGTATGAAAAAACAAAGGACCAGGAAAAGGTACGTGTTGTGGTGGTTCATGGAAAACTGTCAAGTGATCATTTTTTGTATGACGACAGAGGTTATGGTTATTTCATTAATTTTGAAAAGGCCACAATTGGTCCGCCAACTCATGATCTGCTGCCATTCTTGGCTAAAACACTCAGAAATTGGCCAAAACAATATGAAGATTTAGTGGAGTGGCTTTATACGTATTATAAATATTTCCCATTTAAAGAAGAGGAAATGCAGTTGTTTTTAAGTTATATTGCCCATCCAGGTGCGGCGATAAAAACAGCAGAGCGTTTTTATAAAGAGGGATATAACCGCAATGAATTAAAGGCAGTCCAAAAACTGCAGAGGGACTATTGGCAATTAAAAAACACAGAGTATCTAGTCATGCGGATTGATGAAATCGAAAGACAGAAAAAACAAGAAGAAGCGGCCCGGAATGAGCAGTAGATTCCGGGCTTTTTACAGGATATCGAGATGAAGTGCGACAGCCAGACAGATTAATAAAAGCAAAAAGAGAACATCAAAAATCGTTGGGATAACAATGACGCGAATGCTCTGGAAAACGCAGAATGGCACGGCAAATTGGCAGCAGACGCCCCTGATTTTCCTGGCCCATGGAGGCAATGCATAAGGATTATAATATTTCTTCTTCATTCCTCTTCTCCTTTCAGATATCCTTTTTTCTATTCTATGTATCTGTCGATGGATAAGTGTCTATCTTTTTCAAACAAACTTATCAATGGTTGTTTGAAAAAAGTGTCCAGGGATTCGAATGATTAAACACAAAAAAGGGAATACTTGAATAAACTTAAAAAATAAGAGGAACTTATTGACGATCCTCCTCTTTTTTCGGTAGTATAGAAAATAGATTGAATTACATAATAGCTTTGACAGGGAAGAGTACGATGCATGGTTGCTTTTAGAGAGGAAAATCATCAGCTGCAAGATTTTCTAAGCAAGCACATTGGAAGGTCGCCCTCGAGCTTCTTTCGCGAAAGAACAAGCAGCTAGTGTATCTAGTAGTGAAAGACGGAACATCCGTTATCTATATAAGTGCCGGCAGCAATAGGCTTCCGGAAAAAAGGTGGTACCGCGAAATCCAGCTCCATTCGTCCTTTTACGGCGAATGGAGTTTTTATTATGCCCTGTTTCTTGAGCAGATGGAAAAAACTGATTGTCCCATACCGATTTTCTGAGCATTTAAAAGGTGGGGAGTGCAGTATTTAGCGGGAGATTGATTCACTCGTGAACAAGATTGAACATAGTAGGAGGAACTAATGAATGGAACAAAATGAATTATCAATGCCAACGAAATATGAACCAAAGTCCATTGAAGAGGGAAGATATCAATGGTGGCTGAAGGGAGAATTTTTTAAGGCAAAGGATGATCCGGAGAAAAAGCCGTATACGATTGTCATCCCACCGCCAAATGTTACCGGAAAGCTTCATTTAGGGCATGCTTGGGATACGACATTACAAGATATTTTGACGAGAATGAAAAGAATGCAGGGCTATGATGTCCTCTGGCTTCCGGGAATGGACCATGCAGGAATAGCTACCCAGGCAAAAGTTGAAGCAAAACTTCGCGAGAAAGGAAAAAGCCGCTATGATTTAGGCCGTGAAAAATTCCTTGAGCAGACATGGGCCTGGAAGGAGGAATATGCCGGATTTATCCGTCGGCAATGGGCAAAGCTTGGCCTTGGCCTTGATTATACCCGTGAACGTTTTACGATGGATGAGGGACTTTCAAAAGCCGTGCGGGAGGTCTTTGTTAAGCTTTATGAAAAGGGGCTAATTTACCGCGGCGAGTATATTATTAACTGGGATCCGGCTACGAAAACAGCGATTTCTGATATCGAGGTTATATATAAGGATATCCAAGGAGCCTTTTATCATATGAATTATCCGCTGGCTGACGGATCCGGTACGATTGAAATTGCGACAACCCGTCCGGAAACGATGCTTGGTGATACGGCTGTTGCAGTTCATCCGGAAGATACGCGCTACAAGCATCTTATCGGAAAAACTGTTATTCTCCCAATTGTCGGCCGTGAAATTCCGATTGTTGGCGATGAGTATGTTGATATGGAATTTGGTTCAGGTGTGGTTAAAATCACTCCAGCCCATGATCCGAACGACTTTGAAGTCGGCAACCGCCATCATTTAGAACGGATTTTGGTGATGAATGAAGACGGAACGATGAATGAACGCGCTGGCAAGTATGAAGGAATGGACCGCTTTGAATGCCGCAAGCAAATCGTGAAGGATCTTCAGGAGCAGGGAGTTCTCTTTAAAATTGAAGATCATATGCACTCTGTCGGCCATTCCGAACGAAGCGGCGCGGTTGTAGAACCATACCTTTCAACACAATGGTTTGTGAAAATGCAACCGTTGGCTGATCAGGCCATTGAGTTTCAGCAAAAAGAAGGAAAGGTGCAATTTGTACCCGAACGGTTTGAAAAGACTTATCTTCGCTGGATGGAAAATATCCGCGACTGGTGTATTTCCCGCCAGCTGTGGTGGGGACACCGCATCCCCGCTTGGTATCATAAGGAAACGGGCGAGGTTTATGTGAAAGAGGAGCCACCAGCAGATGTAGAGAATTGGGAACAGGATACAGATGTCCTGGATACATGGTTCAGTTCGGCTTTATGGCCTTTCTCCACATTAGGCTGGCCGGATAAGGATTCAGCAGATTTCCAACGCTATTATCCAACTGATGCCTTAGTAACAGGCTATGATATTATTTTCTTCTGGGTATCACGGATGATCTTCCAAGGAATCGAATTCACAGGAAAACGTCCATTTAAGGATGTTCTCATTCACGGGTTGATACGTGATGCAGAAGGAAGAAAAATGAGTAAGTCATTAGGCAACGGGGTGGACCCGATGGATGTAATCGACCAATACGGTGCCGACGCACTCCGCTATTTCCTTGCCACAGGCTCATCGCCTGGTCAGGATTTGCGCTTTAGTATGGAAAAAATTGAATCCACCTGGAATTTTGCTAATAAAATCTGGAATGCCTCTCGTTTTGCATTAATGAATATGGACGGATTAACGTATGAGGAAATCGACTTAAACGTCGAAAAGACAGTCGCAGATAAATGGATTTTAACTCGTCTGAACGAAACCATTGAAACCGTAACACGTCTTTCCGATCGTTATGAATTCGGTGAAGTGGGCCGCGTTCTCTATAATTTCATTTGGGATGAGTTCTGTGACTGGTACATTGAAATGGCGAAGCTTCCACTATATGGCGGGGATGAAGCGGCAAAGAAAACGACCCGTTCCATTCTTGCTTTTGTCCTTGATAATATCATGCGGCTACTGCATCCGTTTATGCCGTTTATTACCGAAGAAATCTGGCAAAACCTGCCGCATTCGGGTAAATCAATCACAGTAGCAAAATGGCCGGAGGTTGATCCTGCTTTAATGGATATACAGGCTGCAGAGGAAATGAAACAGTTGGTTGAAATCATTCGCTCTGTAAGGAACAGCCGTGCGGAAGTGAATACACCAATGAGCAGAAAAATCAAAATGATTGTAAAGGCGAAGGATGAAACCATTTTGTCCATTCTTGAAAATAACCGGGCATATTTAGAACGCTTCTGTAATCCAGAGGAATTAATTTTAGCAACGGAAGCAGCCATTCCAGATAAAGCGATGACATCCATTGTAACCGGTGCTGAAATCATTCTTCCGCTTGCCGGATTAATCAATATTGATGAAGAAATTGCCCGTTTAGAAAAAGAATGGGATAAGCTAAATAAGGAAGTAGAACGGGTGCAGAAGAAATTAAGCAATGAAGGCTTTATTAAAAAAGCACCGGCTAAAGTCATTGAAGAAGAAAAAGCAAAGGAAAAGGATTATACAGAAAAGAGAGCAGCTGTGGAAGTGCGGATTAAAGAATTAAAAGGTGAATAATCGACAGGCAGGAGGCTGAACCATTTCCGGTTCGCCTTTTCCTGTTTTCATCTTTCCCCCCTATGCAGCACGAAGGAGAGACCAGCCATGTTTTTTACTTATGAAGAAGCCATACAATGGATAGAATCTCGGTTAATGCTTGGAATTAGACCGGGATTGATGCGAATGGAATGGCTAATGGAAAAACTCGGCCATCCTGAACGAAAATTAAAGGTCGTCCATGTCGGTGGTACGAACGGAAAAGGTTCAACAGTCGCTTTCCTTCGTTCTATCCTTGAAGAAGCTGGCTATGAAACAGGTACTTTTACTTCTCCATATATTGAGCAATTCAATGAACGGATTAGCGTCAACGGGAGCCCAATCTCAGATGCTGAAATAGCAGACCTGGCCAACATTATTTATCCGCTGGCTGCTGAGCTTGAACAAACTGAGCTTGGAGGTGCTACGGAATTTGAAATCATTACGGTTATGGCATTATATTATTTTGCCGAGATTCATCCCGTTGATATCGCAATTATCGAAGTGGGTCTTGGCGGCCGGCTTGATTCAACCAATATTCTGCAGCCATTGTTGTCCATCATCACCAATATCGGACTGGATCATGTCAATATTTTAGGTTCAACTCATCAAGAGATTGCTTTTGAGAAGGCGGGGATCATCAAGCAAGGGACAAGCTTGGTTTCTGCCGTCAGTCAGGAAGAGGCGCGAGAGGTCATTCTGCAGCGTGCAGAAGAACTTAGTGCCCCGGTATATGTACTCAATGAGCAATTTTTTGTTCTAGATCATATCTCCATCGAAAGCGGTGAAACCTTTACATGGAAGTATCCCGAAGTCGTGCTTCAAGACATCGCCATTTCAATGTACGGCAAACATCAGACAGCAAACGCATCATTAGCTATTATGGTAGCATATCTATTGCAGAAGGAACATGCGCTGCAGATCACTGAGCAGCACATTCGTCAAGGGCTTTTGAAAGCCTTTTGGCCAGGTCGCTTTGAAATCGTTTCGCGGAATCCTGTCTTAATTCTTGACGGAGCTCATAATGAAGAGGGAATAACTGCGTTAACCGCTGAGCTGGCTAAGCGATATCCCACTCGGTCTATTAAGCTTATCTTTTCTGCTTTAGGTGATAAGCGTTTGGACCACATGATTGCCCGGCTTGACAGCATAGCTGAAAAAATCATCTTTGTCCCCTTTGATCACCCGCGTGCAACCACAGCAGAAAACATGTATAAATGGAGTATATCAGCAAATAGACATATACAGAATGACTGGAAAAAAGCAATCGTAGAGGAGTTCAATTTACAACAGAAAAATGAAATTCTTGTGGTAACCGGTTCTCTTTATTTTATTAAGCAGGTGAAGGAATTTTTGAAGGAATCGCTGAATTGATCATGATCAAAAAGGCTGTAGCATGTTGTGTGCTGCAGCCTTTTTTTGCTCAATCAATGATATTCTACATACATTTTCATATGAGTGGTAATGGCTTTTAGATCAAATGAAACGGAAGAGTGATTGCTCCCATTGGTTAATGGGGGACATCCTTCCTTTTCATAAGAATTAGGATCATCGTGATAGGAATAGACACCATCTGGGTATTTTCCATTTTCCTTCATGATGCCGCTTCCTCCTTTTATCTCCCCGCCGACACAGATTTGTGAACGTTTCTTGAACCTGATATTTTTTAGCAATCTTCATGGCCATTTCATAGTCTGTACGATTGCGGCTTGATCAAGGTTGTTCCCCGATTATTTGTAATTTCCATATCTGCTAAATGAAAGTCAAAATAATCATGGATTTAGTACATATGAAACGAATCTATTTTCCTATTATTTAGGCTTTGGAAAATAGGATAATTTGCAAATGAGATAGTTAAAGAATAAGGAGAATCCAGAAACGATCAGGTTATATGCAGAAATAATAAAGGGAACGGGTTAAACGAAGTTTTTAGTATGATAATAATGCTTATTATTGTACTACATAAATAATTCATAATTCGTGATAAATATCACCCGGACTATCTTACTATTTAATGACTAAAGTGCTATGATTAAAGTATAGGAAATTCGGGACTTTGAAGTATTAGTACAGTTTTATATAGAGATCTGGGTGATAACGGTGAAGAATGAAAATGGATTTACTTTAATAGAAATACTGGCTGGAATTTTTATTCTGGGGATTATATTGACTGTGTTTTTTCAATTTTTTATTTTTTCACAAAAGACTACGACTCACAGTAAAGATGAATTAGTCGCACTGAATCTAGCAAATTCAGTTTTGGAAAAAATTGTTGCCAATGAAGGAAATTACTTAAATGATATAAATGATCTAACAAATAGAAATTCTGCTTCAAAAAATATCATAAATAATGAGATTTGTACAAATAAAGGTCCTTCCTGCTCAGAAAGATATCTGATTTCAGCTGATGATAACCATTATGCTATTCAAATTCTGGTTGGAGAAAAACTAGACGGGATGGATTTATATACCGTGACGGTAGAAGTTTATCTAAATGAAATAGCCGGAAAGCCAGCGGGTGAAGTGAAGGGACTGGTTGAATTATGGACAGAAGGCTAATCAAATCGGCCAAAGGAATGACGTTAGTTGAATTACTTTTAGCTCTTTTGTTGGCAAGTCTGGTTGCGGTGCTGCTTATCGGTATCCTCATCAGCGGAATGAATAGCTACAGATCAGTGAATAAGCAAATTACTTTGCATGATGAGGCCAATGCGATTATGACTCAATTTTCCAATGAAATTTTTGTAGCCACTTCTGTAACAGTAAAATCCAATAGATGGATAACGATTACTAAATATGGAGGAACAGACGATATTGATTTGGGGTTCGAGAAAATTCCCGGCGATCCTGATCATTATCGGGCCATCATTAATGATACACCCGTTCATTCTTCTGCCGTAATGGTTGCAAAATCTTCACGTATTTATGTTAAAGATCAAACGGTGCGAATCAAGTTGGTTGTCCTGGATGAACACGAAAAAACATTTCATCTAGATGAAGAGATTTCATTTGTAAAAGTAGAATAAAAGGGTAAGGAAGAAGATGTAAAAGCAGATATAAATAGGGAGAAATAAGGATAGGAGGCTGAGTTTTATGGAAGGCGAGAAGGGGTCAACACTGATACAAGTCCTGCTGGTGATTTTAATTTTTTCTGTCATCGGTATGTCCTTAATAGGAAGTGTCGCAGGGGAAAATAAAAGAGTTCAAAAAACTGATACAGAGGTTCAGGCACGGAATCTGGCTAGAGATGGACTGAGTTATTTTGAATCAGATTTTAAAAAATATATGGCAAATAATGAGCAGATTCATATATACACATTTTTAGATTCGTATAAAAAAGGAAAAATCATTTCATTAGGCGGCAGCGGAAGCAAAGCAGACAAAGTAAAAATAACGGCTGATATTGTGATTCCTGAAAAAATAGAGGTGACAAGTGAAGACAGTGGAAAGATGGTGAATACCTTTACCGTGCAAGTGGTAAGCCAGGGAGTAGGAAAATCTGCTACAAAGGCATTAACAGGCTATTATACAATGAAATTCGATATAAATATCGACACACCGACACTGGAGATTGCTGATTTTACTAATGAGGGAACTGCGGTGGATGTTACTCAAATGGATATTATTGGTTTAGATCTGTGGCTCCTTGACTTATCACTTATCAATATAAAGGGTTCCGATCAAGATTTTTATCGAATACCAAATGATTATGTTGTAGGGTTGAATTTATTAGGACCACTGCTCGGGTTTACTATTGGTGACGGCAATCGCTTCAAAATGATGGAGGAAAGGCGGATTATTTGCACGAGAGAGGGTGTCATTTTAGGCCTTGGTTTATTGAATAAATTAGAGAAGTTTAATCTGCTGAAGCTGAATGTGATTACGCTTAAGGATGAAAACGACACAAATGTTGTAATTGATGGCGGTTTTACGGCTGCAAATATCCTGTTTTTTGCCATTAACGGGTACAGACATATTGATTTCAAAAAACTGGCTGTGATTGGAAATACGCTTATTCAACAAGATAGGTATGGAAACAGTGTAACAAAGGATAAGATCGATCGGCGCAGATTTACTTTTGAAGAAGGACTCTATGCAAACAAAACATTAATTATCGGCGGTGTGCAAGGGAATACGGGAAATCCGGCATCATATTGGGAGAAATACAGTAAACTGCTACTGCGTGGAGATATGGCTGTCGGAGAAAATCTTACCATAGAGGATGTCGATTTAGTCCTGGGAGATACTGATGAACGTGACACCAGTTTATCAGAAGAAGCAAGAACAACGGATATGTATGTTCATGGCAATACTGAAATTAAAAATGCCTGTGTGAAACGGAAAAATGATCGCTATGATCTTCGACTATTTACAATGGGAACGCTGAATCTAAGCAACAATACAATTAAGGATGAATGCCGTAATTTTGATGGATTATACTATGCAAAGAATGGAATAACCGTCGATACAAAAGATAAAGATATAACCATAAATGGAGGCGTAATGGGGCAATTGACAGTAAAAGGAAGCGGCAAGGTAACCATTAATGTTGATCCTAAATATTTACAGACAATTACATTAAGCAATGCCGAATTGATTCCAAAAGGAAGAACCTATAAGTAGGCAGACAAAAGAAAATAGTGATTTAGTATGATTTGTGAAAAT
>NZ_CAMLDX010000024.1 GCF_946478885.1 uncultured Bacillus sp. | reverse complement strand
GGCTGCAATTGGAGGATATTCTGATTGCATACCAACATCTGAAAGATATCGTTACCCACACGCCTCTGCAAAAAAACGAGCGATTATCGGAAAAGTATCATTGTAATGTTTATTTAAAAAGAGAAGATTTACAGGTGGTCCGATCTTTTAAATTGCGTGGAGCCTATTACTGTATGAAAATGCTGCCCAAAGAAAAACTTTCAAATGGTGTTATTTGTGCAAGCGCAGGGAACCATGCCCAAGGTGTTGCCTACGCCTGCCGATCGCTACGGGTGAATGGTAAAATATATATGCCTACAACCACACCAAATCAAAAAATTAAGCAAGTTGAAATGCATGGCAGGGAATTTGTTGAGATTGTTTTGACAGGTGACACATTTGATGACTCATATAATCAGGCTGTCCTTTGTGCAGAAGAGGAAGGTAGGGCTTTCATTCATCCCTTCGATGATGAGAAAGTAATAGCCGGACAGGGTACCGCTGCAGTAGAAATTCTCAATGACTGCGAAGAAAATATTGATTTCGTATTTGCCAGCATTGGTGGCGGCGGATTAATTTCTGGATTAAGCACCTTTATTAAAAGTGTTTCCCCCGAAACGAAAATGATTGGTGTGGAGCCTGAAGGTGCGCCATCGATGAAATTGTCATTAAGCAAACAAATTGTCACACCTTTAGAAAGCATTGACGGATTTGTGGACGGTGCCGCAGTAAAATGTGTGGGAGAGAAGACTTTTTCGATCTGTGAATCGTTATTGGATGATATTGTAATTGTTCCTGAAGGGAAAGCGTGTACGACCATTTTGGAGCTTTACAATGAGCATGCGATTGTTGTTGAGCCTGCAGGAGTATTGCCGGTTTCGGCTCTTGAACTGTATAAGGATCAAATTAAAGGAAAAACTGTAGTATGTGTGATCAGCGGTGGAAATAATGATATTGGCAGAATGGCGGAAATTAAGGAACGTTCTCTGCTTTATGAAGGATTGCTTCATTATTTTCTAGTTCACTTTCCGCAGCGTGCAGGAGCTCTGCGTGAGTTTTTAGATGAAGTCCTTGGACCAAATGATGATATTACCCGTTTTGAGTATACGAAAAAGAATATTAAAGAAAACGGTCCTGCTTTAGTTGGAATTGAATTAAAAAGGAAAGAAGATTACAATGATTTAATGGTTCGAATGAATAAAAAAGGATTTAATTATAAAGAAATCAATAAAGACAGCAGTCTTTTCCAATTTTTGATTTAAATGTAGTTGGGCCAGCGTAATCCAATCGAAAAAGAAATGATAATTATCACTTTATGAAGCATTTTTGGATTTTTTGTGAATTTTATATGACGTTTTTAACGCAAATTACCAAAAAGGATTCTAAACGTACTATAATCAAGGTAGATTTACCAGCTAACTACTAAGGGAGTGTTACATTATGTTATCAAACATCGGGATTCCTGGCTTAATCTTAATTCTTGTCTTAGCTCTTATCATTTTTGGACCTAAAAAGCTGCCTGAAATCGGCCGTGCTTTTGGACAAACACTTCGAGAGTTTAAAAAGTCTACTCGTGATTTGACCAGTGATGTCGTGGAAGAACTGGACGATGTGAAGAAGGAAGTTAAAGAGGTTACTAAATAAGGTGTGAGAATTTTCTTACGCCTTTTTTTCTTGAATAGGCTTGATGAAAGAATTGTCATTCTATCTGAGTCTGAGCAATTTTATCGTACATTAAAGAAATAATGGCAGGGGAAGTAGATGGAAGATAAAGAATTAAATATTATAGATCATTTAGATGAGTTAAGAAAAAGATTGATTATAACGGTTGCTGCCTTTTTAATCTTTTTCGTTGTAGGGTTTATATATGTTGAGGACATATATAAGTGGTTTGTCAGAGACATGGAAGTAAAGCTAATTGTTCTTGGACCAAGTGATATCATTTGGATCTATTTTATGATTGCAACTGTCATTGCTGTTGCTGGAACCATTCCGGTACTTGCCATGGAGATCTGGCTTTTTGTTAAACCGGCCCTTAAACCGATTGAGAAAAAGGTTACGCTTTCCTATATTCCGGCCTTATTTGTTTTATTCCTCGTCGGACTGGCCTTCGGCTATTTTGTGATTTTTCCAACGGTAATGAATTTTGTGGTAGAACTCGGTGGAGAAATGGTTGCAACCAACTTTACTGCAGAGAAATATTTTCGCTTTATTTTCAATATGACAATTCCTTTCGGTGTTTTATTCGAACTACCTGTTGTACTGATGTTTCTAACTTCACTGGGGGTTATTAATCCTTTTCAGCTGCAAAAGATCCGAAAGTATGCTTATTTTGTTCTAGTTATAACGGCTGTTGTCGTTTCGCCTCCGGATGTAATGTCAGATTTTCTTGTCGCTGTTCCGCTGATTTTCTTATATGAGATCAGTGTCAATTTATCGAAAATTGTTCATAGACGTAAATTGAAGAAGGAGAAGGAATGGGAAAAGGATTTTTGCTCTGAAGATCAAGAATTGGATTTGGATAAAGTGGAATAATTTGCAAATACCTTAAAGTCATTGGCTTTAAGGTATTTTTATAATAGCATAGGGGCTGATACTGGATACTTATGTCAGGTATTTATATTTGGCTTCAGAAATAAAATAGCCTTAATTATATTAACACTATTATTAAGTTGAAAAGTACTTTAAGAACAAAAAGTTACAAATTTTCGAATTTACAAGACACATTTTGCCAAATATGCTACATTTACAACAGATATACACATTCATTTTATATCAATTTGGGAAGGGGAACCCATTTATGAAGAGACAAACAGTTTATGAAACTGCAATGGAAAGGGGCGTTTCAAGAAGAAACTTCCTGAAAATGTGTACGGCATTAGCCGCAGCACTAGGTCTTGATTACTCTCAGTCTGATAAAGTGGTAAAGGCCATGGAAAAAAATTCGCGTGTTCCGGTTGTGTGGCTGCAATTCCAAGATTGCACAGGGTGTTCTGAATCATTTATTCGTTCGACACATCCAACGACTGAAAGCGTTTTATTTGATTTTATTTCACTGGAGTACACTGAAGTATTATCTACAGCTTCCGGATTTCAGGTTGAGGAGGCTATGAAACAAGTACTAGAAAAGTATGAAGGTGAGTATGTCCTTGCTGTTGAGGGAAGCATTCCTGAAGGTGAAGGCTTTGCCAATGTCGGCGGTGTTGCGGTAAAAGAAACCTTCCGCAAAATGGCTGAAGGCGCTATGGCAATCATTTCATATGGTAGCTGTGCTTCATGGGGAGGAATACCAGCTGCTGGTCCTAATCCGACTGGGGCTGAACCGATAACAAGTTATGTAAGTGGCAAGCCTGTTATTCTTGTTCCGGGCTGTCCACCGATAGCTGAAGTTATGACTGGCGTAATTGCCCATATTATTACATTTGGAAGCATTCCTGAATTAGATTCAATGGGGAGACCAAAAGCATTTTATCGTCACCGCATCCATGATAAATGCAACCGACGCGCTTATTTTGACGCAGGACTTTTTGTGGAATCATTTGACGATGAAGGTGCAAAGCAAGGGTACTGTCTATATAAAATGGGCTGTAAAGGACCAACTACCTATAATGCCTGTGCAGAAATGCGCTGGAACGGTGGAGTGAGCTATCCGATTCAATCAGGTAATCCATGTATTGGCTGCTCCGAAAAAGGGTTCTGGGATAATGGACCTTTCTTTGTCAGAAGGGCAAAAATTCCAGGTTCGCAAACAACTGCAAATATTGATAAAATTGGTCTCGCAGCAACAGGTGTAGTAGCTGCAGGAGTAGCTGTCCATGCAGTTGGTACGGCAATTAAGAAGAAAAGTGAAGATCGACGAGGTGAATAATAATGGCTGAACGTATTGTAGTAGATCCAATTACACGGATAGAAGGACATCTTCGTGTGGAGGCAGATATTGATAATAATGGTGTGATTCAAGATGCATACAGCTCCGGTACAGCTGTCCGGGGAATTGAATTAATTGTAAAAGATCGGGATCCTCGGGATGTCTGGGCATTTGTACAGCGGATCTGTGGTGTGTGCACAACTACTCATGCTTTGGCATCTGTTCGTTCCGTTGAAGATGCGCTTAAAATCACTATTCCCAAAAATGCAAGCTTAATCAGAAATATCATGAATGAAGCGATCTTTGTCCATGACCATGTTGTTCACTTCTATCATTTGCATGCATTGGATTGGGTCGATGTGGTCAGTGCCATAAGTGCAGATCCAAATGAAACATCTAAAATTGCCCAATCGATTTCAAGCTGGCCGAAATCTTCTCCAGGATATTTTAAAGATGTACAAAATAAAGTGAAAAAACTTGTGGACAGCGGACAGCTGGGAATTTTCGCTAATGGCTATTGGGGTCATCCAGCCTATAAGTTGCCTCCGGAAATTAATCTGTTGGCTGTGGCCCATTATCTTGAAGCGCTGGATTGGCAGAAGGAAATCGTCAAAATCCATACCATTCTTGGAGGAAAAAACCCGCATCCGCATTATGTAGTCGGCGGAATGGCAACGCCAATTGACATTAACAGTGACAACGGCGTCCATGCTGAAAGATTGATGCATATTTCTAAACTGATTGATGATGCTCGAACTTTTGTTAATCAGGTATATATTCCTGATCTGCTGGCTATTGGATCTTATTATAAAGATTGGACTTATGGTGGCGGAATTAATAACTATATGACATATGGAGACTTTTCAACGGGCGATCCGAATGATTCAAGTCTTTACCGGGTTCCGCGCGGCATAATTTTAAACGGCAATCTAAAAGAAATTCATGAGTTGGACTTGAAGGATCCATCACATATTCAAGAGTTTGTTGACCGTTCATGGTATACTTACAACGGCAAAGAAGATGGTTCAAAAGGCTTACATCCTTGGGACGGGGAAACAACATTGCATTATACCGGTCCAAAGGCACCGTATAAAAATTTGAAAACAGAAGAAGCATACAGCTGGGTGAAGGCGCCGCGTTGGAAGGGACAGCCAATGGAAGTGGGTCCGCTTGCCCGCCTAATGGTTGGATATGCTGCGGGTAAAGAAGATGTTATCAATATTGTTGATGACACCTTGAAAAAATTAGATTTGCCTATCTCAGCATTACATTCTGCCCTTGGCCGCACAGTAGCACGCGGTTTGGAATCAGTATTAGTTTCTGATTGGCTCCGTGACGACATGGACGCATTATTGAAGAACATTAAAAGCGGTGACCAGATCACATTTGATCGCTCAAAATGGGATCCGAGCACATGGCCGAAAAAAGCCCAAGGTGTTGGCTGGATTGAAGCACCGCGTGGAGCGCTGGCACACTGGATTCAAATAGAGGATGGGAAAACAAAGAATTATCAGGCTGTTGTACCGACTACATGGAATGCATCGCCTAGAGATGCTAAGTATACAGGCGCATATGAAGCATCGTTGAAAGGAACACCGTTGCTTGTTAAGGATCAACCGCTTGAAATCATTCGTGTCATTCACTCTTTTGACCCGTGCTTAGCCTGTGCTGTTCACTTAACTGATGTCGAAAGTAAATCAATGACGGAAATCCGAATTGGCTAGGAGGAATGTAATATGGAAATTATAAAACCAGTACAATCACCTAGAGCGGAGATAGTTAAAAATAAAAGGGAACCCAAGATGCTACCTGTTAAGCATGAGGTTGTAAAGGTGTATGTTTGGGAGCTTCCGGTTCGTGTATTTCACTGGCTCAATGCATTAGCTATTGTATTATTAATTGTAACGGGAATATATATTGGCAACCCATTCCTTAGTTCTACTGTTCCGGAAGAAGCCTATTATTCCTATGTAATGGGCTGGGTGAGATATATTCATTTCTTTGCTGCCTTTGTTTTTACGTTAAATTTGCTTGTTCGTTTATACTGGAGTATCAAAGGAAATAAATTTACAACAGTCCATCCGTTTAAGTCTGCTTTTTGGAAGGGTATGTTTGAGACTATCAAGTATTACTTATTTATGAAAAATAATAAGCAACATTACATTGGTCATAATCCATTGGCACAACTAAGCTATTTAATCATCATTGGATTGGGATCAATTGTCATGGTATTAACAGGCTTTTATCTTTACGCAGAGCCGCAGCCCGAATCCGTTTTAGGCAAAATGTTTTCCTGGGTACCGGTGCTTTTTGGAGATACTAGTTTCTCCATCCGCTCTATGCACCATGTAGTTGCCTGGTTGTTCGTTATTTTCATTGTCGTTCATATTTACATGGCAATCCGGGATGACTGGATGCAACGAAATGGTACATTATCTTCAATCATTACCGGATATAAAACAGAACCGAGGGATGTATTAAATGATGGTGAAAAACATGATTAACAAACAGCAGGATAATATCACCATCTTGGGAATCGGCAATACATTATATCAAGATGAGGGGCTGGGCATTCATGCCCTGCCTCTTGTTGAAAAATATCTAGCACAGGTAGAAAATATTGAAATTGTTGACGGCACTACAGATGGTATGCGGCTTTTAGCCCCGGTTGAGGATACCGATTATTTGATTGTTATAGATGCCATCAATGCTGGAAAGCCAGGCGGGACGATTATTATTCTGGAAGGGGATGATATTCCTGCCTACTTTGGTATCAAAATGTCTATTCATCAGCTCGGTTTTCAAGAAGTATTGATGGCTTCGAAGATCCGGGACCGATATCCAAAACATATTGTCATGATTGGAATGCAGCCAACTAGTCTTGAATTAGGTGTCGAGTTATCTGAAACCAATCAAAATAAGTTAGAGGAACTTGTTGCATTAGTCGTGAAACAGGTACACGATTGGAGAAACTAGCCATGAATCGGCTTGATTTTTTTAAAGAGATGAAAACGGGATTATTGAAGACGGTAACTTCTATTTATGAGCCTATCATGGAAGATGATATGGAAAAAATTAACAAGGTTGCTGATCAATTACTGGGAATTAAATGGTTCTATCTTACTGACAACACTTATGTGAGCCGTAAGGTGGAACAGAAAAGAATCAATGGACGTCCCTGTATCATTTCCTATGATGAAGGATCTATAAAAGCCTACAGTGGTATTTGCCTGAGTTGCTCGCAATTGTTATATCTTTCAACAGCAGATTTTACCTGTAAATGTTTAACATGTGAGAAAGAAATAAAATTATTTGAATTTGAACCTTGTAATCATCAAATAATACTAGAATACCCCGTAAAAAAACAAAAGGACGGGTATTATGTAGGTTTGAAATAAAAATATACAGGATGATCAATATGCATGAAATGGCACTAATGGGAGATATCTTAAACCTGGTCCAGGATGATGCTTCAACAAGGAACATCACGAAAATCAAGAAGATTGAGTTAATCGTCGGTGAATTATCCAATGCCATGCCGGATGCATTGCGAATGGCCTTTCTTATTTATAAAGAGCAAAATCCGGCATTGTTTACCGAGGATGCAAGACTCGAGATTGTCATCGAAGAGGCAGAAGCAGAATGTATTTTTTGCCATACGAATTATAAACCAGACTTGAAAATATCTATTTGCCCTGCCTGTAGTATGCCCTCAGGCATGATAAAAGCAGGGGAAACATTTCAAGTTTTGTCGTATGAAGGAGAGGACAAAGAATGAAGGTCACATTAAGAACAGATGTATTGACTAATAACAATAAAGCAGCAGAATTTAATCGGGAGTTATTTACAAATTCGAAAACACTTGTCATCAATTTAATGAGTTCGCCAGGTGCAGGAAAAACAACCCTTTTAGAAGAAACTGTACGTTCATTATCGGGAAGATATTCAATAGGAGTTATTGAAGGAGACTTGGCAACTGAACGTGATGCAGACAGGATTCGAGCAATGGGTGCCCAAGCTGTTCAAATTAATACCCATGGGGGCTGCCACTTAGATGCAAGAATGGTAGCTGCTAGTTTGGCTGAATTCGATCTTGATGAAATTGACATATTATTCATTGAAAATGTAGGAAACTTAGTTTGTCCGTCCGGTTATGATTTAGGACAGAACCATAAGGTTGCTGTTTTAAGTGTTCCGGAAGGCAACGATAAAATACCAAAATATCCGCAAATGTTTATGAGAACTGAACTGGTTCTATTAAATAAAATTGATTTGCTTCCTTATTTAGACTTTGATGTCGATACTGCTATCAAGGACTTGGAAGGTATCAATCCTCAATCCAAACTTATTACGCTTTCAGCTAAAACAAAGGAAGGCTTAGAACAGTGGTTTTCCTGGATTGAAGAGGCGTACCATTTATGGACGAAGCAAGAAAAATAATTGTCCGCGGCAGAGTTCAGGGTGTAGGATTTCGCCCTTTTGTCTATCAACTGGCTGAAGCATGGAATTTGTTTGGTACCGTTCAAAACAATATGGATGGGGTTAATATCCATATTGAAGGAAATCATGACCATTTAGATTTATTCTTATTGGATCTAAAAAACAAGGCTCCACGTTTGGCTAGAATCGAATCAATCCTCGTCGAACAGGCAGAGCTTGAGAACCATAAATCTTTTACGATTATTGAAAGTGAAAGAACCGGTAAATCGATGCTCGTCATTCCGGTTGATTCAGCAGTTTGCGATGAATGTTTGGAGGAAATGAACAATCCGAATGATTTTCGTTATCACTATCCCTTAATCAACTGTACACAATGTGGACCACGATATACGATCATTCGTGAATTGCCTTATGATCGACCATATACGACAATGGCACCTTACCCGCTCTGTTCTCAATGTGAAGAGGAATATCTAGATCCGATGAATCGTAGACATCATGCACAGCCGATTGCTTGTCCGGAGTGCGGACCTGAGGTAATGATAAAGAAGCTGGGCGGAACAGAAATTTTGTGCCCGGATCCGATTGAATTGGCGGCCTCATTAATCAGGCATGGAAGCATTGTAGCCATTAAAGGAATCAGTGGTTATCATTTATGCTGCGATGCGACCAATGCTGAGGCAGTTCGATTATTACGCAAACGAAAAGGCAGACCAGTCAGGCCGCTGGCGATCATGTGTGCTAATATAGAGGAAGTTAAAAATCTTGCTGTCATTGTTCCAGAGGAAGAGAGAATGCTGCGAAGTCCTGAGGCCCCGATTGTCGTAGTTTCGAAGAAAAGCACCCATGCAATTGCAGAAGAAGTTGCTCCGGGAATGAGTACACTTGGTGTCATGCTCCCATACACACCTCTACACCACTTGTTATTTCATTCGCGAAAAATTACTTCAGTTGTGATGACAAGCGCCAATCTGTCAGGCATGCCGATTATGTACAAGGATGAAGAAGCCTGTCATCAGTTACAGGGAATTGCGGACTACATTCTGCTTCATAAACGGGAAATCCTACATCCGCTTGACGATTCTGTTCTACAAATTACGGCAGGTAAAACCGATTTTTTCAGACGGTCAAGAGGATACGTACCGGATCCGTTCATAACAGAAAAACAAGTGCATGGGATTGTAGCATTTGGCGGTCAGCAAAAGTCGACCTTTACAATTGGACGAAATGAACAAGTATTTATAGGGCCACATATCGGGGATCTAGAGAACATTGAAACAATGGATCATTTGCAACGTGAACTCGATCATCTTCTCAATTGGATCGATATTCCGTTGGATACGGCTGTTCTGGATCAACACCCAGCCTATAATGTCAGAATGATAGCTGAAAAATATCCTTTTCAGCATATTTTAGAAATTCAGCATCACCATGCACATATGGCTTCATGTATGGCAGATAATTATTTAGAGGGCAATGTATTTGCTGTCATTCTTGATGGAACAGGCTATGGTCCAGATGGCACTATTTGGGGATTTGAAATATTTTATGGGAATTATCAAAAATATAAACGGTTAGCTCATTTAACCTGCACTCCGCTGCCAGGTGTTGAAAAGTGTATTAGGGAGCCATGGAGAAATGCAACTGGTATGCTGCTTGGGCTTTTGGGTGAAGAAGGCAAGTCATACTGTTATGCAAGGTTTCCTGACTGTGCGGCAGAGATCGATGTTTTGCAGGCAATGATCAAGCAAGGAGTAAATACGGTTTGGGCAGGGACTTGCGGCCGATTGTTTGATGCGGTCAGCGCGATAACCGGCCTTTGTACCATCTCTACCTATGACGGGGAAGCTGCGATCAGGCTTTCTGAGTATGCGGATTTGAATCGGCGCGTGAAAGCATATCCTTATCAAATTCATTCATCCGATCATATACTGAAATTTGATTTCTCTAGTATGTTGGAAGAAATCTGCCGTGATATGCAGAAACAGAAGGACATTCGTGAGATTAGTACAGCATTCCATGAAACCCTCGTCCAATCTATTATGGTTTGCCTTATGCAGCTTTCCGAATATAATCCGGATTTTTCGAGACGGGTTGTACTATCAGGCGGCAGTTTTCATAATCGGTACTTGAAATGGAGACTGATTGAGGAACTAGAGAAGAATGGCTTTAAGGGCTATACCCACCAAAGGGTACCCTGTAATGACGGTGGATTGTCATATGGTCAGATGATGGCGGCTGCAACGAAAAGGGAGGAAGTATAAATGTGTGTTGGGGTTCCGGCAAAAATTGTTGAAAAACATGAATATAGTGCAGTTGTGGATGTACTGGGCTCGCAGACAACAGTGGGCACTATTTTTGTTCCTGAGGCAGAAGTTGGCGATTATGTGATTGTCCATGCTGGACAGGCTATGTCCATTATAGATGAGGAATATGCAAAAGAAAGCATGGAAGAATGGAGGAAATTTTCAAATGCTCGAAATGCAAACTCAATCCTCTAATCCTGAAGTCTGTCTGCCGATTCTTGATGCGGTGGTTGAACTGGCAGAAAAGTTTAAACAGAAATATAATCGGCGGCCGGTATTTATGGAGGTTTGCGGCTCTCATACGATGGCATTGGCCAGGTCTGGTGTGAAACAGGCATTAATTGAGCATGTACACCTGATTTCCGGTCCGGGATGTCCTGTATGTGTGACGGACCAGCAATCAATTGACAGCATGATTGCCTTAGCACAGGGAGAGAATCGGATTATTTGTACCTTTGGCGATATGATGCGTGTTCCGGGTTCTGCTTATTCCTTGATGGATGAAAAAACAAAAGGGAAAGATATCAGAGTCCTGTATTCTCCCGTTGATGCTATTACAATTGCGGAGGAAAATCCGGATAAAGATATCATCTTTCTTGGCATTGGGTTTGAAACGACGATTCCGATTCTTTCGTTATTAGTAAAAGAGGCAGAGAGAAAGAATCTGGATAATTTTACTATTTGGATGACAACGAAACTCGTTGAACCGATTTTGCGATATTTATTGAATGCCGGAGAGATTCAACTTGACGGATTTATATTGCCAGGTCATGTATCGATTGTTCTTGGTGAAGATTCCTATCAATATTTACCGCAAGAATTTGGGATAAGCGGTGTTATTACTGGATTCGAACCGGCACAGCTATTGAGCGGCATCTATAAGTTAATTGAACTTGCTTATCAGGATAAGAAAGAAATAATCAATGATCATCCATCTGTTGTCACGAAGAAAGGAAATGAAGTGGCTCAGGAATTAATGGCACATTATTTTACACTATGCGATGAAGCATGGCGTGGGATAGGTGTCATTCCAGCAAGCGGGCTTGATTTGAAGCCGGAGTTTGAGCGGTTTAATGCGAAGAAGAAATATCAGATCCAAGTACCGGAACCGAGAAAAACAAAATGTCGCTGTGGAGAAGTTATAAGAGGACTTATTTCTCCTAAAGAGTGTCCCTTATTTGCAAAGGCTTGCCATCCTTTAAATCCAATTGGTCCATGCATGGTTTCATCCGAAGGAAGCTGTTCGGCATACTATCAATACATGAGGGAGAGTTTTTAATGGAAAAAGTAATTAGCCTTGCACACGGTGACGGAGGAGAATTGAGCCATCGATTGATTCATGATTTATTTGTGAAGGAATTCGGTCATCACAAAGAAGCCATGTTTGATGCATCCATACTCAATTTGAACTCGCAAAGGATTGCTGTAACGACAGATTCTTTTGTGATTAAGCCTATTTTTTTTCCTGGAGGAACGATTGGCAAGCTATCGATTGCCGGGACAGTGAATGACCTAGCTGTCAGCGGAGCGAAACCCTTGTATTTGACGTGTGGGTTTGTCATTGAAGAAGGCTTTCCAATGTCAGATTTAAAAATGATTGTGGCGGATATGGCAAAAGAGGCGAAAAAAGCGAAAGTGTCGATCATTGCCGGTGATACAAAGGTAGTAGAACGTGGCAGCTGCGACGGTTTGTATATTAATACAACCGGAATAGGGGTGGTTGAGCATGATAAAGTGACTCCTGCATTCCAGTCAGGGGATGCTGTCATCATCTCAGGAACCATAGGGGATCACGGGCTTGCCATTCTCACGGCACGCGGAGAATTAGGGATTCAGATTCCGCTCAATAGTGATTGTGCGTCACTTAATCATATGCTTGCAGATGTTGTGCAAGGGGTAGATGAAGTACGGATCATGCGCGATCCGACTAGAGGGGGGCTGGCGACCACTCTCGTAGAAATTGCCGAAGATTTTTCACTCAGCATTGTTATTAAGGAAAAGCAAATTCCGATTAAATCTGAAGTAACCGGTGCATGCGATTTGCTTGGCTTTGATCCACTATATATAGCAAACGAAGGAAAGGCCATTGTAATAGTACCGAATGAAAGTAAAGAAGAAGTCCTGCGTATTTTGCAGAGCCATCCGGAAGGAAAGGATGCTGTGTGTATCGGGGAAATAACGCAAATTGACTGTGACACAGGAAGATTGCTGCTTGAAACTCCACTTGGTTCCAAGAGAATGCTTAACCGCTTAGCGGGAACCATGCTTCCACGTATATGCTAAAGGTCAACATTCTCCAGATAGGCTGTTTCATAAGGTGTCAGATATCCACAATTGATCTATATCCGTGCTGATTGGTGCAATGTGATACTAGATATTGGATTGTGGTGCCTGGCACCTTTCCTTTTAGGACAGATCTTTTGTGTTACTGAAGGTACGAGTGAACAGCAAAGCTTTTTTTCTTTGCTACCACTTAGAGTTTTAATGGCTGCTCGTGCGGAAAATAAAGTGTTAGAAACAGAATTCATCAGCCAGAGTGATCAGTTCAGTGAAAACAGCCATTATCAGATATCATGATAACAATCATTCATATATAAAAAATTCTTAATTTAGCAGGGATTTTGATAAAGATTGTCGAAGAATAACTAACAGTATTCTGCACAATTTTCTCTTCTCTTTGAAGCTGTTTGTTGAACGGTTGTTCAGCTTTCATAAAAGTTGACTTTTCACGATATTCATTCATTTTTACTCTGAAAAATGTTGAAATTGATTAAAGGAACCGGTGAATGATGTATGAAAGATTTTTTCAGAAATTTCCCCTTGTATAGAAAAATCTTGCTTTTTTCTTTTTTTATGTCTTTTTCGATTGTGACCCTAACGGCAATTTGTGGATATCTACTGCAGTTCCGACAGATTGAGGATCAATTGTCAAGACATGCCCTTGATGTCGCTTCAGTATGGAGTACTACGATTGATCCTGTGAGAGTAGAATCCATAATCCAAACAAAAGATGAAAATGATTTGGATTATATTAAAATCAAACAAAGCTTGTCGATTTTCAATGAGGAAAATTCCATCTATTTAAATAGTTTTATTGTAGATAATGAATTAAATAGTGATGATGAAATTTTTATCGCTGCTTCGGTACAGAATCATAATAAAGTAGGCAGACATTCCCTATCAAACTACAAAGCTAGTAATGAATTTATGGCAGGCTTTAACAAAGTCCTGAAAACCGGGAAGCCAGCTAATAGCAATATTTATCAGGACTCAAACGGAACTTGGATTACAGCCTTTTCTCCAATCAAGCGAACGGACGGGGAAATTGTCGCCTTGTTCGGGGTGGATATCAGTGCTTCAGAGATTCAATCCCTGCAAAAAAAATATATGATTATTCTGCTTTTAACGTTGCTTGTTATCACGCCATGTGTCTATCTTATTTTAAGAAAATGGACTCTGAAAGTGCTGGAGCCTGTGAATGAATTGATGGACGGCATAAATGAAGTGAGCAATGGAAATTTTAATGTAAACTTAAAGGTTGAGGATAATTCGGATCTGGGATTATTATCTGAACGGTTTAATATCATGACGCAGCAGCTCTCTGTATTATTCGAAAAGCTTTCGGCAGCATCAGAGCAATTAAGCTCGGCACCAAGAAATTTGATCTTACATAACTTTGAAGAAGCCTTAGATGAAATGGAAAATATCATGGAAAAATCAAAATTTCATCGGGAACTCCAGCGTGCTGAAAAAATGAATGCAATCGGGCAGCTGGCCGCATCGGTGGCGCATGAAATTCGAAATCCCATGACCGTTGTAAAGGGTTTTCTGCAAATCTTTCTGGCAAAGGAACAAATGAGTGAAGAGGAGCGGATGTATATCCGTTTGATGATAGATGAAATGAATCGGGCGGAGACCATTATTAACGATTATCTTTCCTTGGCAAAACCGGATTTGGAACATACTGAAAGCATTCGAGGGGATGAATTAGCTGAAAAGGTCATGGATTTAATGAATTCATATGCAATGATGTCGAAGAATATCACGATAGAGATTCCTGTTTTAGAGCGGGTTGCGATAAAAGGGAATAAGGGTGAGCTGCAACAGGTGTTGATTAATATTTTGAAAAATGGAATTGAGGCAATGAAGGATGGCGGAAAGCTCTCATTAAGCTATTATCAGGAGGGGGATTACGGTGTCTTTAAGGTGGCGGACACTGGCATTGGAATGACGCAGGAAGAGATTGAACGCCTCGGTACTGCATTCTACTCACTAAAGGAGAAAGGCACGGGGATGGGGCTTACCGTTTGCTATCAAATTGTTGAAAGAATGAAGGGAAGAATTGAAGTGGAAAGTGATAAAGGAAATGGAACGACATTTCGAATTTGTATCCCCTTATGGAAATAATTGCAAAAAAATAAATGTTTGCAAATTAGACATAGAATCTACTTTCTTCTTCCAATAACATTTGCTAGAATAATAACGATATTCAAATATTTAATGTATATGTTTTGTTGCTTAAGATGGATGAAATATCGGTTTTCAGAGGATGTATTCCTGAAAATATCTAGTTTAATCATACAAAACAAAAATGAGGGGGTGGCAGCATGAAGATGAAACAGTTTGTGCTGTTAATTGTTACAGCGCTGTTAATTTTATCTGCATGTGGGCAAAAAGGAATTAAGGATGCCAAAGATTGGCCGATTGAAGATTTTTCCTATACTGATCAAAATGGCAAGCCCTTTGGGTTAAAGGATTTAAAAGGAAAGGTTTGGGTGGCTAATTTTATTTTTACTAATTGTAATGACGTCTGTCTTCCAATGACTTCAAATATGAAAAAATTGCAGGATTTGGCTAAAGAAGAAGGAATTGAAAATATTGAATTTATCTCTTTTAGTGTCGATCCGGGAGTTGATACACCAGAGGCATTAACGGAATTTGGCAAGAGCTTTAATGTTGATTTCAAAAACTGGCATTTTCTGACTGGATATGAACAAGAGGAAATTGAGAATTTTGCTTTGACTACATTCAAGACAATAGTGAAAAAGCCTGAATCCGGTGACCAAGTTCTTCATGGAACCGATTTCTTTTTGGTGAACGGGGAAGGGAAAATTATGAAGTATTATACTGGATTAGCAAAAATCCCGTTCGACGAAATCATCAAAGATATTAAAAGTATTCAATAGGCCTTTAAGGTCTATTTTTTTCACTCAGTGCTTTTGCTGGCGAAAGGAGGAGGCTTCATTGCAAAAACATCATTGGAAACGTCTCTTTTTTCTGCTTTTTGGCCTAAATATCACATTTGTGATCATTGTACTTGTGTTAATTAATTTACCGGGAGCAGATCAATCCATCCCGGAACCGGAGCCAAAAACAGAAAACAGCGTCACTTTTGAGATTAATACGAATCGTAACGATGCCAACAAGCTGATTAATTCCTATATACAAAAGAATTTAACAGGAGCCTTGGACTATAACGTTTATTTAGAAAAAAATGAAGTTGTGTTATCAGGAGAACTTCCTATTTTCGGACATGTAGTAAATACGATGCTGTCTTTTAAACCAACGGCATTGGAAAATGGAAATTTAGTATTAGAGCAAGAACAGTTTTCTATGGGAAAATTGAAACTGTCAGTTCCGCTATTATTAAAAGTCCTGCAGGAAAGCTATCAGCTTCCAGATTGGATCACGATACAGCCGAAAGAAGAAAAGATTTATGTTTCTTTGGATAATATTAAGCTAAATAATGAAAGCAGACTAAAGGCAAAAGAGTTTGACCTGCAAAATGATAAAATCGTATTTTTATTAGAAATACCGGTAGAATAAAAAAGAATGCTGTATTTTTACATTAAAGATAGTGTAAATTATAGTAATGATCCCATACGAATGGATAGCCAAAGCTGTCAAGATCAATCCGTGATTCTCAAAAAAAGAAAGGAGTACAAAGCATGCAGGGTGAAAACTATGAATTGGCGACCTTTGCAGGGGGCTGCTTCTGGTGCATGGTAAAACCTTTTGATGAACAGCCTGGGATTATAAAGGTGGTATCAGGATATACCGGAGGCACGAAAGAGAATCCCTCATATCAAGAAGTGTGCGCCGGCAATACCGGGCATTATGAGGCGATACAAATTACATTCGATCCGGCTGTCTTTTCTTATGAGAAACTGCTGAAGATTTTCTGGCAGCAGATTGATCCGACTGATCCAGGAGGTCAGTTTTACGACCGCGGACAATCTTATCAGACAGCTGTTTTTTATCATAACGAGAAGCAAAAACAAGTGGCAGAGAAGTCAAAACATGAACTCGAAGCAACTAATCAATTTCATAAACCGATTGTGACCGAGATTCTTCCGGCGGGAATTTTCTATGAGGCAGAGGAATATCATCAACATTATTACAAGAAGAATCCTGTCCACTACGAACGTTATCACATCGGATCTGGCAGGAAGAGCTTTATTGAACAGCATTGGAGGACGGGCAATGGTGAATAAAGCAGAATTAAAGAAAAAGTTAACACAGATGCAATATGAAGTGACGCAAAATAACGCTACAGAGCCTCCCTTCCACAATGAATATTGGAATGAATTCCGTGATGGAATTTACGTTGATATTGTATCAGGGAAACCTTTATTCAGTTCAAAGGAAAAATTTGATGCAGGGTGCGGTTGGCCAAGTTTTTCACAGGCGCTGAACGAGAATGAAATAATTGAGAAAGCTGATTATAGTCATTTGATGATTCGTACTGAAGTAAGAAGCAAAACCTCCAATTCACATCTCGGTCATGTTTTTAATGATGGTCCAGGGCCATTTAATTTGCGTTATTGTATCAATTCAGCTTCCGTTAAATTTATTCCTCGAGAGAAGCTGAAAGAGGAAGGATACGAAGAGTATCTTCATTTATTTGAATAAGATTCATGTCTGCAAAAGGAACGGTCATGTGCCATTCCTTTTTTTTGACGGATTAAACCTGCTGTCCAATTTCCTCCTTCGCTTTTGCAGGGAAAATAGGCAGATGCACTGTCAGGTCAAGCACCTAGAACATACAGTATTAAGGAACATGACCCAATGACATGAAGGAGGAAAAGAAATGTATTACGGACAATATGGTACTTGCGATCCATGCCATTATGGGTATGGTTACCCTGTAACAGGAGGCTGTGGCTACAACAATTGTTTTGCTTTGATAGTTGTGTTGTTCATTTTATTGATTATTATTGGTGCCAGCTGCTACTATAATTAATCATGTATTAATGATATCTGTATACTGTCCTTTTGGACAGTTTTTTTGCTTTTTTTTGATTAAAATCAAGATAAAAGAGAAGAAATATGATAAAATAAACGTAAATACGAACGATAAATAAAATTTTAAAAATAAAGTTCGTATATTTTATTTGACGAAAGCTGTTGTATTTGCTATAGTAAAAAATGGCAATAGTAAATGAATAGACCGCGCCTGGAGGAACAACAAATGAAAAGCTGTTACGATGTAATCGTGGTTGGAGCAGGTCCGGCAGGGATTTTTACCTGCTACGAATTAACTCTGAAAATGCCGGAGGCAAAAGTATTATTGATCGATAAGGGACATGACATATATAAACGTAACTGTCCGATCCTGGAAAAACGAATTCAAAAATGTCCGCCAGCAGCAGGGAGAAAGGAATTTGCCGGATGTCTCCCAGCCTGTTCGATCACGAATGGATTTGGCGGTGCAGGGGCTTATTCTGATGGAAAGTTTAATATTACGAGCGAATTCGGTGGTTGGATGACAGATTATCTTCCCAATTCAACCGTTGTCGATTTAATTCAATATGTTGACCACATTAATTTACAGCACGGCGCTGATACTACAATTACGGATCCGATGACAGATAAGGTTCGGGATATTGAAAGAAGAGGTTATGCGGCAGGATTAAAGTTGCTGCGCGCCCGCGTACGCCATCTCGGAACAGAACAAAACCTAGAAATCATGAAAAGTATTTACGAATACTTAAAAGATAAGATTGACATGTCATACAAGACAGAGGTGGAAGACCTACTGACAGAACGAGTAACGGATGGCTATCGGGTAACCGGTGTGGCATTAAAAACCGGTGATCATGTTACAGCTGGCAAGGTGGTCATTGCTCCGGGACGTGACGGATCGATCTGGCTGTCAAATATTTTGAAGAAGCGCCGTTTGCACATGTTTAACAATCAAGTGGATATAGGTGTCCGGGTAGAAACATCGAACATCGTAATGGAAGAAATAAATGAACATCTTTACGAAGGCAAATTTACATTTAATACCTCTGTCGGAACTAGGGTGCGGACATTCTGCAGTAATCCTTCTGGACATGTTGTCGTTGAAAATCACTCCGGCAGTATGCTTGCAAATGGACATGCTTATAACGATCCCAAGCTTGGAAGTTCAAATACCAATTTTGCCTTGCTGGTATCCCACGTATTTTCAGAACCCTTTGATAAACCGAATGAATTTGCTCATGCCATTTCTCGTTTGGCAAATGCTCTATCGAACGGTGGAATTATTGTGCAGAAATATGGCGATATCCTAAAAGGAAGAAGATCAACTGAAAAAAGAATTAAAGAAGGATTTGTGGAGCCTACTTTAAAAGAAGCGGTACCAGGAGATTTGGGCTTAGTTCTCCCTTACAATACTATGAAAAGTTTAATTGAGATGACAGAGGCTCTGAATCATGTGACACCGGGAATTGCTTCAGAACATACGTTGTTTTATGGTGTGGAAGCTAAATTTTATTCAGCAAGACCAAAGTTAAACAGCCATTTCGAATCAGAAATTGAGGGGTTATATGTAGGAGGAGACGGTGCCGGTGTGACGCGTGGTTTGGCACAGGCCAGTGCTTGTGGTGTATGCATTGCAAGGAATATTGTAGAAAAAGCACAGGGAACCGTTAACCAATACGAAACGATAGATAACTAATGGAGAGGGGTCTGTCTTTGCCGGCAGGCCCTTTGATGCTGCGGGTATTTTCAATACTGAGGAGGAAAATTATGATAGCCGATAGGTTAAAACCAGGAGACGAAATAAGGGTGATTGCTCCATCAGCCAGCATGGCCATCGTAAAAGAGGAACAGCTGGAAATAGCTGAGAACAGGATGAAACAGCTCGGGTTTCGTGTGACATATGCTAATAGCGTATCTAACCATGATGAATTTTACAGCACCTCAATTGAGGAAAGAGTTCGTGATCTGCATGATGCTTTTTTGGATCCAAATGTGAAAGGGATTTTGACAGCAATAGGTGGCTACAATGCCAATCAGCTGTTAAATGCGATTGACTATGAACTGATTCGCAAAAACCCTAAAATCTTTTGTGGATATGGAGATGTTACCGCTTTAAATCTTGCTATTTATCAAAAAACAGGGTTAGTGACCTATGCAGGTCCGCACTTTTCCACTTTTGGAGTTAAGCAGGGAGTGGAATATACCCTTGAATTATTTTTGAATGCTGTTACTAATGATGCGCCATATGATGTAGATCCTTCCACCCATTGGAGCGATGATCCATGGTATAAAGGCCAGGAGAACCGGGAATGGATTAAACAGGACGGCTACCTTGTTTTGCAGGAAGGAAGGGTAAAAGGCAGGGTGGTGGGAGGAAATCTAACCACTTTCAATTTGCTGCAGGGAACCGAATATATGCCTTCATTGCAAGATGCCATTCTTTTTCTTGAAGATGACAGCGAATCTCATCCACAGGCCTTTGATCGTGCTTTACAATCACTGTTGCAACAGCCTGATGCAAAAAGTATACAAGCAATCGTCATCGGTCGTTTTCAAAAGGAATCAAATATGACCGACCAGGCTTTACGTAGAATAATCTCGACGAAGAAGGAAATTGCACAGTTGCCGATTTTAGCAAATGTCAATTTTGGTCATGTACATCCAATGGCTACCCTTCCGATTGGTGTTCAAGCAGAAATATCCGCTGAACCGGGCAACATAGTTCTAACAATTGAGCAAAATGAGCAGGAAATGTGAAACAATTCGGAAATTGGAATAAGAAGGAAACTATATAAAAGTGTAAAAAGCAATGATGCTTTTTACGCTTTTTTTATGTCCAAGTGGAAACAAAAATTATGTGTGTTTTTATAACGATAAATGTTATATTTATTTACATATCATAAAAATAGGTATTGACATCGAGCGGTTTTTAGTTAAAAATAAAAAATATCAAAAATATGTTAGAAAATATAACATAAAAATAGTGATTAATATTACGTATTTTGGAAAGGGAGTAGGAAAATGGATCCAATACTTTTAATGAACAGTTTATGGGTTATGGTTTCAGCAATCTTAGTAATTTTTATGATTGCCGGATTTATATTACTTGAGGCTGGTTCAACAAGAATGAAGAACGCTGGGCATATTGCCGGTAAAACAATTTTTACGTTTGGTTTAGCGTCATTAGTATTCTGGGCAGTTGGATATGGATTTATTTTCGGAAGTGATGCCAATTTTTTCATCGGGATGAGTGACTTTTTTTATTCCGGAGCACAAATTGAAGATGCCAGTCTATCTACTCCTGTGTTCTTTGTCTTTCAATTGGCATTTGCCGGAATTTCTATTACGATCGCTTTAGGAGGATTTGCGGAACGCGCAAAATTCTCCGCGTACGTTGTCTTTACCATTCTTTTTGGAATGATTGTCTATCCCGTTATAGCCCACTGGGTGTGGGGTGGCGGCTGGCTTGCTGCACATGGGAAACAGGACTTTGCTGGTTCAACCGTTGTCCACCTGACAGGAGCGATGGCAGCTTTGGCGGCTACGATTCTATTAAGACCTAGAATTGGAAAATATAATAAAGACGGTTCTGCTAATAATATTGCCGGGCATAACCAGGTTTATACTGCATTAGCGGTATTAATCCTTTGGGTAGGCTGGTTTGGTTTCAATGCTGGCAGCACGTTAACCGTTGATGAAGGATTTTTTGGTTTTGTGGCTCTCAATACGAATATTGCTGCTGCTGCAGGTGCGGTTGCTGCGACATTAATTTCTTGGATGATTCTCGGAAAATCAGATATTGTAACGATTTTAAACGGGGCTTTAGCAGGGCTTGTAGCTATCACAGCATCATGTGCTTTTGTTGATACATGGGCAGCTGCAGTCATTGGCTTTATTGCAGGACTTTTAGTTTTCTACAGTGTACGATTCTTTGAAAAGAGAAAAATTGATGATCCTATTTTTGCTTTATCCGTTCATGGTACTGCAGGAGTATGGGGGACGTTATCAACGGGTTTCTTTGCAACTCCAGAGCTTGCATCGGTCGGGCAGGCAGGTTTATTCTACGGCGGTGGTTTCACACAATTAGGCGTACAGTTGATGGGGGTTGTGTCCTGCGGACTATTTGCATTTATTGTATCGTATGCAATCCTGTTCATAATGAAGAAATTAGCCGGTATCCGCGTGACGGAGGAGGAAGAAATTATGGGTTTGGACATGAGTGAGCACGGTAGCTACGGCTATCCCGAGCATTTAGCCGACCATTCAAAATTGGAAGCCTGACAGGACAGTGAATATCCCCCGTTATTTCATCCGGAATCTTATCGTGATACAATGAATAAACCATGAAGCAAAAGTCTCTGCTCGAAACGGAGACTTTTGTTTTTTAACAATTCAATAAGGATGTGTAGCCATGGCAAATGGTTTTGAATCCTATCATTCAATAAGAAAGTGGAAGGATGAACATATTTCAGAATTCTTGTCAGATACCTATACACTAAATGAATTCCATGACTTGTTAATGAAACAGGTTTTTCAATTAGCGGTAGTTCGATTGAATAGAGGGGAACCACCCTGTTCTTATTGCTTTGCTTTGACAGGAAGCGGGGGACGATTTGAACAGGGGTTCATTAGTGACCAAGATCATGGATTGATATTTGAACAGACCAACCCTGAATATGAAAACTACTTCTTAGATTTGGGCAGCGAAGTATCCTACGGGTTGGATATTGTTGGCTACCCATTTTGCAAAGGAAAGGTAATGAGCTCCAATCTTATGTGGTGTAAATCGCTTGAACATTGGAAGAAGCAGTTGTTTTTATGGATGGAAGAAAGAAAACTGGATTCTATCCGAAATCTGCAGATCTTTTATGATGCCAGGTGTTTAACTGGACGCAAAACATTTGTAGAAGAGTTGAAGTCTTATATTTTTGGGTACCAAAAGAGCCATCCACAGCTGCTAAAAAGGTTTATGGAGAGTATGATGCATGTCAAAAATGCTATTAGTCCCCTAGGGCAGCTGATTGTTCAAGAGATTGGACCGCACAGTGGGACCGTTGATCTGAAATATTCTGCCTTTATCCCATACGTCAATGCGATCCGACTGCTTGCCATCAAAGAAGGCATTAAAGAAACATCCACTTTAGAACGCATAGATCGATTAACACATATTTCTTTATACGATTGTGATTGGCAGACCATCCATACAAATTTCCGCATACTGTTAGATTTCCGCTTGTCACTATCACAGGTTGATTCGTATGAAGATACACATTATTTACATGTCGATTCGCTTACCCGCTTGGAAAGGAAAGAAATCAAAAGAATTTTAAAAGATGGCAGAAAACTGCATCAATATGTTTGTAGACTCATTGAAAAAGGGTGTTAATCATGGCGTTTGAACCATTTTTTCATTTTGTAAAGGGGCTTCAAGGAAGGTTGAATCACGTTAGTCCCGAGGGTAAATATATCGGTCAAAGCAGTCAGCATATGGCTTATTTAAGGAGCTTGGAAAAAGATAAAAAGCAGCGGGAAGCGCTTGACATTCCCTTGCATCAATTGGAAGTGGTGGTTTTTGACATTGAAACAACCGGATTTTTTGCTGAACAGGGGGATGAAATCATATCATTGGGAGCTGTAAAAGTTTACGGCAAAGAGATCCAGGTAGAAACGCCATTTTACTCTTTAGTTCAATGCGACAAGCCGATCTCATCAGAGATTGAAAGCTTGACCGACATTACCAGCGCATGTCTTAAGGATGCGCCGGACTTAGCATCAGTCCTGAGTCAATTTCTTACCTTTGTACAAGGAGCCACCCTTGTAGCGCATCATGCAAGCCATGAAAAAAGCTTCCTGCAAAATGCAAGCAGAAAAATTTTCCGGATGCCGTTCAAGCTTCGAATTGTAGATACATCCTTTCTTTATCGTATTGCTGAACCTGAGCTAAATTTTGTGAGATTAGATGACTTTTGTGAGTATAATGGCATTCCTATCGTAAACCGTCATCATGCATTGGGAGATGCAATTCTTACCGCCAAGCTGTGGTCGATTTATATCGAAAAGGTGCAAAGGCTTGGTTGTTCTACACTCCATGATGTGTATGAAAGGGTGGCCCAATTATAAAAAGTACAGGAACCCCAGAATTGGGGAGGTTCTTGTACTTTTTTCATTAACATGAATAGTCAGCCTTAATTTCTCTGCTGGATGAAGATAAATATTTTTGTTTTTTTCAAGTTTCTAAAGAAAGAATACATGAAAGATTTTACTGATATAGTCATATAATTTACCAATGACCATAACACGCTTGTAAATGTTCTAGAATGAGGAACAGAGGTGAGTGGATGAAGAGGTCGAAGCTAATTAAGCCAGTATTGGATAACCATTATCCTGTTGTTGATTTCGGTAAAGGGGTTTATTTATATGATGCAGAGGGAAACGAATATCTAGATGCTTCTTCCGGTGCCGTAACAGCTAGTATCGGCCATGGTGTAAAAGACATAACGGAAGTAATGAAGATTCAGGCGGACAAAGTTTCTTTTGTTTACCGCTCACAGTTTACAAGTGAACCTGCAGAAAAATTAGCTGAAAAAATCGCAGAGCTGGCAGGCGGTCAGTTAAATTGGAGTTTTTTTGTAAACAGCGGATCTGAAGCTACCGAAACCGCTATGAAAATAGCTATCCAGTATTGGCAGGAAAAAGGGAAGCCAGCAAAAAATAAAGTACTGTCACGCTGGCTTAGTTATCATGGAATCACCCTCGGAGCCTTATCGATGTCAGGTCATGCCGGAAGAAGGGCGAGATTTGTCCCGCTTCTTGAAGATTTTCCTGTCATTCATCCCCCTTATTGTTACCGCTGCCCCTATGATGATACTGCCCCGAAATGTGGCTGCCGATGTGCAATGGAATTGGATATAGCCATTAAAAGAATCGGTGCTGAGCATATTGCGGCATTTATTGCTGAGCCTATCATAGGCGCAGCAGGTGCTGCTATTACAGCGCCTCCTGATTATTATCAGAAAATCAAAGAAATATGTGATCAAAATCAAATCTTATTCATGGCTGATGAAGTCATGACCGGTTTTGGCAGGACTGGTACAATGTTGGCTTGTGAGCATTGGGGGATCGTTCCGGATATTGTGGCATTAGGTAAAGGGATGGGTGCCGGCTATGCTCCGATCGCAGCAGCACTTGTTAGTGATCGTGTAATGGAGCCTATTCTCAACGGAACGAAAGTAGTAATGAGCGGTCACACATACAGTGCAAATCCACAAAGTTGCGCTGTGGCACTGGCTGTCATTCAATATATGGAAAAACATCAGCTGCTACAAAATATATCTGAAAAAAGCCATTTTTTATTTAAAAAGCTATACCAGCTACAGCAAAATTTCCCTTTTATCGGCGATGTACGAGGAAAGGGATTGTTAATAGGTCTGGAATTTGTCGCCGATCAGGCAAGCAAACGGCCATTTCCCCGGGATAAAGACTTTACGACAAAAGCAGTCAAAACAGCTGCAAAAAACGGATTGCTTCTTTATCCCGCTGGGGCAGGTTTAGATGGAATTCATGGAGATGCTGTGATCCTATCACCTCCCTTAACGATTAGCGTGGAGGAAATGGAGGAACTGATCAAAAGACTTACCGTTACTCTGCTGGAACTGTCAGGATGGATTCAAACGGGAGGGGCGGCCGAGGATGGATAATCCTTTCGGGAAAATCACAACCATACATCAGATTATGAATCATTTTCATAACGGAATGACATTAATGTTTGGGGGCTTTGGCGGAGTTGGCTCACCTCCGTCACTCATTGACGCTATTATTAAAAAGGACTTGAATGAATTAACCTTGATTGGCAATGATGCAGGATTTCCACAAATCGGAATTGGAAAAGTGGTCAGCAGCGGCAGGGCAAAAAAGATGATTGTCTCTCATATTGGGTCAAATCCGATTGCTGGCAGACTCATGAATGAAGGAAAATTAGAAATTGAATTTTCTCCTCAAGGTACCTTGGTTGAGCGTATCCGGGCTGGGGGAGCGGGGCTTGCTGCCATATTAACTGATATTGGCATGGACAATGATTGGGTGATGAGGAATAAACAAACATGTAAGATCGATGGAAAGACGTATTTAGTTGAAACAGCCCTGACTGCTGATGTTTCAATTATATATGCCAAAAAGGCGGATGTGTTCGGCAACTTAGTATTTGATAAAAGTGCTCGTAACACCAATCCTCTTGTTGCGATGGCAGGAAGCTTAACCATTGCTGAAACTGAAGAAATTGTACCTTTAGGTGGGCTGAATCCGGAGGAGATTGTTACACCAGGCGTGTTTGTCGATTATATAGTCCCTTCAGAAGGGGAGAGCTGGAGATGGGCATGGCAATGAGTGAGAGAAATCGAATGGCTAAAAGAGCTGCTGAAGAAATCAAAACCGGAATGATTGTGAATCTAGGAATTGGTATCCCCTCTTTAGTTCCCAATTTTCTTGCCAAAGATACTCATGTTATGTTTCAGGCTGAAAACGGCTTAGTTGGTATTGGACCCAGTCCAGCAAAAGGGAAAGAAGATGAAAATCTGTGCAACGCAGGGGGACTGCCAATCACTGTCATCCCTGGTGCCTCCTACAGTGATAGTACCATTTCGTTTGGTATGATCCGTAGCGGCAGAATCGATGTAACTATTTTAGGAGCCCTGCAAGTAAGTGAAAAGGGAGATTTGGCTAATTGGATTGTACCGGGGAAAAAGGTACCAGGGATGGGAGGAGCAATGGAGCTTGCACAAAAAGCAAAAAAGGTCATTGTTGTAATGAGTCACAGAGATAAAAACGGGCAAGCAAAAATCCTGAAAGACTGCTCTCTGCCTTTGACGTGTTCATCATGTGTAGATATGATAATTACCGAAATGGCCGTATTTCAAGTGAAGGCGGAAGGACTCGTGTTATGTGAATATGTTGAGGGATATACGATTGACGAAATCAAGAAGACAACGGCTTGTTCCTTAATCGTAATGGGAGACATGAAGGTGATTCCAAGATCATAAGGACTCTCGGGGGTTTTTATATAGGATCTGAAGGTTTATCAATTAGAACTTTATTTTTTCCTCTACTTCGAACCCATGTGGAGAAAGGGGAGTCATATGGAGAAAATAGAAGAAGAAATTAACGAATGGCTAGCGATTCATCGGCTGAAAGGGATAAAATTTCTTCAGCGTCTTGTTCAGGAACGGAGTATTAGAGGGGAAGAAAGCAGGGCACAAGCGATCATTATTGAAAAACTCCGTGAAATCGGTTTAAAGTTGGATATTTGGGAAATAGGGGATGAACAGCTCAAAAGTCACCCGAATTATTGCAGCGATCGAAAGAATTACAGCGGCAATCCGAATGTTGTAGGGGTCTTGAAAGGAACGGGCGGCGGCAGGTCGATGATTTTGAACGGGCATATCGATGTTGTCCCGGAAGGAGATAGAGAGAAATGGGAGCATGATCCATACAGTGGAATAATAAAGAAGGGGTGCCTTTATGGCAGGGGGGCTTCTGATATGAAGGGGGGTACCGTCTCTCTGCTGATGGCGATTGAAGCTCTACAGCAATGTGGTGTAAAATTAAAAGGAGATATTATTTTTCAAAGTGTGATTGAAGAAGAGAGTGGAGGCTCAGGAACTTTGGCGGCTGTTTTGCGCGGCTACAAAGCGGATGGTGCTATTATCCCTGAACCGACAAATATGAAGCTGTTTCCAAAACAGCAGGGGTCCATGTGGTTCCGAGTTACCGTCAAAGGAAGGGCTGCACATGGGGGGACGAGATACAAAGGAGTCAGCGCAATTGAAAAAATGCTCATTGTCATCGAACAGCTTAAATGGCTGGAAGAAAAGCGAAATGAAGCAATTACAGATCCATTGTACGCATCTGTACCGATCCCTATTCCGATAAATATTGGGAAGTTTTATAGCGGAGAATGGCCGTCCAGTGTTCCGGATATTGCCGTCATAGAGGGGCGTATGGGTGTTGCCCCAAATGAAACAATTAAGGAAGCAAAACAGGTCATGGAATTCTTTCTTTCGCGATTGAGCGAAATCGATGATTGGTTTCGGGAGAATCCTCCTCAAATCGAGTGGTTTGGCGGAAGATGGCTCCCAGGAAATTTGGCGTCCGATCATGATTTGTTAAAAGTAATGACGGACTCCTATCAGAAGGGGATGAAGGAAACACCCGTCATTGAAGCATCACCTTGGGGAACGGATGGAGGAATCCTTTCCTGTGTTGGAAACATCCCGGTTGTCGTCTTTGGACCGGGTATTACAGAAGCAGCCCATGATACGAATGAATATATTGTCATCGAGGATATGGTGAAGGCTGCTCAAATCATTGCTTTGACGTTAATGAGCTGGTGCGGTATTGACGATACAGCAGTTGATTCCTATAAGAGAAATGGGGTATAAATTAAATACTATCGTAATGGAAGGCGCAAGTAATCTGTGGCTTGTTCGTTGTTTTGGATAAGTAAGGACTGACTCATTTATCAACGAGTCAGTCCTTTTTTAAGAGAAAGGATGAAGAAGATGCCTCAACAAGCATACAGTACAATCATTTCAAATGAGCATTATCATGTAGAACTGTATATTGACCGGTATAATAAACGAGTGAGAGTGGATGATTACCGCGGCAATATCATGAAAATTATTGAAAAGGCAGAAGAAACAGCCAAGCAGATTCAAGCAGAAAAATTAATAGTCATTGCTCGTATGGAACATTTTATTTTTCTTATCCAACATGGATTTGTTTGTGAAGCAATGGTAGAGTCCTTTTTTCGCGGATCAGATGCTTATTTTGCTGCAAAATATTATCATGAACAGCGCCATCAGTCAGATCAATGGGTTAAAGAAGATGCCATTATCAGAAGTATAGGAGCTTTATCCCGCAGCTCTGTCACCATCAATGTATCGCAGGAATATGATTTAATAAAAATAAAAAAGGCGGATGCGGAGTCTTTAGCAGACCTTTATAAAAGTGTCTTTAAGATTTATCCTGTACCGCTTCATGATCCGGATTATATTAGGAAAACCATCGATCAAGGAACGATTTATTATGCATATCGAACTGAAGGAACGATTGTTAGTGTGGCATCTGCTGAAGTGAATGCCCGGTATTATAATGCTGAAATGACAGATTGTGCCACATTACCGGATCACCGTCAATCCGGTTTGATGAAACAGCTTTTAATGAAGCTTGAATCCGCTGTAATGAAACAAGGGATTTTTTGCATGTATTCCATAGCAAGGGCCCAGTCATTCGGTATGAATGCTGTCCTGCATCAACTGGGTTATCAATATCGTGGAAGGTTACTGAATAACTGTTTAATTTACGAGAAGCTAGAAAATATGAATATGTGGGTGAAGGCTCTTTCTTAATACTTGAACTATAAGGGGGAATTAACGTGAGATCGTTTCTTTACAAACCAGACCGCCCTCGGAAGGAGATTGAATTATGGAAAGACGTAACTGATTCACAATGGAATGATTGGATCTGGCAGTTAACCAATACGATTCGTACATTAGAGGATTTAAAGAAAGTGATTAGCCTGACTCCTGAGGAAGAAGAAGGCGTGCGAATGTCCACTAAAACCATTCCTTTAAATATTACTCCTTATTATGCTTCGTTAATGAATCCGGATAATCCAAGTTGTCCCATCCGTATGCAATCAGTTCCTGTTGTCCAAGAACTATATAAGACAAAATACGATCTTGAGGACCCCCTGTATGAGGATGAGGATTCTCCAGTGCCTGGTTTGACTCATCGTTATCCCGACAGAGTGCTCTTTCTTGTCACCAACCAATGCTCCATGTATTGCAGGTATTGCACACGGCGCCGTTTTTCCGGCCAAATTGGCATGGGTGTTCCGAAAAAACAACTGGATGATGCCATCGAATACATCCGTCAAACGTCTGTAATCCGCGATGTTCTGATCTCCGGAGGAGACGGGCTTCTCATTAATGATCAGGTATTGGAATATATTTTACGGAATCTTCGTTCCATAGATCATGTTGAAATTATTCGTATCGGAACAAGGGCTCCTGTCGTCTTTCCGCAACGTATTACGAAGGAACTTTGCACCCTATTAAAAAAATATCATCCAATCTGGCTGAATACCCATTTTAATACATCCATTGAAATTACGGAAGAATCGAAGAAGGCATGTGAAATGCTTGTGGATGCCGGAGTTCCGGTGGGAAACCAATCCGTTATCCTATCAGGAATTAATGACGATGTTTCAATCATGAAGAAACTTATGCATGACTTGGTAAAAATTCGGGTTAGACCTTACTATATTTATCAATGTGATTTATCCGAAGGAATTAGTCACTTCCGGGCACCGGTTGCAAAAGGATTAGAAATCATTGAAGGATTGCGCGGTCATACAAGTGGGTATGCAGTGCCTACATTTGTGGTGGATGCTCCAGGTGGGGGAGGGAAAATCAGTCTGCAGCCCAATTATTTGATTTCGCAAAGTGCTGAAAAGGTGGTACTGCGAAACTTTGAAGGTGTGATTACTACTTATCCGGAGCCTGAGAATTATCGACCTGGAAGGGCAAAGGAATATTTTAAATCTATTTATCCTGATATTGAGGAAAAACGCCCTTCTATTGGAATTGCTTCACTTCTAAATGATGATCAACAGCTTCATCTTGTCCCTAAAGGACTTGCCCGGTTGAATCGGCGAGAGCAGTATCTGCAAAACCCGGATCATCAAACATTAAAGAACAAACGGGAAAAACGGGATGAATTAAAAGAAAAGAAATTTCAAGCACAGCAAAAAAAGAATACTCCGTTGGAAAAGGGAGATGAATAGCGTGGAAATTTGTCCATGGTGTGAGGTTGGAAGACTTGAATCAGTTACAGACTCGGTTTATTGGGAATTACCCGATGGAACAAGAGCGGTCGAGATTACTGAAACCCCATCATACTATTGCGATAATTGCCGTGCTCTTTTTCAAAGTGATGAAGTTGTAAAGGAAATTGAAGAGCAATTATTTTTAATTGATACGGCTCAGCTTGGAAGGCAGACAACATATGAGGCATTATTGAAAATGCACCGTTTGTTAAAACGAAATTACTTTGATTTTGGAAGATAGTTTGCTTTCAGTTAAGCAAGGGGCTCCAAAAGTGGATGAACGAACTTTTGGAGTTCTTTTATGAACAATCAAATGATGACTGATGAAAGTGATAACATCCCAAAGGTCTTTTCTTCCACTGTGTGAAGGAGAAACAATAGATTCTGAAAATTATGGAAGTTATCAGCTAACAGAGCCAAATCCTCGAAACATCGGTCCCCTTCATATAACTAAATGGATTGTTTTTATCTTTTTTCCTCACTAGTGAAATCTATGAAATTGATAATTAGAATAAAAATAGGAAAGACCATCAATGCTCCTATTGCAAGAAGACCTGTACTAGGATTAGGAGCGTCCCCTCCATAGGTTATCGGGAATAGAGAGGCAATGATATATGCAAAAAGAACAAAATATGGAACCCAAAGGATAACTGTCCAAAAGTTTGCTTTTCGATTTTTTAACCACTTTTTTGTTAGGAAAAAGAGCAGGATTATATCAAATATAAATACAACAACAATAGTTATACTACTTAATGTATTTACATCACCAATATTCCAACCCGTTAGTCTACTAATCCTATAAACATTAGCCATAAGTTCGATTGGAACAAGTATCATAAGAGCATATAGAATGCTGACCACATTTAATTTAACGAAATAATTCAATTAAAAACCCCCTCACTGGCTTCGCATAATATAGTGCTTCTTTATTTTATCCATGTTCTTTTGCCACCGCTTCAGGGAAACGGTATTCTTATCCATATGGTATCTTTTACTGGACAGGGAACCGCCTTTACTGTCATTGTAAAGGATTTTTTGCTGTATAGACATCCTTTTTTTGCCAATATATGAATATTAAAATTAATAGTCAAATTTATCAAAATGATAGGTTAGGCTGTCGAGAAACTCTCGATAGTTTTCTATTGCAGGATTAGGTATGAGTCCAGCAACTTTTTTTTGCTTGTGTAGTTGTTGTTAGTAAAGTTCTTAAATGGATGAAAGCAGGTGGGCCACTGGCTTGGGTAGTAGGTGTTGCGGGAGGATTAATTTCAGGAGCAGTTGGAAGAATTGCATATTGTATAGGGTATGGTGCATTAAATAAAGGTTACTTGCTTTGTTTTTTTTAGTGTGTCACAAATTATTGTTTTTTATATTTGTTTTATTATTTGTATCTATTATAGTATCTTACTGTTTAATAAGATGTTTAAAAACTTTTCAAGTAATGCGGATCTTTTAAAAATGTTAAAAAAATACACCTTTATTGAACTACTAATATATTTATTCGTAGTTATATTGCCCATTTTCAACATATATCATATTGCTATGATTCTTATAGTCTTTTCTAATTTTAAAATTCCCTTTATGAAAGAAGAAATACAAAATAAAGAATATATTAGAAGAAAAAATATTAATCATACAAATTCACCTTATTAATAACAAGTTCCATCTATAATCACCCCATATTGAAAAATAATGAAGCAATCCAAAATAAAACTCCAACCCATAAAATTATGATAGTGCCTCCAGCCAGCCAGTTTTTCTTTTTTACTTTTTTGGAATGCTCAACTGTTTCACGACATTCTTGTAGAACATCTTTAGGAATTAATTTCAGTACCAATGTGATTCCTAATGGAATAAGGATAATATCATCCAAATATCCCAGAATAGGAATAAAATCCGGAATCAAATCAATGGGACTAAACGCATAAGCCACAATAGTAATCGAAAGTAATTTAACAAGTAATGGTGTCCTAGGATGCTTATAAGCCTCCACTAATACAAATATCTCTTGCTTAATTTTTTTTGCTTTAGCTTTTAAACTTGTACTTGTTTTCCCTTTATCCATATTTTCTCCTCCATTTATCAGGAACAATCCTCTATATAAATGGAGTGTAACTTATGATAAGATGTTATGCAACAACTGTTACATATTTTATAGTGTGGTAAAATCAAGAAAAATATTCATAGGGAGTTAAAAGTTTATGAAATTTAATGGTTGGATCATATTTGCCTATAAAATTCCTTCCGAACCTTCATCGATACGAGTAAAAGTGTGGAGAAACCTTAAAACATTAGGTGCGCATTATATACAACAATCAGTCTGTATCTGTCCTAATACGGAAGAGACACTAAAAAAACTTTTGAAATTAAAATTATATATTGTTGAAAGTGGTGGTGAAGTAACACTACTTGAAGTTGAAAAATTATCTCTTAAATCTGAGGATGATATCATATCTGAATTTAATAATGAGAGATTATTGGAATATAAAGAGTTTAATGAGGAAGCAGAAAAGTTTTTGAAAGAAATTGAAGAGGAGACATGGATAAACAACTTTTCATTCCGTGAAATAGAAGAAAATGAAGTTGAATTACGAAGACTTAAAAACTGGCTGGTAAAAATTAAAAAAAGGGATTTTTTTATATGCGAACTTCAAGGAAAGGCAGTAGAAAATTTTGAGGAATGTACAAAAGCATTTGAAGAGTTCATTCAAAATGTATATAAACGTGAAGGAATTATCGACGAGGATATTTCAAAATAAACTTTATTAATAAAAGGAGAATGTAGGAGGCAGGTTGTTTCACCGAGAAATTCATCAACTGCTTTACATAACAGAGTCTTTTCGTTTAACATGTGTTGCGGAGTCTCGGCAGGCATGACTTTCAGCCAGGAAGCCAACTTTACAGGAAAACTGGCTGAGAGTCATGCCTGTACTCCATGTAAAGTTGCGCAAAATTCCCATTTTATCTAATCATTGGTTTCCCGGTACTGCATTAGGGGTTGCATTTATATTACAATTTACGATGATTGTTTTTTAATACTTAAATGGATATTATATTGAATCTAATTTTAGACACATCTATGTACATTCATTGAATTATTCAAAATATATATTGAAAGCGTTTTCTATGGTGGTCTATACTGATATCAGGTAAATAATTATTTACTAAATAATTATTTACCTGATATTGAAGGGGGATATTAAATGGTAAGAGATCCACAACAAGCAGAAAAAACTAGGCAAAAAATAATGGAATCAGCAATCGACGAATTTGCTAATGTTGGGTTCCATAGAGCAAGAATTTCTGATATTGTAGCAAATGCTGGTTATTCTCCAAGAACTTTTTATATATATTTCGAAAATAAGGAAGTTCTTTACAAAGAGTTGTTAGAGGATTGGAAGAATCGAATTATTAAGAAATTTACTATTGAAAAAGGAAATGAAAACTATAGCAATACAATAAGAAAAAGATGGAAAAGTATTTTGGAAATCATGATGGAGAATCCTGGATATACAAAATCTGTATTTTATTTAAATCCTTTTATCGAAGAAATTCGTAGTGAGTTATTACAAGCATTAATTTCAGTAACACAATGGGAACAAGAAAACGGATTCATTAGAAATGAAATTAGGCTTGATTTTCTCGGACATTCTATACTAGCCACCATTGAACGGGTAATATTTGAATACTTGCTTCCCCAAAAGGAAAATATTGATTTCTTAGCAGATGAGATAACAGATCTATATGTTAATGGCGTATGTACCATTGGATTCCAAAAAATTAACAACTCAACTAGACACACTTCAGATTAAAGGAGGTGATTAAGTTCAACGTGTAATTTTTAATCAAAGAACAATTTAAGGTGGTGAATTTTGATTAAACTTTGGTCCTATATCATTCGACAAGATCGTTGTAAGAGGTGCGGATTGTGTTTAAAGAGCTGTCCATCCAAGTCAATCATCAAATCCAAAACAGGTCCGTTGATTATTGACCAAAAAATCTGTACTAGATGTGGAATCTGCTTTGAAAAGTGTAAATTAAGGGCCATTAAAAAAAGTTGGAAACAAGGCATTAAGTGATAAACAGAATGAAAGGTGGTTCATTATGTCATCAATTATAGCAACCGACAACGGGAAAATTGTTAAAACCAACTGTTTTGAATGCCATGCAAAATGTGGTGTACTTTGTCATGTTGACAAAAATGGAAAATTAATTAAGGTGGAGGGAAACCCAGAAGATCCTCGCAACCAAGGACGCTTATGCTCAAAAGGTCGATCAGCAGTCTCAATATTGTATCATCCAGATAGAATTAATTATCCAATGAAAAGAGTTGGAAAAAGAGGAGAAGGAAAGTGGGAGAGAATTAGCTGGGATGAAGCAATGGATACCATTGAGAAAAAGATTAAAACATATATGAAAGAATATGGTCCAGAAACAATCGTTTTCGGTCAAGGGACTGGACGAGGGACAAATCAATGGAATCATCGCCTTGGTAAAACCGTAGGTGTAAATCACTGGTGCAGTCCAGCCCATATCTGTTTAAATCCAATTTTATCGGTTAGTATGGAAATGACTGGTATGGTTACCATTTGGGATGGAGTAGATTTTGATCATAGTGAAGTTCAAGTATTTTGGGGATCTAATATGGTTTGGACTGAAGCTACTGTAGTTGCTGGAGAAATCAATAGAAGTCGGAATAGAAATGCCAAAATTATTGTTATCGATCCAAACTATGAACATCCTTTAGCCTCTAAAGCAGATGAATTTGTACAAGTTCGTCCTGGCAGTGATAGTGCATTAGCCATGGCCTGGTTAAATATTATCATCGAAGAACATCTTTATGATGAACCATTTTGTAAAAAATGGACCACACTTCCAGTTATGATTGATACAAAAACGTTAAAACCAATAATGGAAGCAGATATCAAAGCTGGAGGCAGTGAAAAAGTACCAATTATTTGGGATAATACAAGTAAAACATTTCAATCGCTTGACATTGACAATAAACAATCTGAACTTGACCCTGAATTAAATGGTTATTTTAAAATTCATACCATAGATGGAAAAGTGGTTGAAGCGAAGACAGCTTGGCAAGAGCTAAGGGAAAGAGCTGCTAAAATGCCTCTTGAAAAAGCAGCTGAAATCTGTTGGGTGGAACCAAAGACCATATATGACAGTGCAAGAATGTATGCAACAGCAAAATCTGCAGCAATAACAATTTATCAGGGAATTGAGGAACATACAAATTCATTTCATACCATTCAAGCTATAAATACTATTATAGCGATTACTGGCAATCTAGACCGTATAGGAGGAAACCTTTGGCCTCCATTTTGGAATGCAATGCTAGGTTCTAGATTAACTGGAGAAACGAAACCAATACATTGGGAAAAGAAATTGGGTAACTTTAAACTTTATCCCAATAGTCATCCCCCACTTATTTGGGAAGCTGCAATTACTGGAGAACCATATCCAATTAAAGCTTATATAGGCATCCAAGGTAATCCACTTTCATGGTCCGAGCAGCCACAAAAAGTAAAAAAAGCTTTATTAAACATGGATTTTGTTGTATTCATGGACTATTTTATGAGTCCCAGTTGCCAAATTGCTGATATTGTTTTGCCATCTGCTCACTGGACAGAACGAGATTATATTGCTGATGAACTTTGCGGAAGATGGATGTTTGCTCAACAAAGAGCTGTAGATCCTCTTTTTGAAAGACGTTCTGATATAACGTTTATGCGTGAACTAGGACGCAGATTAGACCCAGATTTGTGGCCGTGGAAAACCGATGAAGAAATGTTTGACTTTCAATTAGAACCTTTAGGAATTACCTATGCAGAGTTAAAAGAAAGTTGGATATTTGAGCATACACCACTTGAGTCTTATAAGTATATTAAATCTGGTTTCCCAACACCTTCAAAAAAAGCAGAAATTTATACCATGCACTTTGCTGAACAAGATATTGATCCATTACCAAATTTTGAGGAGCCTGCTGAAAGTCCATATGCTACACCAAAAATGGCACAAGAGTACCCGTTCATATTGATCACAGGCCGACGTTATTCGCATTTCTATCATTCTGCTTATCGGGGGATACCATATTTAAGAGAATTATCACCCGAACCGAGATTAATGATTAATGATAAATCTGCTAAAGACTTGGAGATTAAAGATTATGATTTATGTTGGATTGAATCACCATACGGCAAAATTCAAATGAAAGCCCAAGTAACAGAAGGGATACATCCAAGGGTTATTTCTGTACCCCATGGCTGGTGGCAAGGATGTAAAGAACTAAATTTACCTGATTACCCCGATTTTATAGCAAATGCTAATATATTGATTGGTGATAAACATCATGACAAGATTACAGGATCTCCAGGGTCTCGCTCAACATTATGCAAAGTGTATAAAGCTTAAAGGGGGTACTAAAATGCCTACAACTATAGACACAAAGAAAAGAAGATATATTATGGTTATTGATCTAGACCGATGTGTTGGCTGCCAGGCTTGTACAGTAGCTTGCAAAGAAGAAAACCATGTGGATTATGGAGTTTTTTGGAATCGTGTTTATAAAGTCGGTCCGGAAGATGGAAATATGTTTTATTTTCCAAAACAATGTATGCATTGTGACGAGCCATTATGCGTTGAAGTTTGTCCGACAAAGGCAACTTATAAGGCTGATAATGGTGTTGTGCTAGTGGACCATGACAAATGTTATGGCTGCGGTTATTGTACTTGGGCATGTCCTTACGGAGCAAGAACACTTAATCCAAATAAAGGCATGGTTGAAAAATGTATTATGTGTGTTCATTTATTGGAGCAAGGGAAAAAACCAGCTTGTGTCTCTACTTGTATTGGAAACTGTCGCATGGTCGGAGATATTAATGATTCCAATTCGGAAGTTTCCTTATACTTAGCCCAACATGCTGACCGTGTAATGAAAATTCACGATGACATTGGTACGAAGCCGTCAACGGTTTATTTAAAACCTCGAAAGGGAGCTAGTAAACTATGAAACCACAATATCCTTTAGTAGCTTCAACCTTATTACAGCGCTTTTCTATGGGATTGTATATCATGAGTGTATATGCATTTTACGCTTTTGATGCAGATTTGAACTTATCGCTGATAGCTGCAGTTTCGATCGTGATATTAGGTATTGGAATGCTTTTATCAGTAATCCACTTAGGTAGACCAGCTAGAATGCTTAATACTTTTGCTAATCCAAGGTCGCATTTGACCCAAGAAGCATATTGGGTATTTATTGTAGTAATTTTATATTTACTCCAATTCGCTGATAAAATTTTCTTTGAATATAACAAGACTTTCTTGGTGATTATTCAAGTTTTAGCTGTAGCAGCTTCTATTTTATTCATGTATTCAACGGGTTTAGTTTATCAATTATTTGCTAGACCAGCATGGAAAACTAGATTAGTAGGAATCAACTTCCTATTATCAATTATATCGATTGGTTCAATTGCGACGTATGTATTAACGGTTTATTTCAATACACACGGACAACAGGCTATGCTGATCACATCACTTATTACTTCAATCACATTAATTATGGGTCAATTATTCTATATCAATAATATTAGTAAACTTAGATATGGCGTTGCAGTCAAAGTTTTCGAAGGAGAATTTCGCGGACCCTTTATTGGATGGATCATTACCTCATGTTTGATCCCTGCCGCAGCTTTTTTAGCAATTTTTATCAGCGGCAATAGTATTCTTCTTGCTAGTCTATTGTGCCTATCTAACTTAATTGGTTTAGTTTATTGGAGAATATTCTACTTCTTGTGTGGTAGAGAAATAAAGTTCTTCCCGCAATACAAATCGGATTTAAAATTCATATTCTAAGTTTTATTTTTAGAAGATCCAGTAAACATGGAGGTCGATATGAAAATTATCAAGGATAAAAAAATCTTCAACAACATGGTTAGTTAGGATGAAACTTATTGCTGCAACAATAAGTTTCTATCACACGCAAACCAAATAATGTTGAAGATCTTTAAAGATTTGTAAAAAACTATTTTCATAAATGAAGTGATATCAAGGCACAACATAAGAAATAGT
>NZ_CAMLDX010000023.1 GCF_946478885.1 uncultured Bacillus sp. | reverse complement strand
ATGCCTTCTCGATAGTGAATGTCAAAACATGACTATCCGAGGAGGCTTTTTATGTCTTTGGCATTTCCCTTGCTATTCAGGCCTACCTCATTATAGTTTGCACTATCACGATCTGTGGCAATCTTTTAGATTGGCATTAGGGCCTCAATCTCTATTTTGTTTATTTAGGAATTCAAGACATCGTTTCAATATCTAATAAATCAGTGGTTTGATTTGGAATAAACAAAGCTTTTTTGGTGAATTGGGCGATTGATTAATGAAATAAATCAGAACTGTGCGGTACGTGTTTTTTTGCTGCTGGATCGATGTATTGCTTGGCTTGTGCAACGGCAATAGGGGCTTCTCCGAAACCGCATGCGATGAGCTTTACTTTTCCATCATATGTACAAATATCACCACATGCATAAATTCCCTCAATACTTGTTTCCATTTTTGAATTTACCACAATAGAGTGTTTTTTTATCTCAAGTCCCCATCTTTTTAATGGGCCAATAGATGAAACGAATCCATAGTTTACAATGACGGCATCTACATCAAGTGACTCTACTTCTTTTGTTTTCACGTGGCTAATCCTTACTTGAGTGATTCCGTTTGAATTACTGATTAATTTTGTGGGAATAAATGGAGTTTTAATATCAACGTTCGAAATTTCTAAATTTCTGACACTATGTTCATGTGCCCGAAACTTGTGACGTCTGTGGATGATCGTAACTTTATCGACAATCGGTTCAAGCATTAATGCCCAATCGACAGCAGAATCTCCGCCGCCGAATACAGCAACCCTCTGACCGGCAAATTGATTTACATGATGGATAAAATAATACAGGTTCTTCTCCTCGAGATGTGCAGAATTTTCTAATTCCAATTTTCTTGGTTGAAAGGCACCGTTTCCGGCCGCTATGATTATGGTTTTGGAATAATGAACTTCCTTATTCGTTGTTAATTTAAAAATCCCGTCTCCTTGTTTGACAACTTTTTCAACGGTTTGATTGAGTGTGATAACCGGTTTGATGTTTGATAATTGTACGTTTAAGTTATCAATCAGCTCCCGGGCACGGACTTTTGGAAATCCTGCCACGTCATAAATATACTTTTCGGGATACAGTGTTGATAATTGCCCTCCCACTTGCGGAAGACTTTCAATAATCTTGACAGTAGCCTGTCTCATACCTGCATAAAACGCCGTAAACAATCCAATTGGACCGCCGCCGATGATGGTTATATCATAAATTATTTGATCTTCCTTCATAAGAACCTCCCCATGCGAAATCATCATGTTTGAAATGATTCATATTTATAATGTAAGAACAAAAAGCCTGTCCCATGATAAATAAGGAAAATATTTTTATACTTTTTAGAAAAAAATAATGTATACAAGTATAAACAACATTTAAGGCTTGAAAAACTAAGAAAAAAGGAATATTATAATTATTGCATAAAGAAATTGTTAACATTGTGTGACATTATTTTTACTTTTTTTTGTACATTAACGTGAAGAGTATCACAATCTTTTTCCTATAAATAAACTTAGACACAATAGGAAAAAGTACAGCTAGGGATCTAATTGTATGTGAAATTATAAACAAAAGGGGAAGATCAATTTGAACAAACCAAAAGTAGTCATTTTAGGAGCAGGTTACGGTGGTTTAATGACAGCTACAAAATTACAGAAAGCATTAGGAGTAAATGAAGCTGAAATCGTCCTAGTCAACAAGAATAATTATCATTATGAAACGACATGGCTTCATGAGGCATCTGCGGGAACCTTGCACCATGACCGGGTTCGGTACGATATTAAAAATGTTTTGGATCGTAATAAAGTTGAATTTGTTCAGGATACGGTTGTAGAAATCAAACCTGAAGAGAATAAGGTATTACTGGAAAATGGCGAACAATCCTATGATTATTTAGTGGTAGCATTAGGTGGAGCATCTGAAACATTTGGCATTAAAGGATTAAATGAATATGCGTACTCTATAGTAAATGTCAATGCTGCAAGACGTATTCGTGAACACATTGAATATCAATTCTCTACTTATAACTCTGATCAAGATGAAAGTAAATTAGCGATCGTTGTCGGTGGAGCCGGATTTACCGGAATTGAATTCTTGGGTGAACTTGTTGAACGTGTTCCTAATCTCTGCCAAGAATATGACGTTGATCCAAGTCGAGTAAAGATTTATTGTGTGGAAGCATCGCCGACAGTATTGCCTGGATTTGATCCTGAACTTGTGAAATATGCGGTTTCATATTTAGAGGAAAAAGGGGTTGAATTTAAAGTTGGTTCCGCTATTAAGGAATGCACACCAGGTGGCATCTTTTACGGAAAAGCCAATGAAGAAGTACAAGAAATTAAGGCAGGTACTGTAATCTGGGCAGCGGGTGTCCGTGGAAATGCCGTCATTGAATCTTCAGGAATTGAGTCCATGAGAGCACGTGTAAAGGTAGAGCCGGATTTAAGAGCCCCTGGCTTTGACAATGTATTCATTGTGGGCGACTGTGCGCTTATTATCAATGAGGAAATCAATCGTCCATATCCGCCGACAGCACAAATTGCTATACAGCAAGGAATTACAACTGCTAGAAATATTACAAAATTAGTGCGTAACCAAAAAGACCTTGAAAAGTTTATCCCGGATATTAAAGGTACCGTATGTTCACTTGGCGATCACAATGCGATTGGGGTTGTCTATGGTAAGAAATTAGTCGGGACTAAGGCATCATTCATGAAAAAGGTGATTGATAATCGCGCGCTATTCATGATTGGCGGTATTTCCTTGCTGTTCAGAAAAGGAAAATTTAATTTTATTTAATCGATCAAAGGGGCGTTCAAAGAGTTGCATTCAACTTTAGGATGCCCTTTTTCATGTTCCAAAACTGCTTGATGAAGCTATTTTAGACCTATCTGAAATGATAGCTTCTACTTGTTTCATGAAAGTCCGACATTGCTTCACTGATGATGACCGACAATGTGCCTTTCCAACAAACATATCCATTTCTTCCTGTATATTGATTGACTAGAAATTTACCATTCAGTACACTTAAATGGATAAAGGGGGGGATTGTATGCAGATGAATATTGTTGTATTGATTATATCCATGCTGCTTTTCTTTGTATTATTTTTTGGAATCGGATTTATATTAAATATGTTATTAAGAATGTCTTGGATTATGACGATTATTTACCCGGTTATTGCTATTCTTTTTATTGACAAGGTTCGTTTTATAGAATATTTTACTAATGCAGGAACAGCCTTTTCAGATTTATTCAATCGTATTACTCATTTAGCCTTGGCCGATATTTTAATTCTTGTTTTCGGCCTTTTTGGGGCGATTGCAGCAGGTCTTACAATTAAAGCCCTTAGAAAAAGAGGATATCAGATGTTTTAATTACAGCCTTCGCTATTGCGGAGGTTTTTTTGTGCTTCATTTTATTTTTTCCTGTCTATTCATGCATAATTCCTTTGTTCTTAGGAAATGAATAGTTTTGGGAGGAATGAGCTAAAAAATGGACAGGTTAAAAATGATTTCTATTCGGATGTTAATGTTTGTTCTATTCATTGCTGCATTAACATCTACTTTTCAATCCATCACAGGAGTAAAAGCCCAATCCATTGCCGTTTCTATGTATGAGAAAGTAAAGAGGGATATTAGCTATTCGATTCAACATCATCCCCTTCATATGGCGCTGCAACCTGTAAAGACGTCTTCGGGTTTAGGAAAACCCAAACTTGAAAATGAGATTGATTGGTCAAAGTATCCGGTAAAAAAAGTACTTGCAACAGGCTATACGGCTGGATATGAGTCGACAGGGAAAAATCCGGATCACCCCGAATTTGGGATCACTTATTCCGGGGTTAAGGTAAAAAGGGATTTGTATTCAACTGTTGCCGCAGATTTAAGTGTTTTTCCTATTGGTACGATTCTCTTTATTCCGGAATATGGATTTGGGGTAGTAGCTGATAAAGGCGGTGCGATTAAGGGGAACCGCGTCGATCTTTATTATGAAACAGTTGATGATGTTTATACATATTGGGGTAAAAAGGAAATTGATGTTTATGTAGTGGAGATGGGAGACGGTACACTTACAGAGCATGAATTACTATCTTTAAATGAAGATAAATCGATGCAGGTATTTCGTCAGCAGTATGTAAATCCTGAGAGAAAATAATAACGTTAAATATAACAATAAAAGGTGTCGGGCATGCGCGTGCTTAACTAGTCAATAGATGAGATAAGCAGGGATATCGCGGTCTCTGATACCTTTTATATGTATATGGTTTTTGCTTTTTTCATCCTTGGAGAAAATAATATAAAACCAGTGTTAATAGAATGCCAGTCAATCCACCGAAAAATACCTCAATCGGCTTATGACCAAGGAGTTCCTTCAGTTCCTTTTGTATTTCCTTATCTTGTACCCGCGGCCATGCCTTCACATCTCTTACAAGCAAATTAAAGTCAGTGCGCAATTGATTAAGTACGGCAGCTTGTTCACCGGCCTGTCTTCGGACGCCTGAGGCATCAAACATTGTTATAATGGCAAAAACAACGGCTACTGCAAATATCGGTGAATCCACCCCTGTTTCAAGGGCGACGGCGGTTGAAACCGCAGTAACTGCTGCCGAATGTGAGCTCGGCATGCCTCCTGTGCTCACAATCAATGACCAGTCGACCTTTTTCAATAGTATTAAGTGAATAGGGACTTTTATGAATTGAGCAAAAAAGATTGCTGCTAAAGCAGACCAGAGCGGGAGATTACCGAAAATTGCCATTTTGAAGAACCCTGCCTTTTGTTAAATTTTTATGTCAATGGATTTGCGAACTCAAGAATGTGAAACGATTAGATATATCAGGTAATATTTTAGCGGTTTGCTTCCTTATTTGCTAGTATATAGATCAAATAAATGAAATAAACGGGAAGGGGATGCCGACAATGATTTATCCAATGGAATATTACCAATTTTTTATTTCATTTAATGAAGGTGATTACTATGCCTGTCATGATCTGCTGGAAGAAATGTGGATGACAGATAAACAAAACTTCTTTTTAAAAGGCTTATTGCAACTGTCTGTTGCTATATATCATTATGAATACGGAAATATTAAAGGTGCCCGTTCCATGATGGAAACTGCCGGTCTTTACCTGGATGGCTACCGTCCGAAACATTGGGGCCTTGACCTGGAATTGATAATAGAATTTATTGGAAATTCATTATTTATTATACCACAGGATATAGAAAAAGTTTCGTTTGAGGATGTCGGTATTCTGCCAAAATTACCGAGATTATTTTTGTATTTGGAGGAAACGGACTAAAGTGAAATATATCCTATATTTGACTGTTATAAGGGGATTTATTCACGGAGGCAGTGCAGGCGACTGTTTTACGGGTGGCATCTTTATTAGGGAGTTTACCGAAGATCTTCCTTGAGTTCGTTTGGATATTGCAGAACAGCTGTAAAAAACTGTGTCCTGCGGGTGGAACCAGTATAATAGTGTGGACTCTTGTTCTGCTAATCGAATGTTTCGAACCGGGAGAATAAGGCTGGTTCGAAACAAAAAAGTTAATATTCCCAATATCCTTATTTTCCGAAGGAAATAAAAATTCGCTCTGGCAAAAAGGGAGGAAGAGAAAGAATTTTCCCCTTTTGCCTGGCGGACGGGAATCAATCTCCCCTACCTGCATCTCTTTTTTAATTCCGTTAACAGCTCCAAGGCGGTATCAGCCTGAATAATCTCATTATTCAGCCTAGCATAGGGCTTATCTGAACATAATTTGCAATGGCTGAGGCATTTATACTCCTTCATATCCAGTTGTTCCTCAAGAAGAAAGGCTTCAAATTGCGGAAAAGATTCGCCATCCAGAAAACGGTCGAGGTTATTTTGACAAAATTCCAATTTGCTCTTTTTCTTTTTGTTTAACCAATGATTCAGCAGTGATTTAATTGTAATACCCTCACTTTCGTTTTTTGATTACGGCTAAAGTACAACGGGAGATACAAATCAGCCTATTCTCTTCATCCGAAATCTTAATTTCCCACAACATCGTCGTGCTTCCTCTATGGATAATTTCTGCCACAGCTGTTACCAGCCCGTCTTTTTTTGAGCGAATATGGTTTGCGTTAATTTCGAGCCCTACCACTGCTTCTTCTGTCTCTTTGTCGATCAAATAGGTACCGCCTATACTCGCTGCCGTTTCTGCAAGTGCCACGCTCGCACCTCCATGCAGCAGGCCATGAGGCTGTCTTGTTCTCTCATCTACTGGCATCGTTGCCACAACTCTGCCGGAATCAACTTCTTTGATCTCGATTCCTAATGCATGGAACAATGTATTTTCGTAACTCATTAAATTCTCTCCTTCTGTTGTCAAAATGGATGAAATATTATGAACAAGCCAAAACATACAGTCTTTATTTTATCATGTTAATTGGATATATTCGCTATACGAACTTGAATAAGGAAGAAAAAATCGAATGTACATAGGAACGGCGGCCTTTACATATATTTTAAAGAAAATGTGCTATGAAAATTTTTCAATAGGGAGGAAGTTATGAGGTATTACCCATTGTATTCCAATCATTCCCTTCCGTCATCTAGGCATTACAGATCCCACACTCCCTTTCACTTTCTTCCGTATTATCGGCCATTTATTTCATGTCGAAATGTTCTTCCTGTCAATCCAAGTATCTTTATGAATTCTGCCCGGCTGACACAAATGCTCCTAAAAGATGGCGGCATCATCCTAGAAAAATTGGCTGTATCCAAGACGTTTTCTGGGAATATCATCACGGCGGCACAAAGCTCTGATAAGAATAAAGTTGTGTCATTACTCCAATCAACAGGAATTCAAAATACACCAAAGGTATCTTATACACCCAACGGTCTGACCTTGAGTTTTGTTCATGAAGAGAATCAGATTGACTGCTGCCACCTCATCTTAAAAATCCGCTGGGGCTGACCGTGAAAAGCAGTACCACAAAAAAACTCTCAAATCCGAGAGTTTTTTTGATATATCGATTAATAATACGGATATCCAAAACCGCCGCCATATGGCGGGCATCCCGGATATGGAGGGCATGGAGGAAACGGTGGAAATGGACGCGGGCGTGGGTAAAATAACGCACTGCCGACGGCACCTCCGACTAATCCTCCCAATAATGCGCCGGCGAACGGAGCAGCAAAGAAAAATCCCCTTTGACCATAGTGAGGGCCTCGGTATGCATACAATGGGGTGAACCTCCTTATTATCTCACATATTATTTCATATGCAGATAACACCCATTATGTATGGGCAAGTAGGAAGAATTGGGCGCAGATACATAGACGGGTATATGGGAAACCATATGCGTTCTAAACGCCAAAAATCTTACGGTATGATATAATAATAGAAAAATGAAAAGGAAGGCTATGTTATTTATAACTGCATAAGGGATAACGGGTCGATAACAAGCCTGCTGCACCATTTTAAAAAAAGAGGGTGAAAGGTTGGTAGACGAACAGCAATATTTATTTGTTGATTTTGAGTTTACAATGCCGGAAAAGGGCAAGAAAACGAAGGGATTTTATCCTGAAATTATTGAAGCTGGAATTGTCGCAGTTGTAAATGATCAGATTTATGAAAAATATTCCTCATATGTGATGCCTGTTCGTTTTCCTGTCCTGACAGACCGCTGTAAATCGTTTCTTCGCATTAGCCAGGATCAGGTGAATCAAGGGCTCCCTTTTCGCGAACTGATTCAAAAGTTTGCCTCTTTGACAAAAGATTTTAAAAATACTGTCGTCACTTGGGGAAATATGGATATGAAAGTGTTGCGTCATAATTGTGAGCAAGCAGATATCGCTTTTCCATTTTACGCAAGGGAAATGGATTTATCGATGGAATACAAACGTTTCTTTGGCGATAAGAATCAAACCGGATTGTGGAAAGCCGTACAAGAATATGGCAGGAACGGAGTCGGTAAGCATCATCGGGCATTAGATGATGCGTTAACTACCTATAATATTTTTAAGTTGGTAGAGAAAGATAAGCAGTATCTGCATAACCCTGAAAAAACAACGATTGGGGATCGGGTTGATTTTTCCCAGTTATTTAATGAGTTTGCCTAAAAGCCGAATCTGCATGGAGGATTTGGCTTTTTATTTTTGCCGGTAAATCTGCTTCCCGCCGCAATGATCAGTTATTTAGGCATAAAGGAATAAGACCGATAGAAAGAAAACAAAAACATTGTTATAATAGTAGAAATGATAGTATGGACAAAGGAGGGAAGAAATCTATGTCTCTGCCAGATGTTTTGTCATTTTTTTTATATTTTCCGGAAGATAAGACAGAGTATATCCCCGCTGTGATTAAGCTGGGCATTATGGTTCTTATTGCTGTTGTTGTAATGAAGGTTGTCGTAAGTTGGTCTAAACGGGAAGAGAAAAAGGCAAAGGAATTAGAAAAACAGTTAAAATTTAATATACATGACAAAGACAGCTGAAGGGCTGTTTTTTTTGTTAAAATACAGAATAGAAGTAAAAGTTAGAATAAATAAATTACTATTATAAAATAGTGATAATTGATAATAAATTTTAATGAAAGGTTGATATTGATAATAAAAAAAACTAAATATAGAAATATAATACATTTACATAATAATAAAAATATTATACTATTATATTAGATTAGTAGCGCTAAATCCTTTGGAGCGGGGGAACCAATTTATCAGGAAGATTGCGAATCTTCCCTTGGGGTGAATTCTTTTTAAAGGAAGGGCTGATTGTTTCCTGGCCCTAACCCGTCAGCTAACCCCGTCAGCGTTAAGGGAACTGAAATAAGAAGCAAATGAACCGGGATGGTGCTAAGAGGCATATTTCATGTCTTTTTTTATTGTGAATATTCTGTTTCCCTTGCCAACTTGCAAAATTCAAAAAGAAGGTGAGGAATGGTATGAAAAAAATTAGTTTAGCGTGGCAAATTTTTATCGGTCTTATTCTAGGGATCATAATCGGAGCAGTGTTTTATGGTAATCCGCATGTGGCAACCTATTTGCAGCCGATTGGAGACATCTTTCTCCGTCTAATTAAAATGATAGTGGTACCAATCGTCATTTCCTGCATTATTATCGCGGTTGCAGGTGTAGGTGATACGAAAAAGCTTGGAAAGATCGGCGGAAAAACCCTGATTTATTTTGAGGCTATTACAACCATTGCGATTGTCGTAGGACTTCTTTCAGCAAACATCTTCCACCCTGGAAATGGAGTTGATATGGATCTCCTGCAAAAAACAGACATTCATAGTTATGTTGATACAGCAGAACAAACTGAAACACATTCAATGGCTGATACTTTTGTTAATATCGTACCGACCAACCCTATCAAATCAATTGCAGAGGGAGATATGCTGGCTATCATCTTTTTCTCGGTAGTATTTGGTCTCGGACTTGCGGCCATTGGAGAAAAAGGGAAACCGGTGCTACGCTTTTTTCAAGGAACAGCCGATGCGATGTTTTATGCAACCAATCAAATTATGAAATTTGCTCCATTCGGTGTTTTTGCATTAATCGGTGTGACGGTATCAAAATTTGGTATTGAATCCCTTTTACCACTTGGCAAGCTTGTTTTTCTTGTTTATGCGACGATGATCTTCTTTATTATTGTCGTCCTAGGAAGTGTAGCCAAGATTGTCGGCTTTAATATTTTTAAACTGATTCGACTTTTAAAGGATGAGTTGATCCTTGCCTACTCTACTTCAAGCTCAGAAACCGTTTTGCCAAGAATTATGGAAAAAATGGAATGGGTAGGTTGTCCGAAACATATCACTTCTTTTGTTATTCCAACAGGATATTCCTTTAACCTAGATGGTTCCACACTTTATCAAGCTCTTGCAGCTATTTTTATCGCCCAAATGTACGGTATTGATATGAGTATCGGTGAGCAGATTTCCCTTATGCTTGTGTTAATGATTACCTCAAAAGGCATTGCCGGGGTACCTGGTGTCTCCTTTGTTGTTTTATTGGCAACTTTAGGAACAGTAGGTTTGCCTATTGAAGGACTTGCCTTTATTGCCGGCATCGACCGTATTTTAGATATGGCACGGACTGTTGTCAATGTAATCGGGAATTCGCTTGCAACGATTGTCATTTCAAAATGGGAAGGCGAATTTAACGAAAATCCAATTTTTTATTCCAATGCTAAGCAAAAATTAGCTGAAGAAAAAGTCAGCTAATCCATTCAATCTATTTATTGTTCCTCCGCTGGATTTGTCAGCCGGAGGATTTTTTTTGCATGAAAAATGAGAAAATATGAAAAGATATAATGACGGTACGATCGTTAAATGAAATAAAATTGTTTTGGCAGGGGATGGAATCATGAAGAGATATGGACTGTTCCTATTCGTTTCTTTACTCACTGGCTGTGTAGAAAACGAAGTTACAAAAATGGATGTGAAAATGTATGATTCCTCAGGTGATGCACATGGAAAGGTGCGACTTGAAGAACAGTCAAGCGGAGTTAAAATAAATGTGAATGTGAATGGTCTGACCCCGGGGGAACATGCTATTCATATCCATGATAAAGGTGCTTGTAAAGGACCGGATTTTAAATCGGCAGGAGACCACTATAATCCTGAAGATAAGGAGCATGGGTTGCTGCATCCCAAAGGAGCCCATGCAGGAGATTTACCCAATTTAATTGTTGGCGATGATGGAAAAGCAAAGGCGGAATTATTGGCACCGAATGTTACTTTGAAGGATGGAAAAACAACCCTTCTTACAAAAGATGGGACTTCCATTGTTATTACAAGTGAAATGGACGATGGGATGACACAGCCTGCGGGAAACTCCGGAGAGCGAGTCCTTTGTGGTGAAATAAAGAAATAAAGGTAGTTGAAGCATGCGAAAAATCAGGCTATCCCATAGGGTGTCAGACATCCATCATTGATCTATATCCAGTGCAGATTGATGCAAAGTGATCATAGATACTGTATGGTGGTGCCTGACACCTTTGTTTTTAAACTTCCCTATTATTTTCCAATAAAGGGAATCCCCTCATACCCGTTGCTTGCTGCTCAGGTTCCGTCATGAGCATTATCTCCAGTAAAAGAATAAGAACATTCAGGCAAATGTTGGTTTTTATTAAAGTAATTTTGAAAATCATTAAAAATTTCAGTACCTTGGACGTGAAGTTTGCTATAATATAAATATTTTAAAACATATGGAGGTCTTTCCATGAATTTAACAGAAAAGGAATTGGAGATTGTTGAGATTCTAGAAAAAGATGCTCATATAGCGATAGCAGATATTGCGAAGATGATTGGACTGGGTGTCGAAGAAGCTGAACAATCCATCAAAAAGCTCGAAGAACACAAGGTGATTGTAAGATATATTACAGTCATTGACTGGGGGAAAGTGGAAGAACATTCCGGCGTAACCGCGATGATTGATGTAAAGGTAACACCGAAACGCGGTGTTGGATTTGATGAAATTGCTGAAAGAATTTACCGTTTTAAAGAAGTGGATTCAGTCTATTTAATGTCAGGTGCTTACGATCTATCAGTCATTATCGAAGGAAAATCGATGAATGAAGTTGCCCACTTTGTCCATCAAAAGCTTTCAACACTTGACTCTGTTATTTCAACGACCACACACTTTATTTTGAAAAAATATAAGCATGATGGAATTATTTTTGGTGCAGAAAATAAAGACAAAAGAATTGTGGTGTCACCATAATGAAATCAACCAAAAGCAGTTATTTATCCAAAACGGTTATGGATTTGAAGCCATCAGGCATCCGCCGCTTTTTCGATTTAGCCGCCGGGATGGAAGGGATCGTTTCACTCGGGGTAGGCGAGCCCGATTTTGTTACACCATGGACGATAAGAGAAGCTGCCATTAATTCGCTTGAGCAGGGATATACCTCTTATACAGCCAATGCGGGATTGCTTGAGCTCCGCGAGGAAATTTCCAAATATATGAGATCGCAATTTAAGGTGGAATATTCGCCTCAATCGCAAATTATCGTCACAGTCGGGGCAAGCCAAGCTATTGATATTGCCATGCGTGCCATTCTTGATCCCGGTGATGAAGTCATTGTTGTGGAACCGTGCTTTGTTTCGTATGTTCCGATGGTGACGCTTGCTGGGGGAGTGGCTGTACAAGTTCAAGCAGAGAAGGAAAACGATTTCAAAATTCTCCCGGAACAAATAGAAGCCGTCGTAACGGATAGAACAAAGGCCATTTTAATTTGTTCGCCAAATAATCCGACAGGCACAATGCTGAATAAGAGTGAACTGGAAAAATTAGCTTCTATTGCTGAAAAGTATGATTTGCTTATTATTGCGGATGAAATCTATGCAGAGCTTGTGTATGATGAAGAATATACAAGCATGGCTGCTATCAATGGAATGATTGATAGAACAATTCTAGTCTCCGGTTTCTCAAAGGGATTTGCGATGACCGGCTGGCGTCTTGGCTTTGTCTGCGCTCCTGAGGAAATTACCAGTGCCATGTTGAAAATCCATCAGTATGCGATGATGTGTGCGTCAACTATGGCTCAATACGCAGCTGTTGAAGCACTCAAAAATTGCCGCTCTGATGTGGATGAGATGATCAAGAGCTATCGCCGCCGCCGAAATTTTATCGTACAGTCATTAAATGAAATTGGTTTAACCTGTCATGTGCCAGGGGGTGCATTCTATGCCTTCCCGTCCATTGAATCAACAGGATTAAGCTCGCAGGAGTTTGCAGAGCAGCTATTGCTTAAAGAGGGAGTCGCTGTTGTACCTGGGGATGTGTTTGGTGAAAGTGGTGAAGGTCATATTCGCTGTTCATATGCTTCTTCATTGGAGCAACTTCAGGAAGCGATTAAAAGAATGAAAAGATTCATAGATTCAATCTAATATGCGAAACGCAACACTGAAAAATTGGGTAAACTACACATAGACCAAAAAAAGGACATCCGCTAAGGGTGTCCTCTTCAAAAAAGGGGGAATACTAGAAAGTCCTACGCTCCTAATATTTCCATATTTCTCTTTTTTTATACTGTTTTCTTCCAATTTTATAAAAAATAAAATCTTGAGTGTTCTATTGGCAGAATGCTCTTTTTTTGATCATTATCCCAGGCTATGATATAATTTTTTATTGCGTATAACGAGAGACAAAATAACAATTAATTAGGAGTGTTTCTATGTCAGAAAAATTTGAAATAGGAAGTGTTTTAACAGGTAAAGTGACCGGAATTCAATCATATGGAGCGTTTGTTGCATTAGATGAACAACATCAAGGGTTGGTTCATATTTCTGAAATCACCCATGGTTTTGTAAAGGATATTCATGATCACTTAAAAGTGGGCGACGAAGTAAAAGTTAAGGTTTTATCTATTAATGAAGAGGAAGGAAAAATAGGACTTTCTATTCGTGCAACTGAAGAAGAGCCGGTGCAGGGCGGAGAAGTTAAGGTGAAAAAACCGCGCAAGCGTCAGGCTGCAGCCATTAAGACGGATATTGAATCATCACAGGGCTTTAATACATTAAAGGATAAGCTACAGGAATGGATTGATCAATCCCAGCGCGATGATTTAATCAAAAAATAATAACTAAAGAAGTATAGGGCACGGATAAAATGTCTTATACTTCTTTTTTTATCAATTGAGACTATATGGGTGAAATTGAAGCATACAAGAGGCTGGAGAAATGGAGGATGAAAATGAGCGATCAAACAAAATACAGGAGTTTATCGCTCAAGCGGAGAATCATCCGCTTCCCGCTGTCATGTCAAAAAGGGCTTTCCCAGAAGGTGTCAGGCATCCACCCCTACATCAATATCCAGTGCAAATTGATGTAGGGTGTTGTCTGACATCTTTGCTTTTGAGACAGCCCCCGAGCAAGGAGAAAGGCTATCTTGTAGGCTTCGTTTCTGGTTCTCTGACATGCTGTTCAGAAGGTTTAAAAAGAAGTCCGAGATTAATCAGACCGGCAATTCCGACTAAACAATAAATAATTCTAGAAATCAGCGTATCCACCCCGAAAAGGGTTGCAACAAGATTGAATTGGAAAAAGCCTATCAGTCCCCAATTAATGGCTCCGATAATGGTAAGAAATAGTGCGACACGTTGAATTGTACTCATCAAAGAAACACCTCCTAAATGTATATAGATACATTGTTTAGGATGCACCATTCTTGAAGAATGATTCATAATAAATGTAAGAAAAAAATCCCTGATTAATATTTCATCGTAAACTGGTTTTATTTTGCAATCTTTAGGATGTTGAAGGATAATAAATGAGTAGTTCTTAACTAGTAAAAAAATGAAATGAATATTTAATATAGGAGGTTTTAGTATCGATAACTTTACATATAATAACCCTGTCAAGCTGATATTTGGAAAAGGACAGACAGAACAGTTGAAGAATGAAGTTCCGCGATACGGGAATAAAGTTCTTCTTGTTTACGGTGGAGGAAGTATCAAACGTAATGGTTTATATGAGCAAATCGTTGAACAATTACAGACTGCAGGTGTAACATACTTTGAGTTATCCGGTGTTGAACCAAACCCGCGTATTTCTACTGTCAGAAAAGGGGTAGAAATATGTAAAAAAGAAGGGATTGACTTTCTCTTGGCGGCTGGCGGAGGTAGTGTGATTGATTGCACGAAGGCAATTGCAGCCGGTGCCAAGTATGATGGTGATCCATGGGACATTGTGACCAAAAAAGCGATTATATCAGAAGCGCTTCCATTTGGTACTGTGTTGACGCTCGCTGCAACAGGTTCTGAAATGAATCCAAGCTCAGTTATTACGAATTGGGAAACGAATGAAAAATACGGTTGGGGCAATCCAGTGGTCTATCCGCGCTTTTCAATACTTGATCCGGTTAACACGTTTACTGTTCCGCGCGATCAAACAGTCAATGGAATTGTTGACATGATGGTACATACATTAGAAAATTACTTTCATGTACAGACAGAGACCTTTTTACAGGATCGGATGAGTGAAGCCCTGCTGCTGACAGTAATGGAAACAGCGCCAAAGCTGCTCAAGAACTTGGAAAGCTACGAAAATCGGGCAACAATTTTATATTGTGGAACTATGGCCTTAAATGGGATGCTGTCCATGGGATATAACGGAGATTGGGCAACCCATAATATGGAACATGCCGTTTCGGCTGTCTATGATATCCCGCATGGTGGAGGTTTGGCAATCCTTTTTCCGAACTGGATGAAGCATTCCCTATCTGCAAATCCTGAGCGTTTCCAACAGTTGGCTGTACGTGTTTTTGGCGTGGATCCGTCCGGGAAAACAAAAGAAGAAGCTGGGATGGAAGGAATCGAAAGACTTCGTGCATTTTGGAACAGCATAGGTGCTCCTTCACGGCTGAATGATTATGGAATCGATGCAGGCAAGCTTGACTTAATGGCTGATCGGGCGATGGCCAGAGGAGAATTTGGTAAATTTAAGAAATTAAATCGGGATGATGTACTTGACATTTACCGTGCATCATTGTAAATTTTTTTCGTAAAAAAATGACTACACATATCTGGAGGCTTGTGCATGACACATGTTCGTTTCGATTATTCAAAGGCTCTGACTTTTTTTGGAGAGCATGAATTGACATACTTACAGGATGCTGTAAAATTGGCACATCATTCTTTGCACGAAAAAACAGGGGCAGGCCATGATTATACAGGATGGATTGACCTGCCAGACAACTATGACCAAGAAGAATTTATACGTATCCAAAAAGCGGCAGAGAAAATAAAACGTGATTCAGATATCCTTTTAGTCATCGGCATTGGTGGTTCATATTTAGGTGCAAGAGCAGCAATTGAGGCGCTTCAACATAGCTTCTATAATGTTATGCCAAAAGATAGGCGCCAGACTCCGCGAATTATTTTTGTCGGCAATAATATCAGTTCTACATATATGATGGATGTAATCGATTTATTAGAAGGACAGGATTTTTCTATTAATGTGATTTCTAAATCAGGAACGACAACAGAGCCGGCTATTGCCTTTCGTATTTTCCGAAAACTGCTGGAAGAAAAGTACGGCAGGGAAGAAGCGGGCAGACGGATTTACGCAACGACGGATCGGGCAAAAGGAGCGTTAAAAACCGTTGCAGATGAAGAAGGCTACGAATCTTTTGTTATACCGGACGATGTCGGCGGGCGATACTCGGTTTTAACAGCAGTTGGGCTATTGCCAATCGCTGTAAGCGGAGCTGATATAGAAGCGATGATGAAGGGGGCAGCTGCCGCGAGGAGAGATTTTGCTTCATCAGAGCTTATGGGGAATCCGGCCTATCAATATGCGGCTGTGCGCAATATTTTATACAACAAAGGAAAAACAATTGAAATGCTGATTAATTATGAGCCTTGCCTGCAATATTTCGCTGAATGGTGGAAACAGCTTTTTGGAGAAAGTGAAGGAAAGGATCAAAAAGGGATATATCCTTCATCTGCTAACTTTTCAACGGATCTTCATTCATTGGGACAATATGTGCAAGAAGGGCGTCGTGATCTGTTCGAAACAATCGTCAAAGTGGACACTCCACGCAGGGAGTTGACGATTGAAAAAGCAGAAAATGACTTGGACAAATTGAATTATCTTGCCGGCCAGACTGTTGATTTTGTCAATAACAAGGCTTTTGAAGGAGCGATGCTTGCTCATACAGATGGAGGTGTACCGAATTTAGTCGTCTCTATTCCAAAACTGGATGAGTATACATTCGGCTATCTTGTCTATTTCTTTGAAAAGGCCTGCGCTATGAGCGGATATCTGCTGGGCGTTAATCCATTTGATCAGCCTGGTGTCGAGGCTTACAAAGTAAATATGTTTGCGTTGCTTGGGAAACCAGGTTACGAAGAAAAAAGAGCGGATTTAGAGAAACGGTTGAAATAAATCGAAAGAGAGGAAGCTGGGAGTTTCCTCTCTTTTTGTGTGTCTCAGGATGTAATTAAAATCAAGAGGTCATTTTTTTCGATCATGAACGGTCGCGGTGGATTTAGAATGGTTGCGTTTCCTCTTTTAATGCCAAGAAGGACGACCCCTTTCTGTAACAGATTCATGCCGATCTCGATATACTCCTTTTCGAACTCCTCCTGTGAAGCCACTTGATAAATCAGTTTTCGATCGGACATTTTATCTAACAATTCGAGGAATGAGGTGACCATATCCTGCGAAGAAATGCTTTGAAGCATGATAAAGCTTGTAATCATATTAGTTTCAATGATTTCGTCTGCTCCCGCCCTTTTCGCATTTTCAATTTGCTCATGCGTTAAGATTTCAACGATACATGGAACAGCGGGATGTAATCCTTTTACAGCAAGCAAGGTAATAATGGAGTGCATATCTGCCTGTAATTCACCTTTATTCGGATCGGCTGTTATGATGACTTTACTGGCTTTCGTGATTTCAGCCTTTATGAGTATTTCATCCTGGTTTGGTCGTCCTTTAATAAAATGGATATTTTTTTTGCTTAACGGGTTTTTATCGAGTGTTTCGTCAATTAAAACAATGGAAACAAGATTATTCTGTTGGCATAAGGCATGGATGATTTCCTTGGATCGTTCATTCCAGCCGATAATAATAATATGACCGTTGCCTTTATAGCCTGCCCTACCTTCAAGAATGTCATTTTGCTTTGTCACGGCTGTGGCGGCAAGAGTAACAAAGAAAGAGGATAAAAATCCGGCCCCTGTTAAAATGAGGATGATGCCAGTTACTTTTCCTGCCAGTGTTTCCGGAACATAATCTCCATAGCCCACTGTTGAGGCTGTTATCACCGCCCACCATATTCCGTCAAACATGGTTGGAAAAGCATTTGGTTCAAGCAGATGGATAGTGGTTCCAAAACCGCTTATGGAAATACATACAATAATAAGGATTCTAAACATAAGCGGAAGCCGAATAAAATGGGCTAATATAGAATGTGGCAATGCTCCTCACCTCGGGAGATAAAATCAAACATTCAGTCGTTCAAAAAGAAGATCTTCCGTCTATCTTAGTATGAGCAAAAATTGGCTTTCGTAATGAATGTATTTATTATTTTCCCTGGTGTTTGCAGTGAGTGTAATCCTATTATTGATTAGGGATCATCATTTCGTTTGCAAATGCTGAAAAGTCGAAAAAAGAAGGATGACCCTTTTATTTCGGTCATCCTTCTTTTTCGTTATAAGCTTCACTTAGCATCCATTCTTTCGACCATCGTTCCATTTCCTGCAAGACCTTTTTTAATGCAAGACCTTTTTCCGTTAATGTATACTGCACCCGAACCGGAACTTCCGGATAAACCTCTCTTAATACAAGTCCCTCATGCTCTAATTCTTTTAATCTTTCTGATAAGAGTCGTCCGCTTATAGGCATGGAGACATTTAGGTTGCAAAAACGCTGCGGCCCGGATAATAATTGATTAATAATTAAGGCGTTCCAACGCTTACTAAATAACTCAACCGTTTTTTGAAATTTAGGACATAATGTTTGTTCAGCCATTTTTAACCACCTTTAAAATAAAACATTAATTACTATTATAATAGTAATTAAATTACTTGACGTCAAATATTTACGTCTATATACTTACTTTCATATAGTAACTAATATGAATATAGTATAAAGACTCTGAAAGGATGAACAGAATGATTTCGGATGAAGCAAAAGATATATTACTAGATAAAATGACAATTCTAAGAAATGCTCACGATAAAAAAATATGCCTGGTTGGACCAGTAAAACTTCCAGTTCAACTCGAAAATCAAGTGGTAACATTTCAATGGTATACATGGCTTCCTCTTGAAGGTCATATTTCCAGTAAAGAAAAGATCCTTGAGTCACTTACATCAGCCCGTTTAGCCGATGCGCAGCAATCCTCTGTATTAGTGTATGGCGATTTTGCACGTACCGAAGAACCATGGATCCGGATGCATAGTATCTGCCATACAGGGGATATTTTTGGAAGCAAGCGCTGTGATTGTGGATATCAACTCCGCCAGTCAATGAAGATGATCGTTGAACATGGGAGCGGAGCGCTGTTCTATTTAGCAAATCATGAAGGCAGAGGAATTGGATTGTTCTCAAAATCATTGGCCTATATCCTTCAGCAGGAAGGTTATGATACAGTAGAAGCAAATCATGTTCTTGGTTTTGCGGATGATACTCGTTCATATGAGGAAGCGATTACGGTATTAAAGGGTCTTAGAAAAGATCCTGTTACCCTGATTACCAATAATCCAAAGAAAATCAATGCATTGAAAAGCTTTGGTATGTTAATTCATGATCATATTCCTTTATGGGGAGATATAACGGACTACAATCGTTTTTATTTAGCAACAAAAGTAGAAAAATCAGGGCATATTCAAAATGATCAGATTTTGCCGGTGAAGGAGAATGTTTCATGAAGAATGATGAATATTATATGAACCTTGCCCTTGAGTTAGCACAAACGGCGAAGGGGAACACGAATCCGAACCCGATGGTGGGGGCAATTCTTGTGAAAAATGGGATGATTGTCGGATCCGGTCTGCACCGAAAAGCCGGGGAGCCGCATGCAGAAGTACATGCCTTCCGTATGGCGGGCGAGCATGCAAAAGGAGCGACACTCTATGTGACGTTGGAGCCATGTTCTCACCATGGAAAAACGCCGCCCTGCGCTGAGCTTGTAAAAAATTCGGGAGTTTCCCGTGTTGTTATCGCGATGAAAGACCCAAATCCGCTTGTTGCTGGACAAGGGATCCATCTGATAGAAGAAGCGGGAATTGAAGTAGAGGTTGGCGTATTGCATAAAGAGGCGGTCAGATTAAATGAGCGGTTTATTCATAATATGATAAATCAAAAGCCATTTGTTATTTCGAAAACAGCGATAACACTGGATGGCCGGTTGGCAGCATATAATGGCCATTCAAGATGGGTTACAGGGGAAGAATCTAGACGCGCTGTTCATTATTTGCGAAATGAAGTGGACTCTATATTAGTCGGAATTGGAACGATATTAGCTGATAACCCGATGCTGACTACCCGTATACCGGAAGGTGGAAAAAATCCAATACGCATTATTTTGGATTCGAAGTTACGTACACCTTCCGATGCCAAAATTACGGATTGTACAGAAGCGCAAACATGGATTTTTGCCAAAGAAGATGCGGATAAGAATAAAGCTGCAGTCCTGACGGCAAAAGGAGTGCAGGTATATTTTGCCCCTCATGATGAACACGGACTTGACTTGTCTTATATTTTAAAGGTTTTATTTGAAAAAGGCATAACAGATGTTCTTGTAGAAGGCGGAAGCGAAGTAAATGGTGCCTTCTTACGCGCAGGACTGATTAATAAATATTTGCTCTATGTTGCGCCCAAGATATTAGGAGGACGTCATTCTCTTTCTCCTTTTACTGGATCGGATGTTGAGAGCATGGATGAGGCAGTTAAGATTGATTTTGAATCTGTAGAGCCTATTGGAAGTGACTTATTAATAACAGCTTACCCGAGAGAACAAAGGTAAAGTAAACGATGATAATGGGTGATTATTTGTGAAGGAATATGATTATTCTGCAGATGTATGCATAGTTGGAGCAGGTCCAGCAGGTGCCCTGCTTGCTTATATATTAGCAAGCCATAATATTACAACTATTCTGGTCGAACGTCACGAAGGGATCAATAAAGAGTTCAGGGGAGAACACCTGAATGAGACAGGGGAAGCTATTTTACGCAAATTCGGGCTGTTTAATGAACTTGAGAGCATTGGATTACTGCGTATGGAGCGGGTGGAATATTGGAATAATGGGCAAGTATTTAAGCAAATATTTCCTGAATACAAGATTGGACATCTCGGCATCCATGTGCCGCAAAAACACCTGCTCGGGTTGCTGTTGAAAAAAAGTCTTCTATTGCCTTCCCATACACTATTATTAAATACTAAGGTTGACGGTTTAATCGAAGAAGACGGGCAATATGTCGGTGTTACGGCTATAAATGATGGCAAAGAAGTAAGAATTAAAAGTTCTCTAGTTGTGGGAGCAGATGGCCGTTTTTCAACCATTCGTAAATTGGCACAAATTCCGTTTGAAAGAATAAAGCACGGGTACGATCTGTTATGGGCTAAAATACCTTCTCCTCCAGAATGGGACCCTGCTGTCCGCCTTGCACTTGTGAATCATGAGCAGCTGGCACTGTTTACACAGCAAGGGGGATTTGTCCAAATTGGATGGAATATTCCGGAGGGAGCTTATTCTGATTTAAGGCAGCGATCCTTTCTTCCTTTTATCAACCGTTTAATTCAGGTTTTTCCTGAATTGGAGGAAAATGTACGGGCCCATATACAATCATGGGATGACTTTGTCTTGCTGCAGGTGCAAAGTAGCCGCTGCAAGACATGGGTAAAGAAAGGGCTTGTCATCATTGGAGATGCAGCACACACAATGAGCCCGACAGGAGCAGTCGGCATTAACAGTGCGATGAAAGATGCGGATGTCCTTTTTCAAATAATAAGTGAAATACAGTCTGTCAAGGAGTTGAGTTTTACAGAGTTGCAGCGTTTTGAGCAGATGAGAAGGAAAGAAGTGGAACAACTGCAAAAGGATCAGCTGGAAAAAGAAGCCTCCTTTGGCAAACAGTTTATCCCGGTTTAGTCTGACTGACTGCCGGGATTTTTATTGTTCTTGTTCCAACCTGCAAAGGTGCCGGTTCCGTTACATTCCATACATTCATATATTTCTGGCATAGAGAACTCATTAACAAATGGAATTTGAAATCCTTTTCCGCTACATTCCGGACAGTAGCCTAAATTCTCTGCATGGGCAATTTTTTTTTCGTATAAATTATTTTTCCAATCGGATAAGTAATGAAATAATCCCATATGATTCACCTCATTTTTTTCTATATTTTATGTAACGATATGTACACTGGATAACAGCCATCATCTATTTTTATCCTGTTATTAAGAATAGTAAGAATGAACGATCTGTAAAGGGCGAATAGGAAAGATTGTAAGATTTTGTTTTCTTTATTATTTGCAAAAAACTGTTTTTTTAGCCCTATCTTTTTTAATACTAATATGATATCATAATGATAATGAAATGATATTCAAAAGGAGTGAGGATTGATGAAGGAAAAAGATATTTTTAAGGTGAACGGATTTATCGGACTATTGGTTGTATTGTTGCTTATTGTAGCGGACGTCTATTTCGCTTGGAACTTTATCTCCAATATCGTGGTGTCTAGTCTTATCTTTGGAATTGTCATAACCCTGTTGCTAATCGTTATGTTAACAGGCTTCACGGTCATTCAGCCAAATCAGGCAAAAGTATTTACTTTGTTTGGAAATTATTTAGGCGTTATTAAACAAGAAGGATTTTGGTTTACTGTTCCTTTTACAGCTAGAACCAATGTGTCTTTAAGAGTGATTAATTTTAACAGCGATAAACTGAAGGTAAATGATTTAGAGGGAAATCCAATCGAGATCGCCGCTGTTGTCGTGTATCGAGTAGTAGACACTGCTAAAGCCGTATTTGATGTTGAATATTATAAAGAGTTCGTTCATACGCAAAGTGAAACCGGATTACGCCATATTGCAAGCCAGTACCCATATGATAATTTCAATAATGATTATGAAATATCATTAAGGCAGCATTCGGATGAAGTAGGAGATGAATTAACTAAGGATTTACAGAAACGTTTGATGGTAGCGGGTGTAGAGGTGCTTGAGGCGAGAATCATGCATTTGGCCTATTCCAGCGAAATTGCTTCCTCTATGCTACAAAGACAACAGGCAAAAGCAGTACTCGCTGCTCGGAAAGTAATTGTCGATGGTGCTGTTTCTATGGTAAAATCAGCTATTGAGCAATTAAGCAATGAAGAAATTGTTGAATTGGATGAAGAAAAGAAGGCACAGATGGTAAATAATCTGATGGTGTCACTGGTTTCAGATAAGGGGAGTCAACCCGTTATTAATACTGGGACGATTTATTAAGGTTGTGAAAAAAATTGCCGGAAAAGAAACGATTTTTGCTTCGTGTAGATCCCAAAATTTATGACGCACTGGAAAAATGGGCAAGTGATGATTTAAGAAGTGTCAACTCACAAATTGAGATCCTCCTCAAAAAAGCATTAAAGGAAGCCGGTAGACTGAAGGAATAGCTGGAACCATTGCGTAACATAATGTTATTGTAAAAGTACAGGGGGCTGTCCCATAAGGTGTCAAGCACCACAATCCTGTATCTATATCACTTTGCATCAATCTGCACAGGATATCGATCAATTGTGGCTGTCTGACACCTTTGCTTTTGGAACAGCTTTTTTCTTGTGTAAAGAATATGGGGATAGCAGTCTGTCTGTGTATTGTAGTATAATGAAATTAGGAAAACAAAATGATTAGAAAATAATGAATATACTGAAGATTGATTAGATTCAAATACGAATGAAGGTTCTATATTTTTATATTAATATATCTTATTGCAACAATGGTTGTTTTGTGTAATAATTAACAATGTTATTTATGGCTTTATCATGAATTGTCGGAAAATTTAAAACAAATATAGATAGTTCCTATTTAGATAGAGTCTAATTTTTTAAGGAGGAGTATTTTATGAATAAACAAAAAATTTCGTCAGGGGATACGGTGGCGATCGGCTTTATGCTGTTTGCACTGTTCTTTGGAGCCGGAAACCTTATCTTTCCTCCTGCCCTTGGACAAGCAGCAGGAGATAATTTCTGGCCGGCGATCATCGGATTTTTATTAACGGGTGTCGGGCTCCCGCTGTTAGGTGTTTTAGCAATTGGGTTATCAGGCCATGACCATCTTCAATCAATGGGGAACAGAATCAATCCTGTTTTTTCACTTATTTTTACGGTTGTTCTATACTTATCTATCGGACCTTTCTTTGCGATTCCACGTACCGGTACTGTTTCGTATGAAATAGCTATTGCTCCGTTTTTACCAGACATGGGGGATGGTTTTAATGTTGGTTTATTGATCTATTCCCTCATCTTTTTTGTGATTGTCGGATGGCTTTCATTGAATCCAAGCAAAATTGTAGACCGCGTTGGAAAACTCATGACACCGCTATTGTTAATCAGTATCTTAATTTTATTGGTTGTCACTTTAATCGATCCACTGGACAAAGCCCTGCCTCCAATTGGTGATTATCTCGATAACGCCTTCTTTAAAGGGTTCCAGGAAGGATATTTAACGATGGATACGCTGGCATCCTTAGTTTTTGGAATTATCGTTATTAATGCAATTAAGGATAGAGGAGTATCAAGTAAGAAGGAAATTGCCGCTTCCACGATTAAATCAAGTCTTATTGCCTCCGGTTGTTTAGGCGCTATTTATTTAGGACTTGGCTATATGGGAGTAACCACGGACTTTGCTGCTGGAGAAGCAAATAATGGACCCGCTATCTTAACATTTGCTGCTAATACTCACTTTGGTATTTATGGAAATATCATTCTCGGTTTTGCTATTCTTTTTGCTTGCTTAACCACAGCAATTGGTTTGATTACATCATGTGCTAGTTATTTTTCAAGCTTATTTCCGAAGTTTTCTTATAAAACATTGGCAATTGTTTTTACCGTGTTTAGTGCGGCTGTTGCGAACATTGGTTTAAGCCAATTGATTACGATATCTGTTCCTGTTCTTGTCGCTATTTATCCAATTGCAATTGTCTTAATTTTTCTTACATTTGCTGAGCCCCTTTTTAAAGGAAGAGTAGAGGTTTTTCGCTGGAGTTTATTATTCACCGGAGTTTTCAGTATAATCGATGGATTAAATGCTGCAAAGATTCCGCTGAAGGGTTTATATACATTTCTTGGACAGCACTTGCCCCTCTTTAGTGCTGGGATGGGGTGGATGCTACCGGCGATTGCAGGTGCTGTAATCGGTTATCTTGTATCTCTCAATCATCGTACATCTGATTCAACTACATTGGAAAAAGTAAATTAATATGAAAAAGGAGCTATCCTATAAAGTTTCAGTCATCCACCATTGAGCGATATCCCGTGCAGATTGGTGCAAGGGGATACTAGATAATGGATTGCGATGTCTGCCACCTTTGCCTTTTGGATAGCTCTTTTTTATCATCATCCGATTCAAAAGTAAATGTCCATTTTGTGCAACATAGATAGATAAGGCTAATCAATGAAGGGGGTACATGTACAGACCGTTTTTAGGCATGAAACTTTGGGGAAGTTTACAATTAGGGAAAATAGATAAGACTTTCAGAAGGATTGAATAAAAATAAAAGAGCTATCCCATAAGGTGTCAAGCGCTCACGATTGATCGATATCCAGTGCAGATGATGCAAAGTGATACTAGATGCTATGTCGTGGTGCCTGCCATCTTTGCTTTTGGGGTAGCTCCCTTTTAGTTGTTCATAATTATACGGAGAAGGTGGGATTCGAACCCACGCAACGGTCATCCGCCCTAGCGCATTTCGAGTGCGCCCCCTTGGACCACTTGGGTACTTCTCCATTTCGATGGAGCGGGTGAGGGGAATCGAACCCCCGTCATCAGCTTGGGAAGCTGGTATTCTACCATTAAACTACACCCGCATTAAAGGCTATATTCAGATCGGGAAGACAGGATTTGAACCTGCGACTCCCACGTCCCGAACGTGGTGCTCTACCAAGCTGAGCTACTTCCCGAGATATACTAAAAAGCGATGCGGATGAAGGGACTCGAACCCATACGGTGTTTCCACCACTAGAACCTGAATCTAGCGCGTCTGCCAGTTCCGCCACATCCGCATATACCAGGAAAACTTTAACGTAAAATACTATAACATATTTTAAATATTTTTTCACTAGAAATATTTAGAGGGACGAAATTTTTTTGCTGTTTGAAATTTGATAATTACATGTGGAGGTAAGAGAATGCAAGGAATCGGTTGCAGTATCTAAAATTTGACAAATTCTTTTTACAATTACTTGCAGATACTATATAATTATAGTATTTAATGTGATTGATTCAAAATCTTTCTGATAAATAATTTAAAAGGGGATCGCCTGAAAAAATGGTAAGACATGAACTGCCGCTACGCGAGAAAAGTATTGTATTCGTTGGATTTATGGGAGTAGGAAAGACGACTATTGGAAAAAAGGTAGCGAAATTGCTATATAGGGATTTTCTCGACATCGATGAGAAAATCGAAGAGGAATTTGGCATGTCCACAGCAAAAATTTTCAAACAATTCGGAGAAAAAGCGTTTCGGAATAAAGAAAAAGAGATTATAACGAAATTAAGTGAGCAGCCTCTGCATGTTATTTCAGTAGGCGGTGGGGCCTTTATGCAAGAAGATATCCGAAAAGCTTGCTTAGCCAATTGCCTGGTGTTCTATCTCGATTTATCGTGGGAAAATTGGAAGGATAGAATTAATCTGATTATTGACAGCAGACCTGTTCTGCAAAATAAAACGCTTGCTGAAATGGAAGAATTGTTCTATAAAAGGCAGTCAGCCTATGCCCTTCATCATTCAAAGGTAAAAACAGATAATTTGAATGAAGATGAGGTTGCTGCATATATTACAGATTCGTTAAAAATTGCTTGGGATCTATACGAACCAAGATAACTAGGGGAGCTGCTGAATGCTCCGCTTTTTTGATAAATCTTCTAAGAGACATGGCAGAAAAAAGAATCTAAATAAAAATGATTAAGGGCGGTGATGTCATGTGCAAGTTGAAAATTAAACATCTAACCATAGGTGAAGGCATGCCGAAAATCATTGTATCTATTGTTGGAAAGACCAATGATGATATTCTTCAAGAGGCAAAATTGGTTAAGTCCTTAAATCCGGATGTAGTGGAATGGCGCGCTGATGCATATGAGCAGGTAGAAGATATACAAGCAGTTAAAGAGATGATCGTCCAATTAAGAAAAATATTCATGGAGGAACTGTTTCTTTTCACGTTTCGCAGTCATAAAGAAGGCGGAAATAAGGAAATTAGCGATGAATATTACTTTACTTTAAACAAGACAGCGATAATGACAAAAAATCTTGATTTGATTGATGTGGAATTATTTAATGAAGAGAAAATTCTAAGGGATATGGTGGCAATTGCAAAAGAATACGGTGTTTATGTCATCATGTCTAATCATGATTTTGGCAAAACCCCTGCCAAGGAAGAAATAATCGCTCGATTGCGAAAAATGCAGGAATATGGTGCAGATATTCCCAAAATTGCGGTGATGCCTGTGACGGTAGATGATGTAATTACTCTTTTGGATGCAACTAATACAATGAAAACAAAATATGCTAACCGACCGATCATTACGATGTCGATGGGCGGAACAGGTCTCATCAGCCGTTTGGCAGGAGAAGTGTTTGGTTCAGCCTTTACCTTCGGTGCAGGGAGAGAAGCATCAGCCCCGGGGCAAATACCTGTCAAAGATCTAAGAACAGTATTACATATACTACATAACAGCCAATAATACTTACAGATACTAAGGGATAAACGAAAGGCGGAAGCCTCCTGGAATGATGAGCAGGGCTCGTTGATACGGGCCCTGTTACCCGTCGTTTATTGCCTTAAGTAAGGGGTTAAGGTTGAAATCGCCTTTTCCAGTTTCTTAGCATTTTTTACATACATCGCTTTTGCTTTTTCTGAATCGGTTTCAAGTGTATACAGTTCCAAATCAGCCTGGCACTTTTTTAGCATTGCCATTAATAAAGGGCGTGACTGAGGAGAAGGGACTTTGAGTTTGTCATCGTATAAATCCACAGTTAATTCTCCGTAGGAGTTGATTTGCCCTAAAAATACATTTTCCTGAGTGATGCCCAGTTTGTCTAACTCCATATGAAGCCATTTTCGATCTTTCCCTGCAGCAGCCATGGAATCATTAATCATTTCTCCATCCAAAATGACGGTTTGCGGTTCTTTTTTATTTGCAACGGGAATGTTTAGGTCTTTTGCTGTTAACGGTCTGTTTTCTTCTTTCAATAAAACACTTAAATCTCCGGATGGCTCCAGCAAAGCAAATTCTACATCAGCAATATTAAAAACATTTTTCTTCCGTAGAAGGGAACCGAGATCTTCAGCAGAGTATTTTTCTTTTTTTAAATTATCCTCCATGATCTTCCCATCTTTGATAAAAATCGTCCCTTTTCCTTCAATAATATCTCTAAACTTTTTACTTTTTAAAGAAAGTATATCAACAAGAAGTGTGATTATACTAAACATACCAATGGCTAGTATGCCGTGGCCAATGTTTCCGTCCAACCCGATAATGACTTCCCCGGCAATACTTCCGATGGTAATTCCGGACACATATTCAAAAAAGGAGATTTCTGAAATTTGTTTTTTTCCCAGCATCTTAGTTAGAACGAGTAATACGAGTAGAAATATAATTGAGCGAATGAATATCTGTGTCCATTCAGACATATTAGCACCACCTTATTATCACGTTTAACAGAAAGTTACGATGGTCTATACTGCGGTTCCTCAAGCTGCATTTCGATCGTCCGCTGGTACAGATCCTGTTTAACCTCTTCCAATAATAGCATCATGTCATGAAAAGCAGCCTGAGCTGTTGGGTCCTGAGAGTTCAAGGCCATGGCGGATAATTGGGCTTCAATGGATTTAACCGAAGCCAGCGTTTGCTTGACATTAGACATAACAGTCATGCCTATCACCACCTAGAATAGTTGTATGATTGTGATGAATTTACTGTATTTCCTAAGCTTATATCTGTTGCCGTATGTACTACATTTCAAGCAGTAAAACAAATAGAATAGGTCGGCTAAGCCAACCGGTGATCGTACTATTGTTTATATTGAGGCTCTTCTTGTTCAATTTCCTGCAGTCTTGGTTCGATATTGTCAATGATGGTCTGTGTTTGGATTGCTGCATCCTTGTAAAGCTGTTTGGCTGACTGGTTTTCTGTGCCTAAGGAAAATGTTTCCAAGCTTGCCTGTGCACTTTTTAAACCGGCTAAAGTCTGTTTGAACTGAGTAGCAACTGTCATGTTAATTCCTTCTTTCTAAAAGAATTTATTACAAAATTATTTTTACTTGTTTTCTATGTAAGTATGTCTGTATATAATTGGTTATTTTTTTACAGAAAAAGGAGCCGTCCCCATAAGATGTAAGGTATCCAATGGATTATGGTGCCTGACACCTTATGGGAACAGCCCCCAATGTTTATAATAATTTGTTTTTAGCGATATTAATCATCAGTTTAATTCGGTTTATTTGGTTTACTTTACTGATGCTGGAGTCATAATCAATAGAGATCAGATTGGCATTCGGATAATCCTTTTTAATAGCATTAAACATTCCCCTGCCAATAACATGGTTTGGCAGGCATCCAAACGGCTGAACGCAAACGACGTTTTCTACGCCTCTGTCCATCAGCTCAGCTATTTCCCCCGGCAAAAGCCAGCCTTCACCCATTTGATTTCCTAGGCTTAAAAAGCGTGAAGCCTTGTCAGCGATATGTTTGATTGTTAAAGGTGCCTCAAAGCGTCCACTATTTAATAAGGCTGTTCTGATTGGATTGCGATAATATTCGATGAAGTCTGCTGCTAATTCTCCTATTCCAGCATTTATTTTTGACATGCCAAATTGTTTGGCTTTAAAACGCCGGTTAAACAAACCATATAAAAAGAAATCAATAAAGTCAGGAACAACCGCTTCTCCGCCTTCTTCCTCAATGATACGAATTAGCTGATTATTTGCATATGGATGAAACTTCACAAGAATCTCACCAACAATACCGATACGAGGCTTATGCTGAGACACAATTTCGATAAAGGAGAAATCGGAAATGATTTCGTAAATCAATTGCTTATACTTTTTCATGGAAAAATTCTTCAGTAGCTCCCGGCATCGTTCTAGCCATTTATGAAAGGCTCTGTCCGTATTGCCGCATTTTTTCTCGTAAGGTCGGACTGAAAGCTTTAGTCGCATCAGTAAATCGCCCAGGAGCGCAGCAATGACCAGTTTTTTTGCCAATGGCAGGGTTACTTTGAAGCCTGGATGCTGAATTTCGTCAATTACTCCTGCATTTAAGGAAAGCACAGGTACCTGAGGCATTCCTGCATTCTTTAATCCTTTTTTCAGTAGGGATAAATAATTGGTTGCCCTGCAGCCGCCGCCCGTTTGGGACATAATAACGGCCGTCCTTCTTAAATCATATTCACCGCTTTTTAATGTAGCTATTAATTGTCCAATGGTAATGATAGCAGGGTAACAGGCATCGTTATTCACATATCTCATGCCTTCTTCGACATCGTGTTCAGATATAGATTTTAATACCTTTAATTGATATCCATGTAGCTTAAACGCTGTTTCAAACAATGAAAAATGGGCTGGCAACAACTGTGGTGCCAATATTGTGTTCGTTTCCTTGGCTCCTTTTGTAAAGATTGCCTGCTGCCTGCTGACAGATCGTTTTATCTTTTGAAAGGCAATTCCCTTCTCTCTTTCTTCGATGGCTGCCTTTAATGAACGAAGACGAATACGGGCTGCACCGAGATTGCTGATTTCATCCATTTTTATCCAGGTGTAAAGCTGCTGTTCCTCTTCCAGAATTTCTTCAACAGCATCTGTGGTAATTGCATCCAGTCCACAGCCAAAAGAGGTGACCTGTAGCAATTCTAATTGTGAATGTTGAATGGTCACATCTGCCGAGCGGTATAACCTTGAGTGAAAGGTCCATTGATTCACAACGCCGACATGCTGCTCTTCAGGTGCCAGATGAGCAATAGAATCCTCAGTTAAAACAGCAAAGCCCAAGCGGATGATTTCCTCCGGCAGTCCGTGATTAATTGCTGGATCAATATGGTATGGATGTCCGGCCATGACTAGTCCTTTTTTGTTTTCGGCCTTCAGCAGTGAGATGACTTCTTCACCTCGTCTGTGCAGCCAGTTTTTATAGTTATTATCTTCCTCTTGTGCGGCCTTCAAAGCCCGTTTTAATTCAGATATAGGAATATCCTGAAGGCAACTGGACAAAACCTTAACCATTAAGTGCATGTTGTCCATCGTCAAAAATGGGGAAAGTAATTCAGCTCCGTTTTCCTCAAATACGCGCGCCATATTAACACGGATAACTTCAGGATAGGATGAGACGATTGGACAATTGTAATGATTCTGCTGTGTCCGACTTTCTTCTTTTTCATAGACAACAGCAGGGTAGAAAATCCTTTTTATGCCTTTTTCCAGTAAATTCATCATGTGTCCGTGTGCCAGTTTTGCAGGATAGCAAATGGATTCCGATGGGATTGTATCAATTCCCTTCTCAAACAGATCTTTGCTGGAAGGATCGGATATGATCACTTCAAAGCCGAGTTCCGTGAAAAAACGGTGCCAGAATGGATAATTCTCATATATGTTTAAAACACGCGGTATCCCGATTTTTCCACGGGGAGCTTCTTCGGCTGTTAGACCGTTTCGGTTAAACAGATGTGCAATTTTCTCTTCAGAGAGATTTGGAAGGGAGCTTTTGACTTTTTTCTGACCTGCTCCTCGTTCACAGCGGTTCCCAGTAATAAAGGTCCGTTTATCGGCAAATTTTGTTATCGTGATCGGACAATGATTTTCACAAATTCCGCAGCGGCGGTGGGTAGCGGTCATTTGAAATTCATGCAGCTTTTTCTCGGAAAGAAGCATGGTTGTTTCCCCAATAGACCATCTTTGCTTGGCGAGCAGGGCACTGCCATATGCACCCATCAGGCCGGCTAAATCTGGACGGATAACCTCTCTTCCGGTTAATTTTTCAAAAGTTCGTAATACGGCATCATTAAGAAAGGTTCCGCCCTGTACAACTATTTTGTTTCCTAATTCCTCTGCCGATTTTAGTTTAATTACCTTGTATAGCGCATTCATCACCACTGAATAGGCAAGACCTGCTGAGATATCGGCAAGGCCGGCTCCTTCCTTTTGAACCTGCTTCACCTTTGAATTCATGAAAACCGTACAGCGTGATCCGAGGTCAACAGGGGCTTCGGCTGTGAGGGCAATCTGCGAAAAATCTTTTACATTCTGGCCCAACGTCTCAGCAAAGCTCTCCAAAAAGGAACCGCATCCGGATGAACAGGCCTCATTCAGAAGAATACGATCAATGACGCCATCTTTCATTTTGATACATTTCATATCTTGCCCGCCTATATCAATAATAAAATCGACATCTGGCTGAAACTTCTTTGCTGCTGTGTAGTGGGCGACGGTTTCGATTTCACCATCATCTAATTGAAATGCTGCCTGAATTAATTTCTCACCATAGCCGGTAGAGGTGGAGCGGACGATTTGGACCTTTTCCGGAAGAAGAGCGTACAATTGAATTAATCCATCACGGACGGTTTCGATAGGATTTCCTTTATTTTTTTCATAAAAATGATACAATACCTCATCCTGCTCACCAATCAATACCATTTTCGTTGTAGTAGAACCAGCGTCTATGCCTAAAAAGGCATTTCCCTTATAGGTATGTAACGGTTTTTTCGCTACAGCGGCCTGTTTATGACGGTTTCGGAAAGAATTTAGTTCATATGTATCATGAAAAAGCGGCTCGTTGACCTTGGAAGCTACCGTGATGTTCGTTTGATTCATGTTGGACAATAATTGCACGAGCTGTCCGATTTCAATCGTATCATTATGGGCGCTTTCTAATGCGGCACCGATTGCCACATAATATTGCCCGTATTGGCTGTGCATTACCTGCTCTTCCTTCAGATGAAGCGTATTAATGAAACGTCTACGCAGCTCTGGTAAAAAGGTTAACGGTCCGCCAAGAAAAGCGACATTTCCCCGAATCGGTCTTCCGCTTGCGAGTCCTCCTATTGTTTGATTGACGACGGCCTGAAAAACAGAAGCAGCAATATCCTCACGGCGTGCTCCTTCATTTAAGAGGGGCTGAATGTCTGTTTTAGCAAAAACTCCGCATCTTGAAGCAATGGGATAGATTTTTTCCGCCAATTCTGCCAGCTTGTTTAGGCCTTCTGCATCTGTGTTGAGTAACGTAGCGATTTGGTCAATGAAGGCACCGGTACCTCCTGCACAGGCAGAGTTCATCCGCTGTTCTAGGCCATTTGTCAGATAAATGAGTTTTGCATCCTCTCCTCCAAGTTCAACAATGACATCAATATTAGGTTCAGTCGATTTAACCGCCTCTGTACAGGCTACTACCTCCTGAATGAAAGGAATTCCCAATCCTTTACATAGGCCTAAACCTGATGATCCGCTTGCATTCATCTTTAGCCTGGTCGTTGGGAACTGATGAGCAAGCTGACGAAGTAAATGTAAAGTAGTATTTTTAATATCGGAAAAATGACGTTGATATGATTTGAAAATCAATTCATTCCGGTGGTTTAGGACAACTATTTTCGCCGTTGTCGAACCGATATCAAGTCCTACCTGCAGTTCCATCTTCATCCCTGCCTTTCGTATACAATAATAGTTACGTCATCTTATTTAGATAAGCAGTTTCTTCATGTTGGAAAAATGCCACTTATTGTGCAAAATAATGGTTCAACAGGATTTCTACCTGTGACTCTACATCCGTAAATGTATCGCCGGTTACGGTTTCATATAACGGTTCAATTAAAGGGGGTAAAAAGACAGCTCCGAGGATATGAGACATCATAATGGTCAGTGTATCAGGGTCATCTTCACCCGATAATTCTTGAATCGTTTGTCTGACTTTTTGCAGACCAATCAATCGAAGAAAAGTGATAAATTCCAAATGACTTTCAAATTCTAAAGGCTCTGAATCTACCAATTTGCGAATAATAAAAGGATATTGGCGGAAAGTATTTAAATATTGAATTAAGAATTGTTTCAGCCTTTCCCGAGGATCAATAGAGTCATCGTCCAACACCATAAAGGAGTGTTTTAGATCAGAGACTAAATAATGAATAATCATATTCAATAATTTATCCTTTGAGCCAAAATGATAATTAATAAGGGCAACATTGACATTTGCCAGGGCTGCAATTTTACGAATGGTAACGCCTTCAAAACCTTCTTCTTTAATGAGGTCCAATGTGGCCTGCAGGATAAGCTCCTTTTTAGGTACATCCGTTCCCGTCCTTTGTTCCACTCTTATCTCCTGATTTCTCTATTAGATTAAACAGTGTTTTAAACATTGTTTAATTTAACTATAGCAAAATAACAAACAGGTAATATGTGACAAATTTCTAACATTATTTTACTAATATAATGAATAGAATAATGATATGTGAAAAAACTTTCATTGCATTCTTTTTTATATTATAATACCCCTACACGTAATGAATTCTGAATGTTTCATCTGTTATGTTTCACTTGTTTGCAGGAGTATAGATGGTTACAAATCATAAATCAAAGGTGGTTTTAATATGACTTATATTTATGACAAAAAAGCATTGAATCGATTAAAACGAATTGAAGGACAAATGAAGGGCGTCATCAGTATGATGGAACAAGGGAAGGAATGCAGGGAAATCGTTACTCAATTATCGGCTATTCGGAATGCAATCGATCGGGCGATGGGGGTCATTGTCAGTGCAAATTTGGAGCAATGCGTTCGTAAAAATATTGAAAAAGGTGAAGAAACAGATCATTTAGTGAAGGAAGCTGTTGAATTATTAATCAAAAGCAGATAGTAGAAAGGACCCGATACAAAGGGTCCTTATTTTATGAAAAAAACAGGATCATTTCATCTTTCCTATATTTACGAATGTATCATAGAAGGCAATCCCTTTCGCGCCAGTAGTCATTTCCCCCATATCGGAGGAATATCCAGGAACAAGACGGTTAATAATGATTTTGCTCTCCGGGAACCAGCCTTGGTGGAATAGCAGGATATCGTCCGGAAGATCAGGTAAAATATCAGCAATGATTTCTATTTCATCTAATTGGTTATAGATTTTGACCATGCTTCCTGGTGTGATTTCATGTGCTTTGGCCGTTGCTGGGGAAAGGAAAACGAAAGGCTCTTTTGTTTTGCTGATATTCGCAAACTGGGAATTCAGCCCATTTTGGGAGTGTGTTGTCAAAAGCCAGTATGGATAGCGTTTATCAGGCTGAATCCCTTTTACATATTGGGCGATAGGCGGGTATCCATGTTGTTCAGCCAGCAGGGAATAAAACTCAAATTTTCCCGAAGGAGTCTTAAATACACGGTCTCCCCATGCCGTTTGCTGGAGCTTTGCCCTTTGGGGACCTTTTTCCAATTCAGTCCAATGTTGAATCCCTAGCTGAGTATAAAATTGTTCATTGAATTCCTTCTCAATAAAATAATCAAAATCCCCTGTAACAGGGAAGGAGCAAAATCCGGGTGCCTTTTGATTCAATGTCTGCGAGAGCATTTTGGCAATTTCCAAATCGCTTTTGCTTTCGAAATACGGCTCGATAGCTTTTTGATTCATCCCGACTAAATGATGCCAGTAACCAGCCACAACATCCTCTTCCTCAAAAAAGGTTGTCGTCGGTAAAATAATGTCAGAGATCTGTGCGGTAGGTGTAATAAATTGGTCAACCGTCACGATAAGTTCCAATTCCTGCAAGGCTTGTACTAATTTATTGGTCTGTGCATCCTGATTTAGGATATTTCGGCAGGCTACCCATAAAAAATTCACAGGGGGATCGGAAAGGGCATGCAGCTCATCTGCAAATTGATTAATGTCAAACAAGCGATTTTGCCCATTATTCTTTTTGGCTGTAAGTGTATTAAAGTTCCATGTTTCCAGATGGGCGTAATTGACACCGCTTCCAGAGATTCCGATATTGCCTGTCATCGCAGCTAATGCATGAATGGCCCTCATATTCTGTCCGCCGTTGACATGGCGCTGCAAGCCGAAACCAAGCCAGATAAACATCGGAGGATTGCTGCACATCATATCAGCCAGCAGATGAATCGTCTCGATATGAACCCCGGAATCCCTTGAAAGTTCAGCTTTATCAAGAGAAAGCACGTAATCACGAAACTTTTCCCAGCCAACAGTATAGTGCAGTAGAAAATCATGATCATATTGATTTTTTTCAATGATTACTTTTGCAATGGATAGTGCTAAAGCACCATCGCTACCGGGCTTTAATTGGATGTAATAGTCGGCAATTTTTGCTGAAGCGGTGTAAATCGGATCAATCACGATAATTTTGGTGCCGCGATCTTGTGCCTGATATAGATGGGGGAGTGAATGGACTGCTGTCCAAGCAGGATTCACTCCCCATAGAACAATTAACTTGGCATGCAGAATATCAGAAGGGTCAGAAGTCTCAGCATTGCCAAAATCATAAAATTGCGCATCCATTCCGGCTGACCAGCATAAAGAACCTGTCGCACGGGTCGTACCGCCAAGGGATGTAAAGAAGTTTTCAGAGGATTGGTGCAGGATCCCCATATTCCCAGAATGTTTATTCAAGCAGAGGGATAGGTTATTCCCGTATCGTTGATTTAGTTCAAGTATTTTAGAGGAGATGATCTCCATTGCATCCTCCCATGTAATTCGTTTCCAGTCACCGGAGCCTCTTTTTGTTTGCAATAGAGGATATTTTACCCTGTCGTGGTGGTACACCTTTTCTATATAGGATACTCCCTTGGCACATATTTTTCCTTTTGAATACTCATTATTCGGATCACCTTCTACTTTTTCAAGCTTCCCATTACGCGAATAAGCCAGCATAGTGCAGGTATCATAGCAATTCCTTGGGCAAACATGCTTTGTCACTTGAAATTGATTATTCTGAGACAAACAAATGCCTCCTTTGTTCACTTGAATTTTAAATTACAGGCAGATACAAAAGTAGTATATAATGAAAGTGATGTATGAAATATACAGTGATAAAAGTATTATATATGATAATATATATAGTTTAAATGCCATCATAAAAAATTCATATTTTAAGGAATGTGAGTGAGTATGAATATTAAATTGGGCTTTAAAATGAATTTGCATCGATGTGTTGGCTGTCATGCCTGTGAATTGGCTTGTAAAAATGAGCATGGTCTGAAAGTATCACGAAGAAGAGTCCGCTCAATTGAGGAGACAAAATTAAATCATTTAGTTTTCTTTTCCATGTCTTGCAATCACTGCGAGAATCCTGCCTGTATTGGAGTTTGCCCTGATCATTGTTTTAAAAAGCGTAGAGATGGAGTGGTTATATTGGATACCACGAACTGCAGCGGATGTATGAATTGTCTTGGAATATGCCCGTTTGATGCGGTTCAGCTTAATCCTGTCACTGGCAAAATTGATAAATGCAATATGTGTGCCGACCGAATGGACCAAGGCTTAAAGCCTGCATGCGTTTCGGCATGCATAACCAATGCGCTGGAAATTCAAAATATGCTTGAACCGATGGAGTCAAATGAACAAAAATGGATCTCAGAAATTAAATTTGTCAATTTTACAAATCCATCTGTGCGTTTTGTCCCACCAAAAAAGGCGGTCTGCTATTTAAGAGAGGCGATAACATGATAAATGCTTTCTTGCTGGAAGAGTTATTATGCATCTACCCGTATACCAAGTTTGAAGTTGTTTCACGCGGGAATGGGATGGATGTTCCTTTTGCGATGGCGGTGGATGATTTCCATCATTTACAGGGGGGGGAATTGGTACTGCTGACCCTTGACGCCCTGCGCGGAAGTATTGAGGAAACGATAGAAAAAATTGAAAAGGACGGCGGTGCGGCAGTACTGATTAATGGAAGAGAAGATCATAAATCTCTTTTATATAAGCTGACTCAGAGAGAATACAGCATTCCGATTTTGTTTTATTATGCTGACCTCTCTTTGGATAATATTAAGAATACTTTGCAATTAATCAGCCATTTAAAAAACGTAAATCAGCTTTCTGTTCTAATGGAAAATTCTACTTATCATATCATAAAGGAAGTAAATAAGATCGGAATGGAAGATTTTTTATCCGGGCTGGAGGCAAGACTGGGGAAAAAAATTATGATTACCGATCTTTATTTTAAGGAGTTTTTCAGAAGTCTGGAAAGAGGGAGCATACCTCAGGATATTACAGCAGCCGTAAAGAATCGTTTTTTTAAAGAAAAAATGAAAACGGAGCCTGCTGAGTTTCTCCCTGTATGTGGAGAAAAATCAGCCATCGGTTATTCTGTCATGCCGCTGTACTTGCATCACTCTCACATCGGATATGTCTTGATCGAAGGCAGTGAGGTATCAGCGTTTGCCCGTTTTCAATTCCAAGCGATTATACCGGTTTTAATGGCAGAGATGAAAAAGCAATTTGAATTTCTGCAAAACGAAAAAAAATATCAAAAGAATTTTATTTATGACCTACTTCATAATAATTTTGAATCTCAATATCTGATTATTAATCAGGCTCAAAATTGGGGCTGGGATTTGACAGTGCCTCATCTGTTATTTCTCATGGAAATAAAAAGCGATTCGGAGTCATTTACCGTCCCTGAGAAAGCTGATCATGTGGAAAAGCTGGTTAAGAATACGCTGAGTGCCCTTTTCTATCCGTCTATTACAGTAGAATTAGACGGGGTGTTTATTATTCTCATCTCGTTTGAAAAGCAGATTCAGAAAAAAGATATTAAACGAGAGGCCAAAGGCATGGCCGAAATCATTGCGAAGAAAGTACGCGAGAATAATGGAGATAGTAAGGTTCTTTTGGGCATTGGCAGATTTTATCCAACGATCATTAATGTGTGCCGAAGCTATCAGGAAGCTAAAATGGCTTTAGAGTTTGGCAAGGCCATGGGTGGTTCTTCTATCTCGCACTTTGAGGATTTAGGCATAGTCCGATTACTAGCAAATGTGCGTCATGAATTATTGGAAGAATTCAGCTCCGAATACATAGGAGAGCTGCTTGAACATGATAATGAAAATGATGCAGATTTACTTGAAACGCTCCAGGTTTATTTAGCGGAAAATGGAAATTTAAAGTCGGCTGCGGATAAGCTTTTTATTCACATTAACACATTAAGAAACCGGATAAAAAAAATAGAAACCATTTTGCATATCGATTTGCAGAACTTTGAGGATCTGCTGCACCTGATTATTTCGCTGAAGATCAAAAATATGAATGAACAATAATGAAAAAAGTGCTGTCTAAAAT
>NZ_CAMLDX010000022.1 GCF_946478885.1 uncultured Bacillus sp. | reverse complement strand
ATCCTAATTCTTGCCAAGGAGGATTGAATTCAAACTTATTTACACAACTTTTTCCACACTGTCGAACTACTCGCTACTTATCGCACTTACGAGCTGATTGAAGTGGGAGCTTCTCGACTTATCGTTACTTTTACTAGCTAACGAAAAATGACCGAGCTACCCCTCTTGTTCCAAGAGTTTTTATGCTAATGCTAATAAGCGTAATCCTTCGTTCTTGATATTGATGGCTGAATTATAGTCACGATCTGCCACATAACCGCAAGAACATTGATATATACGTTCAGATAATGTCATAGGCTTTTTTACTCCACAACAAGAACATTTTTTTGTAGAAGGAAACTATTTATCAATTTTAACTAATTGTTTCCCTTGTTCTTTGAGTTTGTAGCCTAATAACGTAGTGAACATGCCCCAACCATTATCATGAACGCTTTTACCAAAGTAGAGGGCTTTAGACATACCTTTCATATCTAAGATCCGAGGAAAAGGCAAGGGCTTCCCTTGTTCTATTGCTTCCGTTTAAGCTATACCACCGTTAAATAAGAAAGATAATTTTTTTCAACGAAAAACATGAGTCTGCCTTGCATGCGTTGAACGAAGATGTACGTACATAGGATTTTCAAAGCTCTGAAAGATATTACCTGATAAATTATCGGACAATGCAAAATATTTGTCAAAGTGGATATTTTTTTGTATAATTGTAAGGTTTAAAGAATCATATTATCCTTAGACATTCCTATATTAGAAAGATATTTTATACTTATGTCTAAAATTCTTATGTATCAGGAAGGTGGAGCGCTATGAGTAATACTCTAGTCGCAGAGGAACGCAAAGAATTTAGAAGGTCGGTATTAACCAAATTAAGAAACGCAGGGAATATCCCGGCAGTAGTGTATGGGAGACATGAAAAAAGCAAATCAATTGCTGTAAAGAATGTTGATTTGCTCAAAGTCATTCAGGAAAGCGGAAGAAATGGAATCATCTCCCTGGAGATTAATGGAAAACCAGAAAATGTTGTACTGGAAGATTTTCAATGGAACCCGCTAAATCATGAAATTCTTCATGCTGATTTTCTACATATCAATATGTCTACTGAGATACATGCAAAAGTTCATGTCGAGCTGATAGGAACTGCAAAAGGAGTAGAACATGGAGGGGTTCTTCAACAATCTCTTCACGAATTAAATATTACAGCAAAACCAAAAGACATTCCTGAAGTTATTGAAGTTGATTTCTCCAACTTAGAGATAGGCCATACAGTGAATATTGGGGCAATTAGAAAAAGTTATAGCGATATTACAATAAACCATGATGACGATGAGGTACTTGCTACAATACTTTCTCCAAGACTGGAAACGGAAGATAATACAAGCGAAGAGCAGAGTGAAAAAATCCCAGGTACCAATGAGGAGCGAGAAACTCAAGTTTCTTAAGGAGCTTAATCAAAGTTAGGAAGCATCATTTCAAATACAAAAAGTGAAGGCAACGAACCCTAATGGGCGTTGCCTTTTTACTGGTCATGAAATGGGATATTCCGGACATTGTTCAAAATTATCTCTTCGATATCTACCACTTCGTCAGTCGGTGCAGGCCTAGAAGCAAAGGAATTGTTTCAGTCCATGGAATCTGAACATGTTCGGAAAAATGAATATTATGATTCTAACCATGATATTGCGCTATTTCAGTCCTTTCAATCTCAAGATAGTACAGCTGCAAGGGTGATGAAAGATAAGGAGTTAAACTGGGGATTTTATCTCCCATATTATCAAAAATGGGTGGATTATAATGATGTAGTTTTTAGGAGGATACTAATATAGCTTCTATTCAAATAAAGAAGTTTTGTCTTTAGCTTAAATATTGATTGGTGAAATAAGTCAGATTAAAGAAAATCAGCTTTACCTGTTGAATTTCTATGATCTCACCTTGTTTTTTTAGCCTCTGCTAATGCGATAATAGTGTCTTTTTATAGATAAGAAATACCAATGATAAGGAGGATTGGAACCGGTAGCGAAAAAGTTGTATCTTGACATGCAAGACTTCCCTTGGTTCTTTGAGTCTGAAGAATCTCCTGTGATCATTTCTCAGAACGCTGCACATTTTCTTCACTCGGAATGGGGAGCGATTTTCATCAATGAATTCATATTTTACCGAGGGCTTGCTACTTGCGCTTTAAGCTTATATTGTTTTCACTAATATTTGAACGACTTATAGCTTTATGTAAATACTGTTTAATTTCATCAAAAAAGGGAGGCATCAAATGCCTCCCTTATCATAACAACTTTAATGATATTACCGTGCATAGCTCCGTTGGTACATTATTTGAATTATGATGTTGCCATCATGGGCTTTTTTAATTTGAGAAACCAAACGAATTCCAAAACCATGAGAGGCTTCTCCATTTACCTTATACTCTTTTTCTGCGAAAACATTCCGATTAAAATTTGATAATTGCTCGCTTGACACACCACACCCGTAATCTGATACGGTAATAATGCATAAATTATCGTTACGTTTTACTGAAACACAGATTTGACATCTACCAGGGTTATAAATTGTATAAAGTTCCCTTATAGGTTAGATGGTTGGAATTGCCATAATCAAACAGGAGAAGAAGTCAACAAGTTGTCGAACGACGGTAAAAGGAAAAACCTCGTGCAGCAGACATAGTTTTACGCGCTTACTTACAGCGGCGGCTTTGATTTTCAGAACCGCCGTTTCTTTTTTTTTGACAGAAACCACGGCGACTCAAGCACCATGTAACAAGCACGGCGGTGCAAGGAGGATGCCGCTGGCGTTTTTATGCCCATTGATACAAATCAATCCATCTTTTATAACAGAGCTAATGATAAAGGAGAAAAATACAGCCGAAAGTATTTTTTAGTTGTATAATGAAATGTGGTTTTTGTGGTAGTATAGGGTCTGGGCGCAAATGGATTGTAAAGAAAGTTGTCGAAGGCGGGTATGATGAAGAAGTAAACAAAGACCCGAAACAGTTTATTTTCGTATATAAAACAGTTTAGACGGAAACCCATGTAAGCCGCAGAGAAGAGCTGAAACAAAACGGATGAGTGGTGTTCCAATGAATAAGAAGGAGGTTCAATCTTGCATTTCCATAGTAGCTTCGACACATGTTGAAGGTGTTGCTTTTTGTAATTATCATAAATTTGAGTGTATTTATGCGTTTTCCATTGTTTAGAATATAAAAAAATTAATAAAATATTCACATTTACTGAAAAAAACAGTGATTTTTGTCATATAAATACTTTCAAAACTAACTTAAAATTGAAATTATATAAGGGTGAAAAAACCCTAAGAGAGATTAGGAAAAGAGAAGGAATTCTTGTTCATTAATTAACAAAAAAAGAACTGTGAACAAAGAAGGGTTATTAGAAACTAGGAGGATGTATATGAATTTACTATCAAAATCAAGAAAGATTAATGCATTGCTGCAAAAGGCAGCAGGAAAGTCTGTCAATTTCAAGGAAATGTCTGAAACTTTGAGTGAGATTGTTGGTGCAACTATATATATTATTAGTCTGAAGGGGAATTTGTTAGGCTATGCCGTGAACCAGAAGGTTGAAAATGAACGTCTGCAACAATATCTGGAAGATAATCAGTTTCCAGAAGAGTACACAAATCATTTATCAATGATTCATGAAACATTATTAAACCTGGATGTTCATAATAAACTTTCCGCCTTCCCGGTTGAAAATAAAGAGTTGTTTAAGGATGGATTAACAACGATTGTCCCAATTAATGGCGGAGGAGAACGCTTAGGAACATTAATTTTAGCAAGAATGGAACAGCCTTTTGGAAATGATGACCTTATCCTTGCAGAATATGGTGCTACTGTAATCGCAATGGAGATTCTCCATGAAAGATCAATAGAAATTGAAAGGGAAGCACGCAGCCGAGCTGTTGTACAAATGGCTATCAGTTCTTTATCCTACAGCGAACTTGAAGCAATTGAGCATATTTTTGATGAATTGGAAGGTAGGGAAGGCTTGTTGGTTGCTTCCAAAGTGGCTGATCGAGTCGGAATAACCCGTTCTGTCATCGTTAACGCTCTTCGCAAATTGGAAAGTGCCGGAGTCATTGAATCACGTTCATTAGGTATGAAAGGTACGTATATTAAAGTACTAAATGATGACTTCTTGACCGGGCTTGAAAAGCTCAAGGTAAATAGCAATAGCCGATTAGCATAAAAAAGGCCGTATGGCCACACATGATACAGAAATCCATACCCAAATCATTGATCAGAAAAGTGTCAATGATTTGGGCTTTTTTATTATGCTTCGAAATAGATTTAAGTGAATCTACAGAGAATAGAGACATCTGCCTTGGCTTAAATATCATCAAAATGTTTTCATACTAATGAAGAAAGCACGTATATTACATAAGAATTTAAAAGAGGAAAGATTGCCGAACTTCTAAATGGTAGATGATTTGGCTGTTGATGTCCGTTTTAGTTTTAGATCTAGAACTAGATTTTTCATTGGTGAACGCTAGGTTCTCCACATTGTGTATGTTTACGGATTGGTTTGTTTGAATGGCCGTTGGTGCCTTCTTATATCAGCCACTTCGGCCGATAGGATAAAAAATGGTTTTCACCAACAGTTGATAATTAAAAAGAATGGAATGATGAAGGATGCTGGCAGCAATTGTATTATTTATTATAGCGGGACTTGCCGAAATAGGAGGCGGGTATTTAGTTTGGCTCTGGCTGCGGGAGGGGAAACCGTATGGATATGGAATAACAGGAGGACTTATATTGGTTTTATATGGGATTATTCCCACGCTACAGAAATTCCCTTCTTTCGGCAGAGTGTATGCGGCATATGGCGGAGTATTTATCATTTTAGCAGTTCTATGGGGTTGGGGTGTTGATAAGAAAACACCTGATCTCTATGACTGGATAGGAGCAGCCGTTTGTCTGATTGGTGTTTCGGTTATGCTGTGGGCCCCAAGGCATTAGAAGTGTACAAGAGACTGTCCGAAAGCTGAAAATCTCCTAAAGTATAATCGTCAAGGATGTTCAGTTTTTTTGAAACATGAAAGGGGGCATTCAATTGGAGCTGTCCCAATGTCAGGCATCCACTATTGATCTAGTGAAATGTATGCAAAGTAACACTAAATAATGGATTGTGGTGCCTGACACCTTTCTTTTTGGGATAGCTCCCAGCCCCTTCATGCGCGAAACATTTGGTGTTAAGTGGAATGTATTCCACTTACTGCCGAACAAGTCGCTTCATCTTTTTTGTTATCTTGGTAATTTGAAGACAGCTTGCTCGCCTTGTCCATTTATCGGACCGAAGTTCAAGGTGAATTTTTTGTATAGTTCAAATTCATCCTTCTTGAACAAGAACACATGTATTTTTTCCCCTTGTTGTCCTGCAGCAATTTCAGAAGGTTCATTTGGCTCCACTATGCCCTGGGTGAAATAGGTTGCACGGGTTTCATCAACATCAAGTGATGTGCCAAGGTTGCCAAGATTGATTGGTGCTGTTGATTGATTATCAATCTTTAGTTTAACGGTCAGGGCCGCTACTTTACCGCCAAAATCACTGAATATGCTTTCATTTCCTGCTGTAGGATTGACTTCTGTATATTGGACACTATCAAGGGTTACCTTAACATTGCCAATTTGTTTTGTTTCATTTATATTCGCCTTTTCAAAAATCATTTTCTTAGATGCCCAGTTTTCTGTAAGTAGGCGATCCTGATGGAAGACTGGCTGTCCAGACGGTTCTGTAGGCTGAGCTGGTGTAGGTTCACTAATTAGAAAATCGTAAGCAGTTGATTTCTGCAGATTACTGTTTTCAAATTTATCGTTATCCGCTACGCCGCCTTCAATAATATATTTCGGGCTGGAGGTTTTTAACTTTTCAAATTCATAATCAGTTAAAGCGAAAGTGATAAAGCCAGTGACTTTTTCCTTTGGCTCAAACAATGTAAGGTCATCTTTATTCTTTTTAATGGTATTAATTCGTTTATCTTCGGCAACAAAGTTCTGCCAATCGGATTGTATGAAATCCAATTCACTGCCCAATTGTAATCTGTGATAGTTTGAATAGTACATTGGTTTGTCAGTACCATTTTCAATGGTTACCTTAGAGGTGACCACATAGCCGTTTGTTTGATCGTCGAATAGGGTTTTTGAACGTTCATTCATACCTGTAACTTTTACAATTTCATACTCATCGACTGTAATTTTAAATCCATCCAAATCATGAGTATACTTCGGTTCTTTGTTTCTGTAGACGACTTCCACAGTTCCTTCTGATTCCTGTTTAATATAAGGATTCAAAACAGAACTGCCGGCTGCACTGGTCTGTGCTGTGCCAGTTTGCGATGATTCCTGTGAAGCGCTTGAGGCATCTTCATTTTTTCCGCATGCCGTTAATAATAAAAGAATAATAATAGCCAGTGAAAAAAACTTTTTCATCCCCACATCTGTTCACAACCTTTCATTTTTATATATCGATATAATTATAAAGTAAATTATTCAAAATACTTCATGTTTTGTAAGAATTATCTAAAAATAGGTGAATAATACTAGTGATATAAATAAGAATAAAGTTTCATAAAATTATCAAAACCTGTTGTAAAAGGTTAAGATACATAAACTGGAAAAAGGAATAACCAAATTTGTATCATTGGATAGAAAACGATTGCACATATGAAAATTGTTATTTTTGAATAATAAACTTGCCGGTTATGGCTCCTATCCAGGCAAAAAATAAGCCAAGAATGATGGTTGTTATGATATAAAAGATAGCTAGATGCCATTGCTTTTTTGCGATTAATTGTATCGTTTCATAACCAAACGTAGAGAAGGTCGTATATGCTCCTAAAAATCCTGTGCCGAAGAACATCCATATTTTTATGGAAATCATTTGCTCAACAAAATAAAAGGAGATAAGCCCCAATAGAAACGATCCGGATAGATTGATGATCCATGTTCCCAGTGGGTAGCTCGTCTTCGCCGCATCTGAAATCCATTTTCCTAGTAAATACCGTAGGATTGCACCGAAAAAACCGCCCATACCTGCTAAAATTACCATTAAATCTGTCCCCCTTTGCTTCTTTGCAAAAAGTCTGCCCATTTCATTCCGGCAACAGACAGAAGAAGCCCGCCAATAACGCTTATAAGAACATAGAGAAGTGCCTGAAACCATTGTCCGTGCCGCAGCAATTCAATTGTCTCAACAGAGAAAGTGGAGAAAGTGGTAAAAGCACCAATTAATCCCGTACCGATTCCTAGCCGAATGTAAGAAGGGATATTCCGGTCAATAACGGTAGTATAAAACCAAGCAAGAAGAAAACATCCTGAAAGATTAATCATTAACGTATTCAGAGGAAATCCATTTTGAACAGGTATTACCTGCCCTGTAATATAGCGTAAAATCGCACCGATAATTCCTCCAAGTCCAACAGACAAAATATTCAATCGTTCACCTGCTTTCTGAAGTCAATATACTCATTATAGGGCAAAAGACGTTCAGGATTAACACTAATCTTCTTGGTTGAGCACTTTATTTGTCATAGCCATAATCATGCTTATTGTCCCAATATTTTGTGAAAAATAAAAATAAAATTTATGTGCTAAGAGATTGACAGAAGAGAAAATATTATATATCATTATCTCGAATTAAAAACAAATTAATTCAAGATATCGTTAATGAATCTTTATGTAAGGCCATGATATGTATCCATAGAATGAACTCAGCTATGATGAATACGGTGGTAAGGAGACGGGATTTCTCAGTAATTTATTCATGGTTCAACATCAAAGGAGGAAAATACAATGACAAAATTAAACATCGGAATTATACTAGGCAGTACACGACAAGGACGCGTCAGTCCGCAGGTTGGAGAATGGGTAAAAGGAATTGCTGACCAACGTGGCGATGCAAATTATGAAATCGTGGATATTGCAGATTATAAATTGCCACTGTTATGGGAAACTGATGGTACAGAACCAGGGATTAAGGCTTGGTCTGAAAAACTTAGCAGCTTAGATGGCTTTGTTTTTATTGTTCAGGAATATAACCACAGCATTTCAGGAGCTTTAAAAAATGCACTGGATTGGGCTCGGGAAGAATGGAATGATAAAGCTGCCGGTATCGTAAGCTACGGTTCTGTGGGAGGAGCCCGTGCAGCAGAACATTTACGCGGAATTCTCGGTGAATTATCTGTAGCAGATGTTCGTGTACATCCTGCCTTGTCATTATTTACTGATTTTGAAAACGGAACGGATTTCAAACCGGCAGAATTACACCTTAAAAATGTAAATGCAATGTTAGACCAAGTTATTTCTTGGTCAGGTGCTTTAAAAACAATCCGCCATTAATAAAAAGGGTCGTTCACTTTACAATCAAAAGCGCTAAAAAAACAGGATGATGCATGCCTTTGCTGCTGCACATCCTGTTTTTTTCGTTATCTTTGACAAAAAGTACAAATTTTTTTATTTTTTTAGATAATATGAAATAATAAAGTTAGAAATGTAAGACCAAAAGGATCGAAGCAGGTAATGTATAGTGGGGTTCCACTGACAAGAGGCGGGAAAGGAGCTGAAGTCATGCCTGAATTTTACCAGCAATCAAAAGAAAGCTGCCTTGAGTTCTTAGGTGTAACAAGCAGCGGACTTTATGATGAGGATGTACATAAAAGGCGTGCAGAATTTGGATTTAATGAATTGGAGGAAGAAAAGCGAAAGACCGTTGTCCGGGTGTTCTTGGAGCAATTTAAGGACTTCCTGATCATCATCCTGATTATTGCTGCCCTGATTTCTGCTTTTTTAGGAGAAGTTGAAAGCACCTTGGTTATTTTGGCTGTTGTCATATTAAATGCCGTTCTTGGAACCGCACAGCATATGAAGGCAGAAAAATCTCTTAGTAGTTTAAAAGCATTGACTTCGCCAACTGCAAAGGTGCTGCGCAATGGACAAACAGTGGAAATTCCTTCAAGAGAAGTTGTCGTAGGGGATATTCTCTTTCTCGATGCAGGGGATTTTGTTGTGGCAGATGGGAGAATCATAGAGAATCACAGCCTCCAGGTGAATGAAAGCTCCTTGACTGGCGAATCGGTGGCAGTTGAAAAAAATTTGGAGCTCATTCCAGAGGTGGATGTATCCTTAGGTGATCGAAGGAATATGGTATTTTCGGGTAGCTTTGTTACATATGGACGAGCTGTTGCTGTCGTAACGAATATTGGGATGAGAACAGAGATAGGCAGAATTGCCGATCTTCTTGAATCGGCACAGGAGAAAAAAACACCTTTACAAGTCACTTTGGATCATTTTGGAAAGAGACTAGCAATTATTATCATTTTTATTGCGCTTATTATATTTGGAGTAGATATATATAGGGGGCGGGATATCGTCGATTCCTTTATGTTTGCTGTTTCCTTGGCAGTTGCTGCGATTCCGGAGGCCTTGAGTTCGATTGTAACGATTGTGCTTGCCTTTGGCACACAGAAGATGGCGAAGGAAAATGCGATCATGAGGAAGCTTCATGCGGTTGAAAGTCTTGGTAGTATATCTGTTATTTGTTCAGACAAGACAGGAACATTGACACAGAATAAAATGAAGGTTCAAAAGGTGTTTGTTGATAATAGGATAATACCGCATGATCAATTAAATAAGGAAAATCCGGTAGAAAAGAACTTTCTCCTTATGTCATTGCTGTGCAATGATTCGATCACCATGAATAACAAGGAAATTGGGGATCCGACAGAGGTAGCCTTAACGAATTTAGGTGAAGAATATCAAATGGATGAATTGGCAGCAAGAGAAATGTATCCAAGAATAGGAGAAATCCCGTTTGATTCAGATCGGAAACTGATGAGTACAGTTAATAGGATAGATGATAAATACATCATGATCACAAAAGGGGCTCTGGATGTCCTTTTATCTCGAATAAAGGAAATGAAGACCTCTGATGGCCTCGTTGAATTTACCGAGCACCAGCATAGAGAAATTGAAAAGGTGAACCGAACTTTCTCCGCTGAAGGATTGCGGGTTCTTGGTTTTGCTTATAAGGAAGTGAAAAAGGATCAGGAAATAGATATCGACGATGAAAGAGATTTAATCTTTGTTGGACTAACAGCTATGATGGATCCGCCTCGGCTGGAATCAAAGGGAGCGGTAGAATCCTGTATAAATGCGGGAATTAAACCGGTTATGATCACAGGGGATCATAAGATCACTGCAGCTGCGATTGCAAAGCAGATAGGAATATTGCAGAATGATTTAGAAGCGATTGAAGGAGGAGAAATTGAAAAACTAACAGATGAGCAATTAAGAGATAAGATTGAACATCTGTCTGTTTATGCAAGAGTTTCTCCGGAACATAAAATCCGGATTGTCAAGGCTTGGCAGGAAAAAGGCAATGTCGTCGCAATGACCGGAGATGGTGTGAATGATGCACCGGCCTTAAAGCAGGCGGATATTGGAATCGCCATGGGGATTACAGGAACAGGAGTAGCTAAGGATGCTTCATCCATGATTTTAACAGATGATAATTTCTCGACGATTGTAAAGGCTGTTTCAAACGGAAGGAGCATTTATACAAATATCAATAATTCGATTCGCTTCCTTCTTTCCGGAAATACGGCCGGTATCTTGTCTGTTTTGTATGCTTCGATGCTGGCGTTGCCGGTTCCGTTTGCTCCTGTTCATCTGTTGTTTATTAACTTACTGACAGACAGCCTGCCCGCCATTGCACTTGGGCTTGAGCCACACAATAAAAATATTATGAAGGAAAAACCAAGAGATGTTCATCAGCATTTACTCAATCTTTCATTTTTAAATAAGGTTGGAATAGGTGGTTTGTTAATTGCAATATCAACGATCCTTGCCTTTCATATCGGTTTGGAAACAGGAAATGAATCTGTTGCCAGCACAATGGCGTTTTCTACATTATGTTTAGCCAGATTATTTCATGGCTTTAATACGAGAGCGAAGCAATCTGTTTTTCAGATTGGAGTATTCACTAATCAATATTTATGGTTTGCCATGATAGTTGGCCTCATTTTTTTGCACCTGGTGCTTTTCGTTCCTTCGCTCATGGGGATTTTTGAGGTTGCCTTTCTGACAAAGGATCAGCTTATAACTGTATATGGATTGGCACTGATGCCACTTGCTGCCATTCAGCTTTATAAAGTAATTTTTGTGAAATAGGCTGACGAAAGAGCGGACTGACTCTGGGGAAGGTTTTCTTTTATGGGGAAAAATACCTTTCGATTACCTGTTTCAATCCTTTTCGCTGTTATTCTATTGTTTTCAGAATAATTTTTTTAAAAAGTTTCAAAATAATGATAATTTCAGTTTAAATGTTTATTATTAAGTATTAAAATGTTCTTTGGAATGGAAATAGAAAAATTTGGAGGAACACGATGGAGGAGACGATCAGTTTAATTGACATTTTGAAAACCATTAAGAAGCGTTGGAAGTTGATAGCGTTCCTGACGATTGCCGCAGCGGTTATTAGCGGTGTCATTTCATTTTATGTTCTGACCCCAGTATATCAGGCTTCAACACTTATTCTTGTTAATCAGAGGGATTCCGAGAATAAAATAGATCTCTCACAAATTAATAGTAACGTTGAGTTAATTAATACATACAGCGTTATTGTAAAAAGTCCCAGGATACTTGAAAAGGTTAAAGAAAAATATGATCTGAAACAGAGTATTTCTCAGCTGGAGAAGAATATTATGGTCAACAGTCAGGGTGAATCACAGGTTTTCTCATTAACTGTAACGAATGAAGACCCGAAAACAGCGGTGAAAATTGCCAATGCTGTCTCTGTCACCTTTCAAGATGAAATCAAAGGAATTATGAATGTCGACAATGTAAGTATTCTGGCAAAAGCGGAATTACCAAAGAATCCAGACCCTGTAAAACCGGATCCGTATCTGAATATTGCCATTGCTCTTGTAATAGGTTTGATGGCAGGCATTGGTTTGGCATTCTTATCGGAATATCTGGATAATACGCTGAAAAACGGCAGTGACGTTGAAATGTATTTGGGACTTCCTGTGCTGGGAACGATTCAAAAACTTCCGGCAAAATTAGATAGCAAAGAGTTAAGAAAGCATAGAATGGGGGAAAAGAGCATTGAGTCGTAAGCAGAAAGGTCAGATTCAATTAATTGCCCATACCCATCCTAAATTGCCTATTTCTGAACAGTACCGACTGATTCGCACGAATATTTTATTTTCTTCAGTGGATAAAGAAATTCAAACGATTATGGTTTCATCACCGGAGCCGAATGATGGAAAAACAACGGTCATCTGTAATTTATCTATTGTATTGGCACAGCAGGGAAAAAAGGTTATTTTGGTGGATACAGATTTACGAAAGCCTTCTATTCATTACGCCTTTAAAGCACGTAATTTGAATGGATTGACGAGTATTTTGACAAAAAAAATTACATTTGATGAAGGAATTATCGAGACAAGTATTCCAAACCTCGATATATTAACTAGTGGTCCGATCCCTCCTAATCCTTCAGAGCTCCTGAGTTCGAATGCAATGGAAGCCGTGTTGGAAGAGCTGAGAAAGCGCTATGACTACATAGTCTTTGATACTCCGCCGGTACTGGCAGTCGCCGATCCGCAAATTATAGCTAATAAATGTGACGGCGTCATCATGGTCGTATCCAGCGGAAAGACACATAAAGAAAAGGCAATAAAGGCAAAAACACTGCTGGAAAAAACAAATTCCCAATTGCTCGGAGTAGTGGTGAATGCAGTGGAATCGGTGAAAAATGAATATTATTACTATCAGGAGTAAAGGAAAGCAGCGGATGAACACAATGTTTATCCGCTGTTTGCAAAGGTAAGCAGCCGCCGGTTAAGTGGTATGTTTAGAACGCTTTATTTCAAGGAGGAAAAGAAGGGGAGAATGGTCATGAGTAGGCATAGAAATAGGACTGTTATTGCCCCGGTTTTCTGTTTTTCCCTCCATAGTGAAACAGCGAAGCCCAACGTATAGATAACTATGGTGAATACCACAAGAAATATAAATATCCTCATTTTTATCCTCCCATTTTCTTTGGTTTTACTCCCTGTTTTCCGAAGTCAATGATATCAACCTGTAATTGGATATGAATATCTGCCTCTGTAAAAGCCTTCGGCCAATCATAGGCATCAAAGCTTTGGACCGTCGCAAAATATTTCCGTGCAAAAAGCGATAAAGGATATGGAGCCCCTTTTAGGTCAGTTTGTGATTTTTCAAATAAGCTGTCTATCATTGAAGTAAAATGTTTGGTTAAATGCTCTTTTAAAATCTGCTGGTTCTTTTCCTTTTTAAAATCAACCATAGAAGGGTTAGCCAATATTTCCATAGAAAGTGGAATTGTAATCCATATTTTGGTTTGTCCGTTTTTGACGTTCATTTTGACTTTATTGTTTTCTGTCTTTAGTATTCTTGTCGACATCGGAGCGGAATTATTTGAAAAAGGATTAGGGAAATTGATCAGTACATCCTCAATTTCGGTTGTATCATCAAGAATATTGACAGTCCTTGTCTCCTGGCCGGACAGCTTGCCAATCAACCTGCCATTTTTTAAAACGGCTGAACCGATAAACTGTGTGTTATCCAGCTCTCCCGTTGCATTTAATTCCCCAGCGTAAAATTCATCTTCTCCTTTTATTTTAGGATTCTCCTGTCGTTTTGCTGTTGTATACATGGCTAAAAATAGGTCATTTCCCCGTTCAGTGGTTTTGAAAAAGCGGAAGAGAGTGGAATCTGGTATTAATCCATTTTCAATCCCGTGTTGAATCATGAATTGGAAGTATTTATGTGGCCTTATTTCCATTCTTGGCTTGTTAGCCTTAAAATATTCGAAGGCTTTTTCCTTGCTTATAGCCAAATAGCTGTTCATACGAATTTCTCTATCCTTTGTTGTATCGTACATCGTATGGATAAAATCTGGTTCCTTTGCGAATTCTTCGGAAACGACAATGATTTTTAATAATTCATAACTGATAGAACGGGAAATGACAGCATTTGCAGTGCCTTTTGCTGTAATCATGTCGTTTGCATCAAAGGTGATGATTTCTTTCGGTTTTTCGGTTGTTCCGCCGCCTCCCTGAATGCTTCCTACTTCAGGGTTGGCAATCACCATCGTTATTTTGATTTTCTTTTCCTCTTTTGATTTATCCAGTCCGATTGCGATTACATATGCTTTGTCTTCAAGTTCTTTTCGATCCCAGCATCCTGTCAGAAAACACACAATAAAGCACAACAATAATAACTTATACGCTAGTTTTATTTTTTGCATGTTTAAACTCTCCTTTGATCAGTGCTGCCAGCCATAGAATGATACATAATAACGTGTAGCTTGATCCGGCAATAAATTGAATCGGTTCTTTAAATTCCAAACTAACATCCATCGATGTTTCCGGAATCATGCCAATGAATAAATAGATGATGGCAAGTGAAGGGATTAAATATTCAAAGTCTTTAATTTTAAATAGATAACCGAACATCAGCGCATTGATATACAGAAAGCCGGAAAAGCGAATAAAGGCAGCCATCAGCCAAATCGGCAAAAATAAAATTTCAACATTGGAGAGAAACCGTCCGAAAGAAATATAGCGAATTGCCGCGTGAAAGGGATATTCAGTTTCGCTTAACGTGACATCAAATAAACTTAAAAATACTAAGATTGCTATGCTCAGTTCGAAAATAATGTACAAATAAGCGATCCAAGTACCTTTTTGAAAGTCTTTGAAGGACGAAATGTATGGAACAATGGCACATAAAATAAAAAAATCTGCGAATAGAGAAAGATTGCGGATACTTGCTATGGAAATATCGGGAGCACCTGTACCTAAGATGGGAAATATCGCAGAAATATTGGCATCGCGAATACATAAAATTAAAGCAAGGGAAAATGAAAAAATGACATAAAAAACAACAATATATGAAACCGATCCAATATGTTGGATGCCTTTTTTTGCCCCATAGGCACTGATAAACATAAGGATTCCATAGATGATAATATCCGGTGTAGTTGTAAAATAATAAGTCCTTATCACTTTGGAATATGTTCTGGAATCAAACGAAATAGCAGCGGAATTGACTAGGAAGATATATAGACAAATAATAAAGCCGGCAAATTTTCCAAGTAATTGTTTAATCAATTCGAATAGATTCTTATCCTCGTATATAGCCAAAGTCTTGATCAGTAGAAAAAACGGCACGAAAAAGATAGCACCGGATATAATCGGGATCATCCATGCCGCATTTTGTACATGAGAGTACAGTATAGAAGGTGTATCCTCTGCTAACTTTGCTCCAACTGTTAAGATCAAGATAGAAATATATTCACGAATCCCTAGTTTACCTGGTTGCTGTTTCATTCCATTTTATTCCTTTCTGTTTTTGACTATATCTTTTGTCTTTAAATATCCGGGACGAATCCTTTCCTTTATCGGGATGTGGCGGATGATTAAATCCTTAGATGAAAAATAATGCGGTGTCATCGGCGCAAAATAAGGGGTGCCGAATGATTTGAGCGATACTAAATAAAACAGCCCGCCAATAAATAATGCAGTGGCTCCGTATATCCCCATAAAGCCTGATGAAAAGATAAATAAAAAACGAATCATGCGGATGGCAAAGTTCAAGCTCACATCACTGATGATAAAGGAGCTTAATCCGCTTAAGGCGATGACAATGATGACAATCGGGCTAATCATATTGGCCTGTACTGCTGCTTGTCCGAGGATTAATGCACCGACTATGCCGATGGTGGGTCCAATCGGCGAGGGAACGCGTAATCCTGCTTCTCGAATGAGTTCAAATGCTATTTCCATTAAGAGAATTTCCATAATAGATGGAAAGGGGACTCTCTCTCTAGTCCCAGCGATAGCCATTAATAAATCCGGCGGTATCATTCCAACATGATAGTTTGTTATAGCAACATAAAAGGAAGAAGTGAAAAAGGCAATAAACATGGCGACGATCCGAAGAATTCGGACAAAGTTTCCATACGGCATACGAAGGTAATGATCCTCGGGCGAATGGAAGATAGACCAAAAGGTGGCAGGCAGAATAAGACAGCTTGGTGAATTGGACATTAACAGCACAATATATCCTTCTTCAAGAAACGAAGCTGCTCTGTCAGGCCGTTCAGTATAAAGGAGTGTCGGAAAGAAAGACTTCGGACGTTCCTCCAGATATTGCTCTAGGATACTTAAGTCCAAAATTGTGTCAGTGTCTAACGATTTCAGCTTCTCTTGTATCGCTTTCAGCAGATCTTGATTTACTAAATCATTTTGATATACAAGGAAGACATCGTTTCGGGAACGTTTAGAGACTACCTGTGATTCTACAATTAGGTTTTCGTTTTTAATTTTTTTACGGATTAAGGCAATGTTATCGATGACCTTTTCATTGAAGGATTCCTTTGCCCCTTTGACAATTACTTCATTTTGCGATGTTTCAATTGAGCGGCCGCGTGTTTTGGTCGTTTCAAATAAATAACACTCTTCATCACCCTCGATAAAGAGAGCAGTAATTCCTCCAGTGATAAATTCAGTAATTTCCCCGATGTTCGAGGCTGTTTTCAAGATCGGATATGTAACGATATTTTGAATCTTTGTAGTTGAATGATCATAGGTAATCAGTTTTTCTAAAATGGTTTCCTGAATATTTTTAATGTCTACCATTGTGCTTAAATAAAGAATAAAGGCACGGCGATTTAAGGAGCGGATGGTAAACTCGCGAAGCTTCACATCTGTATTTTTTGGAATACTAAAAAGGACTTTAAAGGTCTCGAGATTTTTTTCATAACGGGTGCTGATGTCCTTTTTCTTTATTTTTTCATTCTGAGCTCCGGACTGTTCCTTTAAGTCCGGTTTAGTATTTATGCGTTTAAGGATTGAATCGAGCAATTTAATTTTCATGATCATTCCCCCAATTTCTATCCATATTTTTTGCAATTTGGGGCAATTTATGTAAAGCAAGAAATTAAAACTATAAATGGAATTGCAATCTCAGGTAAGAAATGCTCATGTCAGACTGAACTTTTTTATAGCGAAAAATAATTTTGCAGAGTAAAAGCTTTAAAAAAGGAGCGCTGTATTACAAAGTCGTAAATGGTATAATGATACAGGAATTTATCTTCTATTCCCAAGCTCGATGAAAAAGTGGTCGGTGAGATATAGTTGAAAATGAGGGAGGAGTATCGTGTATCGTGAAACAGTTTTATGATCCAAAGGACAAACGGTTCAAGACGGCACATAAGGAAGCGATCATTGGAATCATAATCGTGATCCTTAATTTTCTTTTATGGTATGGATTTGCTTATGGAATGGGTTCGGGTGATCCAAGAGAATACAAATATATTCTCGGCATGCCTGAATGGTTTTTCTATAGCTGTATTGTCGCTACCATTATCAGCACCCTGCTTGTCATAATAAGTGTGAAATTCTTATTCAAAGAAGTATCTTTTGAAGAAGATGGGAGCGAGAAATGAATACAGGAGTTATTGTACCACTATTAATATTTATATTTATTTTCTTTGTCATTGGCTTTTGGGCAAATCGCTATATTCAAACAACGAATAGCTTTTTGCAGGAATATTTTCTTGGTGGGAGAGAACTCGGGGGATTTGTTCTTGCGATGACAATGATTGCAACATATGGTAGCGCCAGTAGTTTTATCGGGGGACCGGGTGTGGCGTATACGAAAGGGCTTGGCTGGGTATTGCTGTCAATGGCTCAGTTGCCAGCAGGCTATTTTGTTTTAATGGTGTTAGGGAAAAAGTTCGCTATTATTGCGAAAAAAAATAACTATGTTACTATTATCGATTTTCTTAAAGACCGATATCAAAGCAATGTGATTGTTCTGATGTCTGCTTTAAGTATTATTATCTTTCTCTTTTCATCGATGACGGCACAGTGGGTTGGCGGTGCCCGATTGATTGAATCTCTGACAGGGATGAGTTATACGGCTTCATTATTTATTTTTGCTGTATCGGTCCTTGTGTATGTCATCATCGGCGGTTTTCGTGCTGTGGCTTTATCAGATACCGTTCAAGGATTAATTATGCTGATTGGAACCATTGTGCTTCTGATTGGAACCATTATGGCTGGCGGTGGTATGACGGCGATTATGTCTGAACTGGCTGCGGAAAATCCGTATTTTATTTCACCATTTGGAGCAGAACAGGATTTAACGCCCCTGTATGTGTCCTCCTTTTGGATTTTGGTAGGGGTCGGAGTAGTAGGACTGCCGCAGATTGCAGTCAGGGCCATGTCCTATAAGGATGCAAAAGCGATGCATCTTGCGGTTATCATTGGAACAGTTGTGATTGGCACGATCATGTTCGGCATGCACTTAATCGGCGTATTGGCAAGGTCGGTATTACCGGGAATTGAAATTGGCGATAAAGTCATGCCGATGCTTGCGATGGAGGTTTTGCCGTCCTTGTTGGCAGGACTTGTGCTAGCAGCACCGATGGCCGCCATTATGTCAACGGTGAATGCTCTGTTGATTCTGGTGAGCTCAACTATTGTAAAGGATATCTATTTAAATTTTATAAAGTTAGATGCATCGGAACAACATATTAAAAGAACGAGTCTTTTGGTTACAGCAGTCATCGGGCTTGCGGTCGTGTTTTTTTCATTAAATCCGCCTGATTTATTGGTTTGGCTTAATTTATTTTCATTTGGGGGATTAGAGTCCGTATTTATTTGGCCAATTATTTTTGGACTTTATTGGAGCAGAGGCAACAAATATGGTGCAATTTTGTCGATGATTGTCGGAATGGGATCTTATATATTATTGGATCGTTTTTATCCAAATCCATTTGGATTGCACACTGTTGTTTTGCCGGTTCTTTTATCCCTTATAACCTTTGTGACAGGCAGTCTTGCCATCCCTGCAAATAGGAGGATGATAATCGAAGAAAGGAATGGTTAATACTTATGAAATCATTTGTATGACAGCCATCCACAGAAATATCCACATAATCCACAGATTAATCAGGAGAAATCTGTCGAATTATACACAATTAAGTGGAATTGAGAACATGGTAATCATCGTTATCCATTACATATATCCACATTATCCACGATGATGTGGATAAGTTGTGCACAGATATAGAAGGAAAAGGGACTGATCGCTTCTGTCCCTTTTCTTCTGCAGATAAATTTGTCCACTTAGAATCGTTTTTTTGTAGTTACGATTTATTTTTGTTTTGCTTAACACGATGTTTAGCAGCTAATGCTCGTGTTTGTGCTTTCAAATCATCCTGATCGGCTAATTCCTGTGAGAATTCTACATCAATGCCTTTTGCTTTTAATTTATGGTTTTTCCTTCTAATGCCCATTGCAGTCACTCCCCTTAAATGAAAATAATCAATCCTCACCATTTTGCCTACTATTTTCCCCTGTTGCCCTGAACTCGCTGATTGGCGGCATTGGATAGGGCCCGTTCTTCTCTGCTTAACTGCGTCTCAAGTTCCTGTGAATATTCTTCACTTATTTTATTGTATTTCATGTTTTTTGGTACTTGTGGGAGGGAACCTTTATTTCTGTCACGTGTTTTGTGACTTCGAGCACGACCCATATTCATTTTCCCCTTTCAAAAAAATAAAGTATGGAGAACTTGCCTCCATACTTTAGTATGCTCCTGCAACGAGCAAATTTTTCTTTTACTTTTTTCCTTTTCTATCTGTGAATCCGCCGGCTCTGTCAGCCGTTTTAAAATCTCTATTATAGGTTACTGCCTGCATGCTGGTCAAGGTTGTTTTAAATTTTTCAACTTTTTTTCGTGGCAATTTGCACAATCCTTTCGCAAGTTATTTTTCTTCCTTATTTTTCCCCGAAAGGAAAGAAACATACTGTTAACATAGCGAAACAAAGGAAAAATTTTTCTTCCGTTAATAAATGAATATGATTATGCTAAAGTAGGTATTGAGGTGGGAAGGGTATGCGTACCATTACGAAAATAACAACTCAAGAAAAAAATAAAGAGCGCTATAATATTTATACAGATGAGGGAAGCGGGGAGCATTATGCCTTCAGTGTCGATGAAGCGGTTTTGATCCAGTTTGGTTTGAAAAAGGGGATGGATTTAGACTCTCTTTTGTATACTGAGATATGCTATGAGGATGACATTCGAAGAACATATAATCTGGCTCTAAATTATTTAGCCCGACGAATACGATCGGAGTCAGAGGTTCGAGCTTATTTACAGGAGAAGGATATAGATCTGCCGATTATTCAAGAAGTGGTTTTAAAGCTTTATGATTATAAATTTCTTGATGATGAACAATATGCACTGTCCTATGTACGGACACAAATGAATACTACCGATAAAGGTTCGGTATTGATAGAAAGGGAATTGAAAGAGCGGGGAATTAACTCTAAGCATATTGAAGAGGCAATGGAGCAATACCCATTCGAAGCTCAGTTCGAGGCTGCGCAAAAGCTTTGCCGGAAAATGGCAGGCCGAAATTACCGTGACTCGGAAAGGGTTCTCAGACAAAAGCTTGAACAGATGTTAATTAGGAAAGGATTTCCTTTTAACATCATCTCAGAAGCAGTTTCTGCATCCTTCCCAATACAAAGCAATAATGAGTTTGAAGCCCTGAAGTATCAGGCTCAAAAGCTTCATCGGAAATATGAGAAGGAGTCAGGGTATGATTATGAGAGGAAAATGAAACAGGCGCTTTTTCGTAAAGGCTTTTCACTTGAACAAATTGAAGCTTATTTAAATCATGAATGAATTATCGATAAAGGGGAGAATCGATCGTGCAGGAAAAACATTACAGCCAGATGTCTCAGTATGAATTACAGCAGGAAGTTGCCCGATTACATGAAAAATCTAGAAAAGCAGAACAAATGGGAATGGTGAATGAGTTTGCCGTCTATGAAAGAAAGGCTTTATTGGCCAAGGCACACTTGTTAGATCCGGATGAATTTATTCCAGGAGAAATTTATGCAATAGAAGGAGATCCAGGGGCTTATTTTAAAATAACTTACTTAAAGGGTGTTTTTGCTTGGGGACATAGATTGATTAATGGAAAAGATGAGGAAGCACTTCCTATTTCGATGCTGGTTAAACTGGAGAACTGAATTTAATAGGAGAGCACGGGGAAAGTTTTTTATGTTATCCAGTGATCTGAAGGGAAAACATTGAACTGCTTTCATTAAGGAAATTCTTTAAGGTAATTTTCTTCTTAGTTGGCGGTAATAAGGGACTCCCGCCATACAAAATCCAGCGGAATCATCAGAGGATGAAATCTGGAAATCGTATGATAGGCGGGAGGCTCCGTTTATTTTTCAGGTCAGGCAAACGCAATCGGTACCATATCGGCATTTATTTCCATAGCGGATTAAAGGAAATTCGATGTATCATTACTCCGGCTGCCGGAAGCTCGCATCCGTTCTTGCGGATGGGTATTAATTGTTCCATCTGCCCGTTTAGAGGCATATTCCGCTTTAGCCCGGGGCTCACCCTCGAGTTTATTATTATTCTGATTGGTAAAGCCTCTTTCTTTGTTTCGCATGGTTGCAAAACCTCCTGAACAAGGGGTTAACCCGTGACCATTAAGGGCTGGTGTCTTGATGATCACTTAAAGATAGTATGTTTTATTTTGCAGGATATATGTCAGCAGGAGGGGGATAAATATTTGGAAAAAAAGCGATGCTGTACTGGCACCGCTTTAGCTTGGAATGATTTCCAGTTTCTTTCGCAGTTTTTTCTCACTGAAAATCCATCCGGTATAAGAAGTTTTGATATTTAAATCCCGATCAAGCTGAACGACGGCAACAAAAGGATAATAATCTTTGCTTCGATATCTTAAGTCGATAAAGCGTACTTCATAATAGTCATCAAATTCATCCGCTTCCCATCGGTATACAGGTGAGAAGGAGAGAAAAGCAGACAGATTGGAATCTTTCTTCGCTGCTTCTAATACTGGTGTCTGAGGAATTTCAAGACGGTTAAATTGATCTTGAATCTCAACCCTTCTATTTACTGATCGTCCGACGAAAAACTGATGCTGGTTCATCACGGCAATTTTCCAATGATGGAATTTTAAAGTTGGTGAAATAATGATTTCGACGGCATCCGGAATCATTTTTAATACGCGTTTGTATACTCTTCTTCTTTCCATAAAACGGAAAATGTAATAGACCACCAATATAGCATAAATAGTCAGGAAGGTGTAGCCTGGATTTGCCCCGAACACCCAAAGGACTAGTCCGACTATATGAAGGCTAAAAATCAAAGGATCAAATGTATTGATAACCCCAAGGGCAACCCATTTTGATGAAAATGGGCGAAAAGCTTGGGTACCATAGGCATTAAACATATCAACAAAGACATGGAGGAACACCGCCAGAAATGTCCAGAGCCATAAATGTAGGAAATTCACTTCTGGAAAAAATTGATATAACAGTCCGGATATCAGTACAGGCCAAAGTAAAACAGCAGGAATGGAATGAGTGATGCCTCGATGATTTCGTATATAGACAGCATTATTTTTTAACTTTAAAACGGTATCGATATCAGGTACCTGTGAACCAATAAGGGCGGAAATTAATACGCAAGTAGCGGCAGAACCTTCAGAAAAGGCTGGATCAAGCGTTGCCAGTCCGCCAAGGGCAAATCCCATTACAACATGAGTGCCAGTATCCACGGATGGAACCTCCTTTTTTAGGATATTTCCAACGAACAGAAATGTCCTGTTTCAAATAACATTTTGACTTTCTACTACTAGTTTATCAAAAAAAAAATACTGCCGCAGTGATAATTTCCCACTTTTAGAATTATTTAAATGAGGGTTTTCTTATTTATAATATATTGTTCACAATTTAGTTATTCGTATAATTATTATGCCTAATTTCAACAAAAAGTTTACTGTTCTGGGGGGACAAAAGTGAAAAATAACAATTTGAAGCGTTTGGAAGCTATTGACGCAGAAGGCTTCCGCTGTGACTTGATAAATTGGTTTATGGAAGAAAAGCGCGATTTACCATGGCGCCAAGATCGTGATCCCTATAAAATTTGGGTATCGGAGATTATGCTACAGCAAACACGGGTGGATACAGTCATTCCGTATTTTACCCGTTTTATCGAGCAATTTCCTACCGTTAAGGCACTGTCTGAAGCGGAAGAAGAAAATATACTTAAGGCTTGGGAAGGGCTTGGTTATTATTCTAGAGCAAGAAATCTACATTCAGCCGTCAAGGAAGTGCAAGAAAAATATGGAGGAAAGGTTCCAGAGGACCCAAAAGAGATCTCTTCCTTGAAAGGAGTTGGCCCTTACACAGCGGGTGCCATATTGAGTATTGCTTACGGAAAGGCTGAACCTGCAGTGGATGGCAATGTGATGCGTGTACTTTCCAGAATCTTATCGATTTGGGAGGATATTGCTAAGCCAGCCACTCGAAAAATTTTTGAAAAAGCTGTCAGGCAATTAATATCGCATGACAATCCTTCCTATTTTAACCAGGCTCTGATGGAGCTAGGGGCAATAGTTTGTACCCCATCTTCTCCTTCCTGTCTATTATGCCCTGTACGGGAGCATTGCTCCGCTTTTCATGAAGGGGTACAGGACGAGTTGCCAGTTAAAATAAAGAATAAAAAACAACGCGCCGTTCACTTGGCTGCTGTCGTACTTCAGGACGAGAGGGGACGAACATTGATTCATAAGCGTCCGGAAAACGGCTTGCTCGCTAATCTATGGGAATTTCCTAATGTGGAAATCCATCTCCCCTATCGCTCAGAGGGGGAGCAATTACAGGAATATATAAGAAGTGAATTTGGTGTGGAAATGCAACTGGGCGACATGGCGGGGACGATTGATCATGTTTTTTCACATCTCACTTGGAATATACATGTTTATCAGGGAACATTATTAACTATTCCGGATGAAAGGCAAGATCTGAAAATCGTTTCTACCACAGAAATAGATATCTATCCATTCCCCGTATCACATCAAAAAATAATCATGCAATATTATAAAAAATAAAACCTCAGGCATCGCAAGCATTTGCGATGCCCCCACTTGCGGTGCCTGACACCAAAAATGGACAGATCCCGCTGTTTTGTCTTTTTAGGGAGGACATTTTAATGGGGTCTGCTTTGTATTCAAATCCGTTTTTTATTTATACATACAAAATTTCTATTTTTGAAGGATATTCGTCTTTGAGATGGTTACATTAACTTTCGTGGAGGTGATAATCATCATGGCGAAACAACCAAACCGCTCTCAAGCTGGTACAAACATTCAGCAGGTGAGACAACAAAATACGGCATCTGCTTCCAACAAAGGACAATTTGGAACAGAATTTGCGAGTGATACAGATGTCCAGGAAGTAAGAAAGCAAAACCAACAGGCTGAAGCGAACAAAGCGAAAAACTCAGGCCAAGCTAGTAAATAAGACATGTAAAAGGGAGGGCTAAACAGCAGGTATCCTCGGTTTGATTCAAGTCTTCATTCAACGGATGAAGCCGAATCAAGATTCTATTGGGGAAGATCCTTATGCTGTGCAGCCCTTTCTTCTTTCATAGATATGGAATATTTCCCCTCCCATCCAGTTTTTCTAAAATAAATCACTGTTCATAAACCAATAAACCACTTCTAAAAGAACCCCCCTTAAACGATTGCAAATAAATTCATTTGACAAAAAAATATGCTGCTTGACAAAAGTATTCAAAGGAATAGAGAAGAAAGCGCCGAATAGATTATTTAGGAAAGAAACCTAACGCTGTAGCTTGGCAGAAGGGGAATTTATTTAGGCGGGTGGTAAGAATGAATGAATTCAACCGTTTAGTAACTGAACAATTGAAAATCATGGATCGTCTTTTATTTCTGCAAAGTGAACTGGAAAGATGCCAGGAAATAGAAATGCAGCTTCAAAGGGGAAGTCAGTTGGAAAGTGTTCAGCTTAAAATGGTGAACATGAAAAAAGAACTGAAAGAAATCCAGCAGGTATTTGAAAAGCAGACAGAAGAAGTCATTCGTTCTTATCAAGAAGCAGTTAATGTGTCCATATGATGAAGGGCGTGAATCGATCGTCACGTAATAGATGATAGGAAGGAAACATTCTGTGAGTGATTTCCTGAATTGAGTGGTTAAAAGATAGGCAGTCATTATCAAATTCAGAGCAATATCCAGCTTTACCGCTCAGGACAATTAGCAACCATTGATGAGATTTCGATGGTTGTTTTGTTTTAAAATTTCCCATAAACCGTTATAATAGTATTAATATAAATTAGGAATTGATCTTTGTTACCTCTTGTCGTTATTTTAAACCAGTATAACTTATACGATTCGTAAAGTTATACATGTTATAGATTATGAAAAAATGGATAGGTTGCAAAGCGTCCGGAAATGAAAGTAGGGGAAAGAATGGGCGTACCCAACGAAGGTGAACCAGTACAAATTCACAGTTATAAGCATAATGGGTTAATTCATCGTGTATGGGATGAAACAACCGTGCTGAAGGGTTCGCAAAACCTAGTAATTGGTGGCAATGACCGTACGATTGTAACTGAATCAGACGGAAGAACGTGGTTAACAAGAGAACCGGCCATTACTTATTTTCACGCTCAGCATTGGTTTAATATAATAGGAATGCTTCGGGAAGATGGAATTTATTATTATTGTAATTTAAGCTCGCCGTTTATTTATGATGGTGAGGCATTGAAATACATTGATTATGATTTAGATATTAAAGTTTTTCCCGATATGACTTATCATCTGCTCGATGAGGATGAATATGAACGCCATAAAAAGGAAATGAATTATCCGGAAGCAATTGACCGTATTTTGAAGGCAAATGTCAACACATTAATTCAATGGATTCTGCAGCGGAAAGGTCCATTTGCACCGGATTTTATCGATACTTGGTATGAGCGGTATTTAACATACAGAGGCTAACATGACAGTAGTGATTACCTGTTGAATGTTTCAACGGGTTTTTGTGTGAAGGTTAGGTGGGGGAATTGTGGACAGTATCAAACGTTATTTGCACTTTGTAAAGCCTTATCGCGTTCAAATCTTTGCGACTATCATCATTGGGATCATAAAATTTGCTATTCCTCTCCTGCTCCCTTTGCTTCTAAAATATGTCGTGGATGATATAATTGGTAATCACGTCCTTTCAAAAGAGGAAAAAGTGAATGAATTGTTTTTTATCATTGCTATTATGTTCGTCATATTTGTTGTCCTTCGTCCGCCGATTGAGTATTACCGGCAATATTTTGCTCAGTGGACATCCAGCAAAATATTATATGATATTCGCGATCAATTGTACACACATATACAGAAGCTGAGTTTTAAATATTATTCAAACACCAAAACAGGGGAAGTCATTTCAAGGGTTATTAATGATGTAGAGCAGACAAAAACATTTGTTGTGACGGGGCTGATGAATGTATGGCTAGACCTTACAACAGTGCTCATCGCTATCGGGATTATGTTTACGATGGATATTAAACTCACTGTAATATCCATTATATTATTACCACTTTATATTTTTTCAGTAAAATACTTTTTTAGTAGATTACGTTCATTAACACGTAAGCGCTCGCAAGCTCTCGCAGAGGTGCAGAGCTATTTGCACGAACGGGTACAGGGAATGCCGGTTATAAAAAGTTTTGCTATTGAAGATGTTGAGCAGAAGAACTTTGCACAGCAAAACAGAAATTTTTTGAATAAAGCGATTGAGCATACAAGATGGAATGCTAAGTCTTTTGCTGTGGTGAATACTGTAACAGATATTGCGCCGCTGTTGGTTATTGGATATGCTGGCTATCTCGTCATTAATGATGCCCTTTCCGTCGGAGCGATGGTAGCGTTTACGGGGTATATTGAGCGGCTTTACGCTCCGTTAAGACGCCTGGTGAATTCTTCAACTTCGCTGACGCAATCCTTTGCCTCAATGGATCGGGTGTTTGAACTAATGGATGAAAAGTATGATATTCAGGATGCCCCTGATTCGATTGAATGTGAGAGTGTAGAGGGACATATTGTGTTTGATCATGTTGATTTTTCCTATGATGATCAAAATGGCGATGTTTTAAAAAATATTACCCTTGATATTAAAAGAGGGGAAACGATAGCTTTTGTGGGAATGAGCGGCGGTGGAAAATCTTCCCTAGTCAGTTTAATTCCACGGTTTTACGATGTGACAGGAGGAAGAATCCTGCTTGACGGTACGGATGTTCGAGATTTTAAAGTACGTTCACTAAGGGATAAGATAGGAATGGTACTGCAGGATACTATCTTATTTAGTGATTCGGTTAGGGCGAATATTTTACTTGGAAAGCCGGATGCGACAGCAAAAGAGGTAATTGAAGCAGCAAAGGCTGCCAATGCCCATGATTTTATTACGAGCCTTCCGGAGGGGTATGATACGAAGGTAGGGGAAAGAGGAGTAAAATTATCCGGAGGTCAAAAGCAAAGGATCGCCATTGCCCGGGTATTTTTGAAGAATCCTCCAATTCTTATCCTCGATGAAGCAACGTCTGCCCTTGATTTAGAGAGCGAACATCTGATTCAGGAGACACTGGAAAGATTGGCAAAGGACCGAACAACCTTTATTGTGGCACATCGTCTTTCAACGATTACACATGCTGACAGAATTATTTTAATTGAACATGGTGAAGTAGTGGAAGCAGGTAGTCATGCTGAATTGATGGATAAAAAGGGGAGTTATTATAAACTGTTTCAAGTACAACAGCTAGATCAATAACCCGTTAGGAAAAAGGGGTTGTCAGGCATCCATGCTTTATACAAAGTGATACTAGATCCTGTATCGAGATGCCTGACACCTTTAATTTTGTAATAGATCCTTTATAAATAATCAGGGAGTGTTACATCGCTTTCTCCTTTATGATAAGACTGAAAGCTTGTGATCAAGAGATCTAAATGTTCGACATATTCATCATAATCATTGATAGCTGCAATAACCTGCATAATATGATAATGAGTACTGTCCTTTTCATCCTGAATCTGTGAATAAAGGATAATGAATTGTTCGATTAATTCTTCGCGTGACAGGCGCATGTCCCCTTCATCAAATTGAACATTGGGTTTTACCTTGCCGATAAACTTAAGCATAATATGTTCATGATGATGAATGATGCAGTCTAGTTGCTGCACAAACATATTCTGAAACTCATCTGGCAGGTCTACTATTTCATTTTCAAATCTGTGCAGTTTTTTTAATACTTCTAATGAACGTTTTAATGTCGAGATCATTTGTCTGTAAATAACCTGTTTGCGTATTTTTTCAAGGTTATCTTTCTTGAGAAAGTTCCGTTCCTCTTTATACATTAAATAGGTTTGTTCTATTTTCATAAAGGCTTCCTTGAAGGCTTCAATATCTTTTTTTAACAATTTATGTTCTGAAGCGCCCCGGATATTCAAGCGAATCCACTTCGTAATATCGGTTGTCATCATGGTAATTTGCTGATAAAGCCTATTTTCATATTTCGGACGCAAAAAGAGCAGATTGACTAGGAAAGCCGATAATACTCCGAGCATTATGGTTGAAAAACGAATAAAGGCAAATTCAATAAACGTTTCTCCAGGCGTCTCCATGATGGCAATCAGAGTCACTAACGAGAGACCAATGGCATTTTCCAGTTTTAATTTGAGTGTGATCGTGATAACAATGATGGCAGCAAGCCCAATTATAAGTACATTGTTACCTAGCAATAACACAAAGACGACTGCAATTAATGCACCGATTACATTGCCTTGTATTTGTTCGATAATGGATAAGTAAGAACGATAAATAGTCGGCTGGACGGCGAAAATAGCCGCAATTCCGGCAAAAATAGGTGAAGGAAGGTTAAGTAATTGAGAAATAAAAAGCGATAAAACAATAGCAATTCCCGTTTTTAAAATGCGGGCACCTAGCTTCATTTGTAAAATGTTCCTTTCCGAAAATGATACAATGGTATAGCATACCTGAAACTAGATTATACAACCATTAAGGCAGTTTGTTCAATCTTAAACTATTGCAACGGGAAAAGACTTGCTTCTTTGAATATTAAATTATTTACTCTGCAATTTCCTTAAAAAGTCAATAAAAAAGTCTGACTCAGAAAGAACAGAGTCAGAACTCTTTTGATAATATTTGAATGAAACGGTTATTCTGTTGATAAAGATGGATCAGTCTGTTCTTTGACAGGAATAATTTGCATAAAGTGTGTTTCCGGTTTTTCAAGCAGTTTGGCTATATAGGCAGATTCGATTATTTGACCATGTGCAGTAAGAATTTCTTTATATTGACCAAGTAGCTCTGCGATATCTTCCTTTCCTTTATTCGAAAGCATCGTCAGGGTAACATTTGCTCCTTTGGCAATTCTGCGAAGGATCGCCGCTTCCGTTAAGCCCATTTCCGGCTGCAGTCTGACATAAACCACACCGCCAGTCATCCCCGCACAAATCCACGGACCCGGATCGCCAAAAACCAGACCTCTGCCGTTTGTCATATATTCAAAAGCAAATCCTTTAATATTTGCATGTACACCAATGTTTCCTGTTTCCTGTTCCGGAACGGACTCTTTTAAATGGCCGCCAATAATAATATCTGCTCCAGATAAACGAATCCCCGCTCTGGCATCAGCGTCACCCTGGGCAATGAGCAACCCGCGTTGAGCACCATAGCCAAACCCTTTTCCTACTGAACCGTTATAGTAGTTTCCATCTTTCCCTTTTGCTTTAAGGATAATAATTTTTCCGCCGTAAGAGGTCTTACCTATTCCATCCTGTGCACCGCCGTCTACTTCAATATCAATGCCGGCACTGTTATAAGCTCCAAGTCCGTTTCCTGGAATGGAACCATTTGTATACTTTAGTTTGACAGATGGCAGCTTTGTATAGGAACCATCCAGACGGTTGCGTACGCGGTGGCAGGAAACCCGACTTCCTAGTACACGCTGCTCCGCTGTCACACCGGAATACTCGCGTGACTGCTGTAAATCTTCTGTACTTGCATCAAGGTATTCAGCACCTACGACCAGTTTGTATCGGCTTTTGTTTGATGCTTTCGCTGCGATGCCTTCCTTTTGATTAAATTGGCTGATTTCGATCAATTTTAATAAATATTTCAAATTTAACTGGTCCAAACCTTTTATTTGTTCTAGAAGATCAGAGCGTCCAACGGCATCTTGCAGTTTTTGAATGCCAAGGGAAGCAGCGAGATTTTTGACTTCTTTTGCAAAAGCTGTGAATAAATTCGTAATGCCCTGTACCGCTAATTCGTATTGACGCGGTACAAATCTTCGCAGACCATGCTCTTTTGCCTGCACTTCAGATTCAATTTGGGTAGCGATTCCCACATGGCAAGTATCTAAATGACAGCCGCGACAGGTTGTACAGCCTATAGCGATCATAGACAATGTACCAAAGCCGATTCGGTTTGCTCCAAGTAACATCACCTTCATTACATCGGCCGCACTTTTAATCCCACCGTCACCCCAGATTTCCACTTTATTACGGAGTCCTGCCTCAATCAGGGCATTGTGTGCGGCCTTTACGCCGATTTCAACTGGCAGACCCACATGCTGTAGCGCATGAATTCTTGCAGCACCCGTCCCTCCATCAAATCCGCTGATGGTAATAATGTCAGCACCTGCTTTGGCGATTCCAACCGCAATGGTACCGATATTTGGTACAACCGGCACTTTTACGGATACCTTCGCCTGATCATTAGCTGTTTTCAATTCATGTATCATTTGTGCCAAGTCTTCAATAGAGTAGATATCATGGTTGTTGGAAGGAGATATTAAATCCGACCCCTTCGTAGCATTCCGTGTCTCAGCGATTTTTGCAGTAACCTTGGATCCGGGGAGATGTCCGCCTTCTCCCGGTTTAGCACCTTGGCCGATTTTGATTTCTAATAGATTTGATGAATTTAACAATTCGGCATTGACGCCAAATCGCCCTGATGCTACCTGTTGTCCTCGGGTGTTCGGATATTTGCCGAGCATATCCTTAATTTCTCCACCTTCTCCATTCAGGCTGACCATATTGAGTCTGTTTGCTCCCTCGGCATATGCTCTGAAGGCAGTTTCATTCTGCGAACCGAAGGACATTGATGAAATCACAAAAGGCAGACTGTGATGTCCGACTGACATGTCAACCTCACTAGGCAAAACTGTTGAATCAATTACTCTAAAGCTTGTTAAATGACGGATAGCAGTTGGATTTAGTTCCTCTTGTTCCGTAATTTTCTGCTTGTAGTTTTCATAGTCGCCGGTAGCCGCCACATCTCCGATCGCTTTCCAAATCCTAGGGAATAAATGGAATGATTTTCCGATTCTTTCTTTTTCGTTATGGAAATCTCTTCTTCGTTTGATGGCATCTTCCTTCATAGCGGCAAAATCATAGGAAAGCTCATCAGAACCGAAAAAGTTAACAATACTTAGCTTATCAGCAATTTCTTCATGAAGACCGATGCTTGAGAACAGTCGGGCATAACCGCGAAGCTCGTGAATTCCTATCGTAGAAATCACCTTTTCCAGTCCTTTCACAAGGGAGGAATACAAATGAACAATCGGCTTCGTTGAATTGTCCATTACTGTTAAAAACATATAATACGGACTGACGAGGTCTGCGCCTAAACCAAATACCGTAATAATATCATGAAGTGAGCGAATTGCCGCAGAGCGCAGAACTAGGGAACAATTTCGTCGCAACGATTCTTTAACAAGGGCTTGATCAATAACAGAAACAGCCAGATGTGGATCGATCCAGCAGGCACCTTCTTGATGGGCGGTAGAATCATCTAAAACAATGAGTGTTTTTCCGTTCTTCACTGCTGTAACGGCTTCCTGTGAGAGACGCTCTAATGCCTTTTGAATGCTTTCTTCCGGTCTAAAGATAACCTGAATGAGCAATGATGAGTTTTTCTTGGCATAATGATAGATTAATTGATCATAGCTTGGCTGCTGCAGTTCGTTTGCTACTTCATAACCCGTTTTCCCCTCAATAAGGATCGGTGTTTGCAATTCCACCACTTCAGACACCTCTTCATACTGAAAAAGAGAGGGCCTTTTGCCGATGACAACCCGGGTGGAGAAATGTTCTGTTTCGCGGTCACGGTCAATCGCCGGGTTTGTCACAACCGCTACGCTTTCCTTTATAAAATCAGATAGATTTTTGCGTTCAGGATTTAAAGCAGCAAGCGGGGCGTCGTGACCCAGGGAACGAATGGGCTCTGCTCCATTTTCTGCCATTTGCTCAACTAATTGAATATGGTCACGATCCCAACCAAACGCTTTGTATTGACCACTGTGGATCTTATTGGAAAAATGAAAGCTGATTTTTTTCTCGAGTACTGGCAGATTCAATCTTGTTCGAGCATTTTCGAGCGACAATCTGGAGGAAATTCTGTTGTATACTTCCTCTTGATAGTTTCGTTGTTCAAATATTTTAATCTCAGCTTCATGCCATTTAAAGCCGATTTTTTCTCCGGGAGCCAGTGGTTTTGGATCGTTTATATATTCACTGACAGGAATAATGCCAGGCTCAGATGAAAAGAGATAAGATTGTTCTGTTTCCAGCATCCATAACGGACGAAGACCTAATGCATCAACACTGAAGACTGCTTCCTTCCCAAAACGGGAAATGATACCGGCAGGTCCTTGGGCAAAATGCCCCCAGCTTTCACGCATATAGGTGTACATATTTTGCAAGTGTTCAGGATAGGCCTTTATTTCATTCACAATCGGAGGAAACATGATGTCCATTGCTTCAAATAATGAATAGTCATCACGGCAAATAAATGTTTCAATGGTCCGGCTTAAGTCCTGGGAGTCGCTTCCTTCTTTGACAAGAGGGACACTGGTCATTCTTGCTTCATCCCGTAATTTTGCAATCGTGTTAATTTCTCCATTATGGCCAAGGACGCCAAATGGCTGTACCCGGAAAAAACTGGACAAAGTATTTGTCGAATACCTATTATGGCCAAGAGTCATGGTTGAGGCAACTAATGGATTTGCTAGATCATGATAGTATTTTGGCAGGATATCTCCGGCTCCCATTACTTTATACACAGCATGATATTGGCTTAATGAGGCGACATGAACATTTTCGTTTTCCTCGAATTGCAGTGTAAGTTCAAAAAGCTTTCTTGATAATTGTTGCTCTTGCAATGGTGTAATGCAGGCGAACTGAAAGAACACAGGGTTTTCCTGAAGTGCAATTGGACCGAGTGCTGAAAATTCTGACACTTCATCAGATTGAAAAAGGATTTTAAAATTTTCTTTTTCTAATTTTTCCAAAAGATCAGCTTTGATTTGTTCGACATGATCTCTTCTTTTGATAAAGATATGTCCAACGACGAAGTTCTCTTTTTCAGCTGCCTCTGGATTTACTCCTGCCTGTGATAATTTTTCCTTCCATAGTTTTCGGGGGATATCAATGTGAATTCCGACCCCATCACCTTCACCGTTGATAAAACCGGCACGGTGATTCATTGTTACAAGGGCTTCGATACAGGTAAAGATATTATCTCTTGTTGGTATATTCTTTTTTTCCAAGCAGGATACAATTCCGCAGGCATCATGCTCTTCGCGGTTAAAATTTTGGAAAAATGAAGGACTATAGTATTGCATTCAATTCGGCTTAATAGAAGGTACTTCTTAAGCCGATTCACCTCCCCTTAATGATTTAGGATGATAATAAATAATCGTTTGTATATATTCATAGTTATATATGTAGAAACGATTCTGAATTATTGTTTTTTTTATAAAGAATCAAAGTTAAGAATATAAATAATACGGTAAAACTATACTATCATATGAATTTTCATAAATCAATCGAATAGATTAATTTATAATTATTTCATATTTGTGATTGATTTGTTGGAAAATGTTGAAATGTGAGATTGAAATAGGGGCTGATCTAAAAAAACTGCCCCTGAAGAAGATTGGCAAAAGCCTTTATAAACATCATATATAGAGAAAATTCACTTTCTGTATACTGCATGATGTGTATAGGCGTTTGCTGTTCTTTAGCGGGACAGCCTATTCTATTTAAATATGAAGTTATTTTGCTGCAAGCTGTGCAAAAGCTTTATCGACAGCACGGACTGTATCATCAATGTCTTCTTTTGTATGGGCAATGGTAACAAACCATGCTTCATATTTGGAAGGGGCAAGGCAAATTCCTTGATTCAGCATGAGTTTGAAGAATTTCCCGAACATTTCTCCGTCTGTAAGTTGCGCCTGTTCATAGTTTTCAATCTTTTCACTTGTGAAATAGACTGTTAGGGCACCTTTTAAGCGATTAATGGTAATGGGGATATCATATGCCGCTGCTGCGGTTAGGATTCCCTTTTCAAGTCTTGCTCCGAGGCTGTCTAAGTAATCATATACCCCATCTTGCTTTAATACCTCGAGACAGGCGATTCCTGCTTGAATGGATGCGGGATTTCCAGCCATAGTCCCGGCGGAGTAGGCAGGACCGAGCGGCGCTACTTGTTCCATAATATCCTTTCTTCCGCCGTATGCTCCAATTGGAAGCCCCCCGCCAATGATTTTTCCCATTGCCGTTAAATCCGGTTTGATACCAAGTAAATCCTGGGCACCTCCGTACATAAAACGAAAGGCGGTAATGACTTCATCATAAATAACAAGAGCTCCTGCCTTATGAGTCCATTCATTTACTTGCTCCAAGAAGCCTGGATTTGGCTCAACAATGCCGAAGTTACCAACGATCGGTTCAACGAGAACAGCCGCTACTTCATTGCCCCAATTTTCCAGCGCTTCCTTAAATGGTTCAATGTTATTAAATGGGACGGTAATAACCTCTTCGGCAATATTTTTTGTTACCCCCGCAGAATCGGGCGTCCCGAGTGTGGAAGGCCCTGAGCCTGCAGCAACCAGTACAAGATCGGAGTGCCCGTGGTAGCATCCTGCAAATTTAATGATTTTCGACCTCTTTGTATAGGCACGAGCTACACGGATGGTTGTCATAACTGCTTCGGTGCCGGAATTTACAAAACGAACTTTTTCTAAATTCGGCATCGCTTCCTTTAGCATTTTGGCAAAGGTTACTTCGTGCTGTGTCGGGGTTCCGTATAATACTCCGGTTTCTGCCGCTTTTTTAATTGCTTCCGTAATATGAGGATGGGCATGACCGGTAATGATAGGTCCGTAGGCCGCTAGATAATCAATGTATTTATTTTTGTCAACATCCCAGAAATAAGCTCCTTGAGCGCGCTCCATGGCGACAGGCGCTCCTCCGCCGACTGCCTTAAAGGAGCGTGAAGGGCTGTTTACACCCCCGACAATGTGTTCTAATGCTTCTTTATGTAATCTTTCTGAATTCGTAATATTCATCGAAATACCTCCTTGAAATAGCTGCCTCTTTATTTTAGCACTAGTAGGGCTGAAATTGGAGGAATTAGTTGGGGTTATTGGTAATAGGCATACTGTAATGCTATAAGGATTGTTCACTCGAAGGTTGTTTAACTTTTTCCATTAGCATATATATGAATAAATGGAAAAATAGGAGAAGAGGGAGAGAATGCTGTATTTCCTTTCATTTGCTTTCACTGTTTACTGTATCGTGATGAGCTTGAAAACACTCTTTATTCCCAATACAGTAAAAGGAAAGCTTGTTTCAGTGGAGAACTTTATTTATTTGTCATTTGTGTATGTTACAATCCTTATTGGGTTTGGGTTAATATATATATTACTTGAAACAAAGGGTTACCGTATACTGGTTGAGCAATATCCGGCTCCGTCTGAAAATTATTTTCAAAGGCTGGGTACCTATATATATTTCAGCGGGGTTACCTTATTTTCAGTTGGATATGGAGATATTGCCCCTGTTGGGGTGGGGAGAATCATTGCTATGATTGAAGCCTTGATTGGTTTCACAATTCCCACTGCGTTTGTTGCCAAGGCAGTCTTTCATCGGGAAAGGAAATAATGGTTGTGTTTAGATAAGGAATAAGATAAGGTATAAATAGTAATATTTTCCACTATTAATGGGAAAAACGAATGAGCTTAAGATGGAGGAATGTGAAATGACGATACTTGAAGGCCAATTGGCTCCTGATTTTTCCTTGCTGGCCAGCAATGGAGAAAAGATAAAGCTATCAGATTTTCGTGGAAAGAATGTTGTGCTCTATTTTTATCCGAAAGATATGACCCCAGGCTGTACTACGGAGGCATGTGATTTCCGTGATCGGCATCAGGAATTTTCGGACTTAAACACGGTAATTCTTGGTGTAAGTCCTGATCCAATCGCAAAACATGAAAAATTTATTGAAAAGCATGGTTTGCCCTTTATCCTGCTTGCTGATGAGCAAAACGAAGCTGCAAAGGCGTATGATGTCTGGAAGTTAAAAAAGAATTTCGGCAAGGAATACATGGGAATCGAGCGCAGCACTTTTATCATTAATACCGAAGGAAAACTAGTTAAGGAATGGCGTAAAGTAAAAGTTAAAGAGCATATTGATAAAGTTTTCCAATATATACAAGAAAATTTAGCTTAAAAGTTAAAGAGAGCCCTGATACAATAGCTGTACAGGCTCTTTTTAAACAATATGTCTGAATAATTTATCTAAAGAAAATATTCAAAAAGTGAAGGGGTTTGCCTTTATCATTCGTCTTAATAATAGGTTGAAATGAAATTATTAATCTATGGTGATAAATATGAATGAAAGAAGTATTTATATCCTATTAACAGATACCGGCACATGGTTTTCCCGAATGATTAAATTTTATACAAAGGCTCCTTATAACCATGCGTCTATTTCTCTTGACGAAAACCTCGATGAACTGTACAGTTTTGGCCGCAAGGTTTATTACAATCCTTTATCTGCCGGCTTTATAAAGGAAGGAGTAAATCATGGAGTGTTTTTGTATAAGAAGGATACGAAATGTATTTTATATCGTTTAACAGTCAGTGAACAGCAGTATGTTGAAATCATTTCGAGAATTCATCAATTTAGATGCTTTCAAAGCCAATATCGCTATAATCTGCTCGGTGTGATGGGGATTGCTATTAATAAAAGAATTGTTCGGGAAAATGCTTTTACCTGCTCGCAATTTGTTGCATCGATATTAGCTTTTAGCGGTATCTACGTTTTTGAAAAGTATATAGAAATGATCACTCCTGATGATATTATGAAAATACCGCAGCTGGAGCTGATTTATGAAGGGAAACTCAAGGATTATAAGCGAAATAAACACCCGGTTTATAATGCAAATCTTTTCGATTGGAATCAATATCATGCAAATTATTAGGGAAATCAGCATTTATTTATTAGTAATAGCCTATTTTTAATGATTATGAGACTTTTGTCCATTCCATTATACAAGTTTTTCATATCTTTATATTAGGGCATACCTCCTCAGATTAAATTTTACAGGTCAATTGAATGGCCTGTTCTTTTTTGTGTGTGGGGGGGACGGTATGAGAGGAAAGCACAATACATCGAAAATAGAACGAAACAGTTTGCCTGCAGCATATACCAATGAAAGAATCCGGTAGTATCTTAATGAAAAATAGGATAATTTATGTCTAATGTATGGAGCACGGTGCAATATATCCTATATAAAGGTTAATTATATTGACAAATGTGATGTGAAATTAGTACACTAATTATAACAATTATAAAGTGATAATATTTTTTAGAAAAGAGGTGCATGACGGTGGAACAGAATCATTTAAGAGAAGCGCTCGATACCTTAAAAGAGACCGGAGTTCGAATAACACCGCAGCGTCATGCGATACTCGAATATTTAATAAACTCAATGACACATCCAACGGCCGATGATATTTATAAAGCGTTGGAAGGAAAATTCCCAAACATGAGTGTCGCAACAGTTTATAATAATCTAAGAGTATTTCGTGAAATTGGTCTTGTTAAGGAATTAACTTTCGGCGATGCATCGAGTCGTTTTGACTTTGTGACTTCACAGCATTACCATGTAATTTGTGAAGGTTGCGGAAAGATCGTCGATTTCCACTATCCAGGGTTGGATGAAGTTGAACAGCTTGCAAGTCATGTAACAGGCTTTAAAATCAGCCATCATCGTATGGAGATTTATGGCACCTGTCCGGAATGTACTATGAAAGAAGTTCATTAAGAAGCTATAAAATAATAGGTTGAGCGGGACGCCCAGATGGGTTAGTCCCGTTTTTTGTGATTATATTTTTCATCAAATGCTTTTCCCTCTAAAGCGGGATCTAAAGTGAGGGGCTCTTTGCAGTACATACACATATCTACCCTGCCGAGAATTTTGGTGGGCTTTCCGCAATTTGGACAGATAACCTGCACAGCTTTAGTAGAAAGCATGCCGATCCAAAAATATACGACGGTGCTTCCGATCATAAATAAAAGCCCGAGAAGCATAAAGATTGTCATCAGTACAGGTGAGCTTTTGAAGTAAATTCCAATATACATGACAATGAAGCCAACGAAAATTAAACTGAGTGCAAAAGTACGGATTTTATTAATTTTACTTGAATATTTCGTCATCGATGTCCCTCCCTAAAGGATAACTATATCATAATTTTTAATAAAAAGTCGTTCAATAACTTATAATAACTTTTTATAATTATAAAAGGGAATTGCGCTATTTTTGTCGAATTAATTATGACTGAAAAGTGATAACCAAGACTGACCTTGGAAATTTAATTGTGGAGGAAATGGTATGGTGGAAGATATATTGCGTCCGATTTATCAGGAGCGCGCCAGTCAAATTAATACAATGGGCATCTTGATGATGGAAAAACGGGGAAACACAATTTCTATTTCCGATAACTTTGATGCCATTTTATTTATTATTGTAAAAGAATCAGAGCAGCCTATTTTAATTAAGCATTACTCCTATCAGGATAAACAGGCAGCGATGCACATTGTAACAAAGGCTCAACTGGATGAATGGCTTTTGCTCGGATCCAATCGAAAAATTGTTGATTGGATATTTTCCGGGAAAATTATTTTTGATCGAAATGAATATTTGCAAGCATTACGACAGGAGTTGAGTGAGTTCCCCTCGGATGAGAGAAAGTTGAAAAAAGGTTTGGAGTTTGCAAAACTGATCCGTCGCTATACAAAAGGCCGTGCCTTTTTTGACAATCACCATTACTTGGATGCTTATAATGACATTGTCCATTCCTTACACCATCTTGCTAGATTGACTGTGATCGAAAATGGATTCCATCCGGAAATCACTGTGTGGCAGCAGATTAGAAAAATTGAACCGGAAATATATAAGCTATATGATGAGCTTGTCAATAGCGAGGAGGACTTGGAAAAGAGACTTGAACTATTATTTTTGGCGGGGGAATTTCTAATCCATACTAGAATCAAAATCGGTTCAGAACATTTAATTCATGTCTTGAAAATGAAAGAACATTGGTCCTTCAACGAGATTTTAATGCATCCTGAATTAAAGCTGTATTCCGTTGACTTGGAAGTTCTCATTGAATATTTAATTGAAAAACATTTTATTGAAATCGTTAATATTGAAACGAAGGGTCAAGGGATTTTTCATCGTCATTATAAGGTTGCAGAACAACTTTTATGAGAAAGTTATTGACCTTTTGAATGATAGCTGTTATATTAATAACCGTCGCTGCGAAACAATTGTTAAACTGATTCGTAGTTGACGGAGAAGTCTTAAAAAAAGCATTGACTTTTTAAGAATGACATGATAAATTAATAAAGTCGCTTTTAAGGCGAATTAAGCAAATTGCTCTTTGAAAACTAAACAAACAAAAACGTCAACGTTAATTCTAGCTGTT
>NZ_CAMLDX010000021.1 GCF_946478885.1 uncultured Bacillus sp. | reverse complement strand
AATTAAATAATCCTTCGGGGCTGGGTGTAATTCCCAACCGGCGGTGATGAAGCAACTGCTTCTTAGTCCGTGACCCGTTTTTCTTCAATATTGAAAACGGTGGATTTGGTGCAATTCCAAAACCGACAGTGAAAGTCTGGATGGGAGAAGGATATGGATAACACGTTAACCTTTGATCTGTTTTAACGTCTATTTAGTATTGTTTCTTTTAGCCCTGTACATTCTAATTGTACAGGGCTTTTTGGATCATCGTAGCATGTACTTTTCCTGCAATCTAGGCGGATGATTTGCCTAGATTCTGAATTTGGAAAATCCATCCTTTTCCCTGCCAAATTCCCCGGCAAATGGATTATCGAAATATTCCCTTATGCAGCATTATAGATGAAGGAGGATTGCCGCTTCATGTTTACCGGAATTGTTGAAGAACTGGGAGTCATTAAAAGAATTCATGCAAAAGGCCACACGCTTATATTAAGAATTGGAGCCGAAAAAATCATCAAGGATATGTATGATGGGGACAGTATTGCCGTGAATGGTGTTTGTCTAACCGTCACGCACTTTGCTCAAGATTACTTTGAAGCGGATGCAATGCCGGAAACCTTCGAGAATACATCCCTTTCCTCTTTAAAGGTCGGTTCCTTGGTTAATTTGGAGCGGGCGATGGCTGCAAATGGCCGTTTTGGCGGGCATTTTGTATCAGGGCATGTAGATGGTGTGGGAAAAATATGTAAAAAAACTCGTTATGAAAATGCCATCCTAATTGAAATTAATATCCCTGAGGGTTGTTCTCATTATGTCATCGAAAAAGGGTCCATTGCTATAGATGGTACATCCCTAACTGTCTTTAAGACAACGAGTGATTCAGTAACGGTTTCTCTAATTCCTCATACAGCCAAGGAGACTGTTTTGGGTTTAAAAGCAGTGGGAGAAATCGTCAATCTTGAGTTTGATATGATGGCTAAATATTTCTATTCATTTATGAAGAAACAACAGGAAGCTGAAAAGCCAAAGGGAGTTACAGCAAACTTTTTACGGGAAAACGGATTTTATTAATTTCAGCCAGTTTAAGCGGATATTATTTGATTGTATGCCAAGCTAGGAAACGGTTATTTAGGAATGACGAATGATAGTTAGGGAGGAAAAGGATATGTTTAACACAATCGAGGAAGCGATCGAAGATTTAAAAGCAGGAAAAGTAATCATAGTAGTAGATGATGAGGACCGTGAAAATGAGGGGGATTTTCTTGCGTTAGCAGAATACGTAACCCCGCAAATTATTAACTTTATGGCAAAAGAAGGTAGAGGTCTGATTTGCACGCCAGTATCGGAAGAGCTTGCGGAACGATTTAATTTACACTCGATGGTAGAAAATAATACAGATGCAAAAGAGACTGCCTTTACGGTTACGATTGATTTTAAAGATACAGCAACTGGGATTAGCGCATTTGAGCGGGCTTTAACGATTGAAAAGTTATTGGATCCGGAAAGTACAGCAGCTGACTTCCACCGACCGGGACATGTTTTTCCGTTAATCGCAAAAAACGGCGGTGTACTGCGTCGGGCGGGTCATACAGAGGCAGCAGTTGATTTTGCCCGTCTTACCGGTGCTGCGCCAGCAGGGATTATATGTGAGATTATGAACGATGACGGTACAATGGCACGGCTGGACAGCTTAAAAGCTGTGGCGGAAAAATTTGATCTGAAGCTTGTATCAATTGAGCAATTAATTGAATATCGGCTTGCGCATCATGATTCAAACGTGAGACGAGAAGTAGAAGTGCAGTTGCCGACTGCTTTTGGGGATTTCAGAGCGATCGGATATACAAGCCTGCTGGATGGCAAAGAACATGTCGCTCTTGTCAAAGGTGAATGGAGTGAAGAAGAGCCTATTTTACTTCGGGTTCACTCGGAATGCCTCACTGGTGATGCCTTTGGTTCAAAACGCTGTGACTGCGGACCACAGCTGATGTCTGCCCTCACTCAAATAGAACAGGAAGGAAAAGGGATTCTTTTGTATATGCGCCAGGAAGGCAGAGGTATTGGTTTAATCAATAAGCTAAAGGCCTATAAACTACAGGAGGAAGGCTATGATACCGTTGAAGCAAATCATAAGCTCGGATTTGCTGCAGATTTACGGGATTATGGAATTGGAGCACAAATATTACGGGATTTGGGAGTAAAGAAGATTAGATTATTAACTAACAATCCGCGGAAAATTGCCGGATTAAGAGGGTATGGCCTTGAGCTAGTAGAACGTGTACCGATTCAAATGCAGGCAGAAAAAGAAAATGAAAAATATTTAAAAACGAAAAAGGAAAAATTGGGACATTTACTAGCATTATAACGGTCGTTTTATGTATTTTTGGACACGCCTATCGAAAAACCATATTTAAATGAGAATGTTTTTATTAGAAAAGGAGAGAGAAGTATAATGAAGAACGTAATCGAAGGACATTTAATAGGAACAGGTTTAAAAATTGCCGTAGTGGTTGCCCGTTTTAATGAGTTTATTACTGGAAAATTATTAACAGGGGCTGAGGATGCCCTTATCAGACATGGGGTACAGGAGGAAAACATTACGGTTTTCTGGGTACCGGGAGCGTTTGAAATTCCGCTGACGGCGCAAAAACTGGCTGAAAAAGGAGAATATGATGCTGTCATTACACTTGGGACAGTTATAAGAGGAGCGACACCGCACTTCGATTTTGTAAGTAATGAAGTGGCAAAGGGAGTGGCGGCAGTAGGAATGCAAACGGGAGTACCGATTATTTTTGGTGTTTTAACAACCGATTCCATTGAACAGGCAATTGAGCGTGCCGGCACGAAGGCAGGAAATAAAGGGTATGATGCGGCAATAACAGCCATTGAATTGGCAAATCTATACAAAGAACTTTAATCATTCAGAAAAATGGAGCGGACTGTCCGAAAAGTGACAATCTCCTAAACTGTAAAGAATGAAGATATAGCAAGTTTTTTGAAAACATGAAAAGGGGCATCCAAAAGTTCAACATACAACTTTATGGACAGCCCCTTTCCTTTTGACTTTGAATCAGGATTTTTCCCCCATCCCCAAGTGAAGAAAGGCCACTCGTTTTTTCTCCATTTCTATTATTTTAGGGACTTTTCAGACATTCATTCATTTTTAATAAATTTTTCACTTTTTATCATACATGTTTCGACAAGTTCAATAAGATAAATGGGGTAAAATGAAATGTATGCAAAGGTTTTTATAATAAATGAGAAGTGTCGGAGGGAGTCCTCATGGAGGTTTTTGTTGCTAGACAGCCCATCTTTAATTTAAAGGAGGAAATAGTTGGATATGAGCTTTTATATCGAAATGATATGACCAATGCCTGTACAAACTCAAATGGGGATCAAGCAACAGCAGAAGTGATTATTAACAGCTTTTTGAATATCGGACTTGAGCGGATGACAGAAGGGAAAGCTTGTTTTATCCATTTTACAGAAAACCTGCTGGAGCAAAAACTGCCGGTTTTTTTAAATCAAAAGGATATTGCCATTATCATTTCCAATTCTGTTCGTCCCAGCCATAAACTTGTTGAAATATGCAGAGAATTGAACAAACTGGGTTATATCATAGAAGTAAAAGAGAGCTTTTTTGAAGATCGTTCATACTCTGACTTGCTCCTGCCTTGTGTTGATTATATTAGTGTTGACTTTCGGGATTTATCCAGTCCCAGTCGTGAATGGATTGAAAGTATGGCTGTTCAGTATCAAATTAAATTAATAGCAGAAAAGATTGAAACAAAAGAAGCATATCATGATGCAAAAGAGATGGGGTGTGAACTATTCAAAGGTTACTATTTTTCAAAACCTTTGATTATATCGGCGGTTGAAATTCCATCAGTCTATTCATCCTATTATGAGCTGCAAAATACCTCATTAGAGGAATTAAATATCGACCAGCTTGAAGAGTGGTTGGCAAAAGATTTATCCCTGTCCTTTAAATTATTAAAGGTTTTTAATCAGTTTTCGACGGATAAGGATTCGAGAGTCTGTTCTGTTCGGGGTTTAATATCGATGCTGGGCGCAGATGTGATACAGAAATGGGTGCAGCTGCTGACAAACAGAGTTCCAATAGAAAAGCAGGAACAGATGCTATCAGAGGAGCTGGTTCGCATGACACTGACCAGAGCTAAGCTTTGTGAATCGATTGCCAAGCAAATAGGAAGCGAACAAAAATCAGCTTTTTATCTCACAGGTCTGTTATCCTTTATTAAAGAATATTTTGAAGGTTCGATGGAAGAAATTCTTGAAGGACTTCCATTAAAGGAAAATATTTACGATGCGTTAATTGGCAAAGATAACTTGATAAAGGCAGTCTTGGATTTAGCAGAAGCAGTCGAACAGGCGAAATGGAGCGATATTAAAGAAATATGTCATAAGCTCAATATTCAGGAGCGATATTTATTCAAAATATATGCCGAGTCGATCAATTGGGCATCTAAAATAATGCAATCTGAGAGAAGTTCTGCCGTAGAGAATACGGCTTCCTATTATAATAATATTTCTTTAATATGATTCACCTGATTGTTGAAAATATGGTACATTTAATACTATATAGTTGAAGTTAGATAAACAATCGGGGGTAGAACAAGTGAATGTGGAAATCATTAAATGTCATGGATCAGGGAATGACTTTTTACTAATAGATGAAATGGAAACAGGTTCAAGATATTCGGAAAGGGATAGGGAGCAACTCGCTCTTTCACTTTGCAGACGTGATTCGGACCTGGGCGCAGACGGGATCTTATTTGTCCTGCCAAGCGAGACATCTGATGCGAGAATGCGAATTTTTAATGCGGATGGCTCCGAAGCATCCATGTGTGGAAACGGACTTCGCTGTGTAGCACGCTATGTATGTGAAAAACTTTTCAAAGCAGAAGCGATCATTGAAACGATGAGGGCGAATCTTCAGGTGAAGAAGCAGGACGATTTATTTCCTGAAATACCTACGTATATGGTTGAAATATCACCGGTTTCTTTTCAGCTGACAGATCTTCCACTTATGCTTCAACAAGAAAATTTGATTAATGAGCCAATTCCAGCATTGTCTGAAACATTATCATTTACAGCTTTAGCGGTGCCAAACCCTCATATTGTCTCTATTGTCGAATCTGACGTGATGCAATCTGATGTACAGAAGCAGATCAGTGAATATGTGAATGGGCCGAATCCGCTTTTTCCGGACGGGGTCAATGTTAGTTTTGTCAAGCTTTTAACGAAGGGTGCCATTTATGTCCGTACATTCGAAAGAGGGGTCGGTTTCACCAATGCATGTGGTACTGCCATGTCAGCGTCAAGCCTTGTTACCTGCTTGAACGGATTTAATGAAACAGAAAATGCTATTGATGTCTATAACAATGGAGGCAAAGTCTGCTGTGTTGTTCATCAGACTGAGTCAGGCTGGTGGATTTCTTTAATTGGGAATGCAACATATGTGTATAAGGCTGAGGTAGAAGTCAAAGGAAACGAGTATAAAGAATTTTCCGTTGTTAATAGGGAAGCTTTTACAGCAGAATCCATGCAGTATCGTAAGCTTCAGGAGGCTGCTCGCTTAGTAATAGAAAAGTATCTGTAAAGGCGTAAAAGATAGTGAAGGGAGATTCGCATGATAAAAATTATACTGCGATTTTCCCTTCATTGTTCTCGGATACATTGGTCATTGCGGAATTTCATCTGTTTTTCAAAAAGCGCAGAACATGATCGAAATTCTGCTCTTTTTTTGCTTCAAAATAGGAAGCAAATGGATCCCCGTAGGTTTGAATCCGGTTTATCATATTTGGAAGTTGAAATGTATCTATCGTTAACCCCTCCTGTACCTCCTTCCAAAATAAAGGAGCTGCCACTGTAGCTTTTGGATTCCCTCTAGGTGAATAAGGTGCGATAATTGTTTTCCCTTTATCATGTTGAATATAATCCACATATAGACGATTTTTTCGCTTCTTTTTCATTCGTTCGATGGTAAACGAAACGGGATCCTTTGCGATCAGAAATTCAGCCATAAAAGAAGTAAATAATCTTGTCTCTTCATAGGTATACCGGTGATCAGGCAACGGAAGATAGATTTGTAGCCCTTTATTCCCCGAAATCTTTACAAAACTAATCAGATTTAGGCTGTCGAGCACTTCCTTAATGATAAGCGCCGCTTTAATGGCCAAAGTGAAGTCGTCTTTTGATGGAGGGTCTAAATCGAAGACAATTTCACCTGGTCCCACCTGATGAATGGTCTGGAAAGGAATATGGAATTCAAAAGCTAATTGGTTACCGAGCCACAGCAGGCTTTCTTCATTATTGCATAATATATATTGGATCCCTTCGGCTTCCTTTTTTCTGACAAATTCAGGCGCATAGTTCGGACAATTTTTTTGATAAAAAGGTTCTCCAAATATCCCGTGAGGATATCGAATAACAGTTAAGAGCCGATCTTTTAAAAAAGGTGCCATGTATGGGTAGATAGCGTGTAAATACTCGATATACATACTTTTGTGAATGGGTGGTGTGTCCCATAAGGGCTTTTCTGGATGTGTAATCTCAACCTTCTCATTGATGGATATTTGGGAGGCTTCAGATTGTAATGTCCCTTTAGCTTGGATGGGAAGGCGGCAGTCTTCTGCAGGAGTTTCAGTAAAAGACTGTATGCTAGGTTGCCTCAGAGTTTTCCCTTTTGGCCATTCAATATAATTAACTTTAACAGTGACTACAGGACGTATCCATTGTACACCTTTTATTTGTTCGGGCTGATTGACAAACGGTTGATCCTGTATCAATAATGGTTCGACTCTTTCCGTTAGCCGCTTCCAGTCTTTCATTGTTAATTTTCCCGTACCGCAATGTCCGATATACCAAAGCATTCCGGATTGATCATATTGACCCAAAAGGACTGAATTGACAATACCGGAACGGAATGTGACGCCGCCAATAACCGCAATAGCATCTTGGTAATTTTTAATTTTCTGCCAATTATTATTTTTTTCGTTAATCAGGTAAGGACTGTCTGTCTTTTTACAGACTATTCCTTCTAATTGGTGTTGTGTCGCTATATTCCAAAGGTTTTTAGTATCCATATAAGAAGGAACAACCTGAATATGAGGAGTAGGTGCCACGCACTGCTGCAGGAATGTTAAGCGCTTCTCCAATGGCTGGTCACAAATCCACTTCCCATTGTAGTAGAGGATATCAAAAATCATATAAAAAATAGGTACATCTTCTTTCACAAGCTCCACTCGCTCTATCCTCCTCAGGCCGTCGCGTCGCATAACTTCATGAAAAGAAGGCTTCCCTTTCTCGTCAAGTGCAATGACCTCGCCATCAAAAATCACTGACTTACCAATGAAATAATCAGAAATAGCAGTAATTTCGGGATAGTGCAGAGTCCGCTGATTCATTTTTCGGTTATATAGCTGGACATTACTTCCGTCATAATAGGTTAATACCCTGACACCATCCCATTTAATTTGGGCAATCCATTCATCACTATCAGGAATGGTTACCGAGTTAACAGGTTCAAAAGGGATAATCGGCTTCAAATTCATCATAGTAACCCCTTTTCATTAAAATTGTTTTGCAATTTCCAATAGGATATTCGAAAACGGAGTTACATTATTTTCAACGTATATGACTGGTTTTTATACATAAATTAAGAAAAAAGGATTAAGAATGGAGATCACAAAATGCATACAATTTGGAAGGGAAGTATCACTTTTGGTTTAGTCAACATCCCCATTAAGCTTCATTCTGCAACGGAAGATAGGGATATAAAATTGCGCACACTTCATAAAGAGTGTCATTCACCCATCAAATATGAAAAAGTATGTCCAGTTTGTAATGTTGAAGTAAAGCCGGAGGAAATCGTAAAGGCATATGAATATACAAAAGGAAAATTTGTCGTCCTCGATGAGGAGGAGCTTGAAAAACTGAAGAAAGACAAAGAAGAAAAGGCAGTGGAGATTATCGATTTCGTGAAAATAGAGGAAATTGATCCTATTTATTTCGATCGCAGCTATTATATGTCTCCAGGTGATAACGGGTCAAAGGCTTACTCCCTGTTAAGAAAAGCCCTTTCAGAGGCAGGAAAGGTCGGATTGGCACGCATAATGATTCGTTCCAAAGAGCAAATGGCGGTTATCCGCGTATACGAGAACACTTTGGTTATGGAGACGATACATTATCCGGATGAGGTTCGTTCAGCTATCGATGTGCCGAATGTTCCTGCAGAAAATAAAATAACCAAAAAAGAACTGGATACAGCTATATTATTAATTGATCAATTAACAACGGAATTTGAACCAGCTAAATATACGGATGAATACCGAACTGCTTTAATGGAATTAATTGATTCTAAACGAACTGGACAGGAAGTTGTAACGGCTGCACAAAAAGAGGAAAAATCGAATGTTACGGATCTTATGGCTGCCCTGCAGGCCTCAATCGATCAAACGAAGCCGAAAAAAGAAACAACTGCAAAAAAACGCACAACAACAAAACGGAAGCTGAAAAAAGAGGCCTAAAGCATTTCTGCCTAATAAGACTGTGCAAATTTTATGGACAGCCTCATTCGACAAAATATAGAAAAAAACGTCAGCATTTAATAAGAATGAATAAATATTTGTCGAAAACAACTAGGTGACCCTAGTTGTTATTTTTCTGTTTTCCATTAATATTATGGAGTTTACTACAAAAAACGAACAATATATTATTTTTTATTAAAATTATCTGTGTTATGATAGTGGTATTGTGTCAGTTACTGACGACAAATGTGGAATTGACCATGAGGGAGCTGCACGTATGTATTGCCGGTCGTCTGGGCGAGGTGAAAATAGTTCTCTTTGCAGAACAAAAAAATCCTGAGGTTTGGCAGTTTTATCCCTGCCATTTGGGATAAAGCCATTCAGTCGATGATACCAAAATGGCTGGCTTTTTCCTGTAAACCCTGCTCAGGGAAAATGTTTACTCATTACTGGAGGTATATACATGGAAAATCAATTAATTCTTAACGGAACAACTGTTGCAAATGATGTAAAAGAAAAATTAAGGGTTAGAGTGGAAAAGTTGATTAATTCCGGACTAGTCCCTTGTCTCGCAACGATCCTGGTAGGGGATGATCCTTCCTCTGAAACTTATGTCAGAATGAAGGGAAATGCTTGCAAAAAGCTGGGAATCGAATCAAAGAGAATTCACCTTCCTCAAGAAACGACAACAGAGGAATTATTAACGGTCATTACGTCACTGAATGAAGATCCAAAAGTTCACGGCATTTTACTTCAACATCCGGTGCCTAAACAAATTGACGAACGAAAATGTTTCGAAGCCATTGATATAGAAAAAGATGTCGATGGCGTTACCAGTCTTGGATACGGGCAAACGGCATTGGGCTTTGGCATGTATCCTTCTTGTACACCTGCCGCTATCATGGCTATTATGGATTTTTATGGGATTGAGGCAAAAGGAAAGCATGCAGTTGTCGTAGGCAGAAGTCCAATTCTTGGAAAACCGGTATCTGCCTTGCTGTTGAACCGTGATGCAACTGTGACTACATGCCACTCATATACGGAAAATCTCCCGGAAATTGTCGCACTTGCTGATATTGTAGTGGCCGCTGTTGGAAAGCCGAATTTCATTAAAGGTGAATGGTTAAAACAAGGTGCCGTTGTTTTAGATGCAGGTTATAATAAAGGAAATATCGGGGATTGTGAGTATGAATCTTGCTTGAAAAAGGCATCTGCAATTACTCCTGTACCAGGCGGAGTAGGTCCTGTGACCATTTCGATGCTGTTAAAACATACGGTTGCCTCAGCAGAAAAGGCATTAGCACTTTATAACGGACAGTAATTTTGTATGAGTATGTCTCAAAAATCTGATGAACACCATAGTTCATTAAATGGGTAAGAGAAGTATTTGACAAAAACCCATTCAACGATTATAGTTAGATTAACGCTATTAAGTTCGGTATATATATTTTGGATAAGTTGTCGTAGCTGTAAAAACTGTGTGCGATGTTTATTCCTACGGTTTTTGAGGATACGATTTTTTTATGGGTAAATATTTATATGTAAAACTTAGAGTGAAAATTATTTTTCGGAGGTATACTCATGAATACAGGTAAAGTAAAATGGTTTAATGCAGAGAAAGGCTTCGGATTCATTGAATCTTCAGAAGGTCAAGATGTATTTGTTCATTTTTCTGCCATTCAAACTGAAGGCTTCAAAACATTAGAAGAAGGTCAAGACGTTTCTTTTGATATCGTTGAAGGCAATCGTGGACCACAAGCAGCGAATGTTGTAAAAGCTTAATAGAGACTGAAATGGGGTGATGCATGCTTCCAATATGCATCACCTTTTTCATGTAAAGGGGAATGCCCGATTATCCAAACCTTGTATAGATGATAGAAATACACTAGTATTCGATGTACTTCCGTAAAAATATTATTGAAGTATGAAAAATACCTGCATATGGTAAACCTATGTATGTTGGATTGAAATGTTAAGGAGGAAAAAAGATTTTGTTCACTTTTTCAGATTTTGGTTTAAGTAAAGAGCTTGAACAAGCCGTTAATAATATGGGTTTTGAAGAACCTACACCCATTCAAGCACAAGCAATTCCCCTTGCTTTAAGTGGGAAAGATATGATCGGACAGGCACAGACAGGGACTGGGAAAACAACTGCCTTTGGAGTGCCTCTCTTGGAAAAGCTGTCAATCGAAGGGGGCATTCAGGGATTGGTTCTTTGCCCGACTCGCGAATTGGCCGTACAGGTAGCAGAAGAATTAAATCGGATCGGACAGGTAAAAGGTATTCGGACGCTGCCTGTGTACGGAGGACAGGATATCGGACGTCAGATTCGCGCCCTGAAGAACCGCCCGCAGGTCATCGCGGCAACACCTGGACGGTTAATTGACCATATTGAAAGAAAAACGATTCGTCTGCAGAACATCAAAATGGTAGTATTGGATGAAGCGGATGAAATGTTGAACATGGGCTTTATTGAGGATATTGAAAAAATTCTCGCAGAAGTTCCTGATGAAAGACAAACCATGTTATTTTCCGCGACAATGCCAAAGAGAATTCAAGCATTAGCCGAACGGTTTATGGTTGAACCCGAGCTGGTAAAGATCAAAGCGAAAGAAATGACCGTTACCAATATTGAGCAGCATTACATTGAGGTGCAGGAAAAACAAAAGTTTGATGTATTATGCAGTCTACTTGATATTCAAACACCGGAGCTTGCTATTGTTTTTGGTAGAACAAAGAAACGCGTAGATGAAGTGGTCGATGGTTTAATGAAAAGAGGGTATACGGCGGAAGGAATACATGGCGATATTCCGCAAACTAAACGGGATCAGGTCATTCGCCGCTTTAAGGAGCAATCCATCGATATTATGGTGGCAACAGATGTTGCAGCAAGGGGACTTGATATCAGCGGAGTTTCTCATGTATACAACTTCGATATTCCACAGGATCCGGAAAGCTATGTACACAGGATCGGTCGGACCGGAAGAGCTGGAAATAAAGGGAAGGCTATCACCTTTGTTACGCCAAGAGAAATTGATCATTTGAAAATCATCGAACATGTAACAAAAAAGAAGATGACGAAAATGTCGATCCCGACATTGCATGATGTTATGGAAGGAAATCAGCAGGCTGCCATTAATTTGCTACTTCAGACGATGGAAGATAATGCTTATCAGGAGTATAAGCATTTGGCAGAAAATCTGCTTAAGGATACTGATTCCGTGACTCTCTTGTCAGCAGCACTCAAATTAATTACGAAAGAGCCTGATGCCACTCCGGTAAAAATTACAGCTGTTGAACCGTTGAGGTCAAAGAAGCCAAAATATGAGTTTGATCGCAAACGCCGCAATGATAGAGGCGGACGTAATGACAGAAGAAGTTCACGCGACAGGGATCGCAGAAGAGGCAGAAATCGCAAAAATAACGAATCAAACAATAAAAAATAAAAATAATCTAAATAATATATTATAAAATTCGTTAATATTACCCATATTAATAGCGACAGAACATTGTTCTGTATTAATCGTGATGAGATTTAGGAGGAAAAAGTAATGGCAACAGGTAAAGTAAAATGGTTTAATGCTGAGAAAGGCTTCGGATTCATCGAAGTAGAAGGCGGGGATGATGTATTTGTCCACTACTCGGCAATTAACAGCGAAGGTTTCAAAACGCTTGATGAAGGCCAAGAAGTAAGCTTTGATATAGAAGAGGGCCAGCGCGGACCTCAGGCAGTGAATGTGGTAAAGCTATAATCAAGTATGGGAAGAGTCTGGTTGCACTAGACTTCAGACTGTAGACAAACTCGAAATCGGGTTTGCCTGCAGTCTTTTTTCATTTGTGCGCCCTGTCAAGCCGCTAATTGCTCATTGGTGAACATCCAATCTGAGTAAGTATCAAGACGCTCAGTAGTTGGCAGGCAACTGCTGAAGAATTCGAAGGTGGAAGTCCAATGACAAAGTGATCTCTAATAGAGTATAAGTAAAAATGGGAACACTCGAACTCTCTATAAATAGAGAAAGGTCAAGATTGGTTCATCTGTGGAATAATATAGATGGTTTTGATTTGCTTGGATTTTCTAATCGTAAGCTTCCGATCAGAAAGAAGGGAGGAAACATACTGTATATTACGTCACGCATATCTAAGAAGAAGTCAGAAAGCAGCGGGAGGGAAAACTTCACATATGGTTTATTGAAGAGGAACTGAAAGTAAAAGAGATAGCTCTAGCTATCCCTTCAAAATCAGTACTTACTCTGGCTGTTGTTTATTCAACAGCATCATGGTAATGCTGAAGGCAGAATTCATGAATAAATTGTTCCTCATCATCCTCTAAGGCAAAGTCTAGATATTTATTTTCCAAGCTGTCATAGAAGTGATAATTTAAAATTTTTGCTTGAGTTCCATCAACAGAAAAAAGAACTTTTAATTGTAATCCATTTTCATGGTAAAGCTCATCATCCTCAGGCAGTTCGATTGTGAATATGAATTCATAGCGACATCCGGATAAAATGCCGGTTGGATCATTAATTTCTTCAACGGTATATTCGGTAATTTTCACGTTTGTTTTACATCCCTTTCAAAAAGAAAACTATTTCACTATGCATTATAACAGATTTCAGTCCAAGAAATGATTTTTCTCATACCAGAAGGATTATAATGGATATTATGAATAGTAGCAAAAAGGGGGACTGAAATCATGTACATCTATACAAGTAAAGAGATTAAAGAAGTGGATGCCCGGGCTGAAGAGAAAGGAATGTCTCTGTTTACCTTAATGGAGAATGCCGGGGCAGGTTTATTTCGTGAGATCGTGACGCTTGTGCAAAAGTCTGATCGCATTTTAATTCTTGCCGGAAAAGGAAATAATGGCGGCGACGGTATCGTTTTAGCCCGCTACTTAAAAAATAATGGCTATCAGGTATCCTTAGTGTTTCCACTTGGGACACCGCAAACTGATACAGCGAATGAACATTTGGTTTACTATAAAGGATGCGGATATGAAGTGGAGGATTTCTCGGAGGATTTTGAAGCCGATTGGATCATAGACGCTTTATTAGGGGTGGGAAGCCGGTTGCCATTACGAACAGATTTGGCGAGGATCACGAACTGGGTGAATCAAACGAAAAAGAATGTAATTGCTATAGATCTTCCGACAGGTGTTTCCTCCGATGAGGGCAGTGTCGATGAACATGCTGTTCATGCTGATTTTACTCTCATGCTCCATGGCTATAAGCCATCGGTATTCCTATTCCCCGCTGCTGATTGTTTTGGAGAGACCCGTACTGTAGATATTGGAATTCCGCAAAACGGCAAATGGAAGGTTTGGACTGAAGCGGATGTTCGCAGGACGATGCCGAAGAGAAGCGGCAATACTCACAAAGGAACATTCGGAACAGCTTTGCTGATTGCAGGCAGCGATGAAATGCCGGGAAGTGCAGCCTTGGCTGCTATCGGAGCTCTTCGATTCGGAACAGGGAAATTGTCTATTGCTACTACAAGGCATGCATCCGCCGTGATCGGCCCTTTGGCTCCGGAAGCTACCTTTCAGTTTCACTTTTCAGCTTCAGACGTACATACTGCTTATTCGGCGATTGCCATCGGACCTGGACTTAATCCGGATGAAGCTTTGGAAAAAACAATAAAAGATATTCTGCAGATCTCGGTTCCTATTGTGTTAGACGCAGGAGCATTAAGCGCCAGAAAATATGAAGCGCATGAACAACCGATTCTTATAACTCCACATCCTGGGGAGTTTAGCCGTTTAACAGGAAGGACAAAAAAGGAAATTCAAAAGAACCGTATCCAATTGGCTTCTGAATATGCAAAAGAAAATAACCTGATGGTTATTTTAAAGGGCAAATATACGGTCATAGCCCTTCCGAATGGTACCGGTTTTATCAATGTTGTGGGAAATAGCGCCTTATCAAAAGGGGGTACAGGGGACACCCTGACAGGAATGCTCTTAGCTGCTGTAGGAACCCATAAGCGGATAGAAGAGGCCGCTGCCAATGCAGTTTATCTCCATGGTCTTTGCGCAGAAGAATGGATTCGGCAAAATGGAGACCAAACGATGGTTGCACATGATTTTGCCCGATTACTGCCAAGAGTATGCAACCGATTTGCTTAGCAAAAATATTATAAACACAAAAGAGAAGAAAACGCTGCTTTCCTTCTCCTTTGTGTTCGTGCGCTTCTGCCTATTGCCTGTTTCATACTAGATCGATTTCCTTATCGTTGCATATATTATCGTCGACATCTTTATGGATTTTTTAGATCGCAATGTTTTTAGGGCATTATCATAATGCCTCTTTTTTACGACCCGATTAGAATTGGTGAACTAATAAATTCTTCTTATCAAAGCATTTGCCGATGAACAACATAGCTCTTTATTGGGCGAATATCAAGTGTACCCAAAAGAATAGAAAGAATAATGAAACGATCGTGGAAATCGGGATCACGATAAGTGAAACATTGAGATAGTCCTTCCAGCTCATTTTAATATGATGCTGTTTTAAGATGTACATCCAAATCAATGAAGCAAGCGTACCGATAGGCAGCAATAACGAGCCGATATCACTCCCGATAATATTAGCAAGATAAATGGTTTTTAATGTAATCGGATCGAGTCCCATTTCTGTTAAGGTGATGGTGCCGATCATTAACGCTGGATGATTATTAAAGATATTTGAAAGAATCGTTACCAATCCACCCATAGCAAAACTTGCAGACATGAGTCCCTGGCTGACTATGGGTTCACAATATGCAACGAGAATATCTGTCAGACCAAGATTATACAATGAGTAGATAATGACATACATTGAAAAGGCAAACACGAGTATGTGCCATGGTGTTTTTTTTAATATATCAATTGGATTGGTGCGTAAATGATACCAGCGCCAAATAAGCAGACAAAGTGAGCCAAGGACTGCAACAAATGCAATCGGAATGGAAAAAAATGATGCGACAAATAGCAGGCACCTGATGGAAAAGACGAACAACAATACCTTGAGCATAAATTGTGTTCGTTTCTTCTTTGTCTCCAATGATAATTTTTCCTCCTTCAATGGGTGAAAATTTTTTGTGAAAAATATTTCTTCCATATCATAGCTTACATGAGGCAGTTTTTTTGGCAGCTTAACTTTGAGGACGAGAAACATCAAGCAAGACATGAATAGTAAGCCTATGGTCGCTGGCACAAACATCATTGCTGTATGCAAATACAGGGACATATCAATAATTTCCAATGCAATTAAATTCACAATATTGCTTACACCTATAGGCGCACTGGATGCGGTTGCAATGAGGGCGCCGCTTAATAAATAGGGGATTTGCTGATGGGGTTTTAAACGTAGGTTTTTCAGCAGCATAATCAGAATCGGCGTAGTAATTAATATACTCCCATCATTATTAAACAGCAGAGTCATTAAAAAGCATAAGAGCTGATTGTACCAATATAATTGATATCCTGAACCCCGGGCTAATCCCGCCAGCTTTGCGGCAGCCCAATGGAAGAATCCAAAGCTTTCTAATATGACTGCCATGACAATGGTTGCAATAACCGTGATAGAGGCTCCACCGATTTTATCAATGATATCGATAACATCGGTTTTCGAAACGGTACCTGTCAACAATATGATCGCTGCACCGATACTTGCAGGATAAGCCTCATTTATCCCTTTGGGTCTCCAAAAAATGGTGACCATGGTAACGAGGAAGACAAAAATAGTGAGCCCAGTCTGTAAAGTCATTCTCCCCCCTCCTTCTCCTTTTTGTCTACTTAAACCATGTAGTGTTTCTACCCTACATGTCCGTTTGTTTATATGTATATTCCACTAGGTATAGATGGAACTGGTTGATTAACTAAATTCAGTTAATATGTATGTTTGTCTAATAGAGATAAAAGTACTTGAAAAGTGAATGACTAGATTACAAGTTTGACTAGGGCTGCATAGAAAAAGACTCCGTGAAGGAAAATCCAGTCAACAGAATCTCAGAAATATCAGACTATAATGAATGCTCTATCTTAGGTATTTAATAGATCAACCAATTCTTTACTATTTAACAAAACTTAGGGTCTGCGTAAAATCTTGTGTAAGTAATATCTAACAACCTTCGCAAGGTAAGAACTAATAGGTATAGAAAAAATAGAATTTGGTAAAAAAAATTGACGTTTCCATAAATCGTTCTCTGCTATCTAAAATGGTAAAAAAACGATGATTCATTTTCGTTTCGCCTCTGATGTTTAATGCATGGTTAACTTCTTAAAATGAAACTTATCCAATAAGATAAATATTTTAATAAACCGTTGAAAGCACAGTAAGGAGTTGAAAAGAATGAGTATCGCTTCATTTGCAAAAACATTATGAACTAGGTGAAAAGCTTAATTCGATTAGGGGTAAGGTAATTATTTCCTACTATGAGTGACCTGATTATCGATGAAATTTATGGGGACTGAAACATAGAAAGGTACCGAGCTTTCAAACAAATCTGTTGGTGGAAAAAAAGTCGTACAGACAGAAGAATTGCTCATTAGAACTATGAAATAAAGCAACTAGAGTGGCGTGGAAGGTTGCTAACGGGCAATTGACTACTTCGGATGCCATCGGCCTGCTATCTATTGCTTTAGACCGTGGATACACCCTGAGGAATTGAGCATACTATACTTGCTCCTCCCCCCCTCTACACCAAGCCCCTTACTTGGTTGAGTTTGGGGCTATCTTTCATTATAAACACCTCATATTTGACCGAAAAAGAAAATGGATATAAAATAATATTATTGTTTTCTAGGGTTCCGTGATCATTGATCAGACAGGTCCGAGAGAAAACCCACTACGCTAAAGGCGTAGTGTAACACGGAGGGATAAAAGCCCGGGAGGATATCACTTTGATGTCTTCCCGGGCTTTTTTGTTAATAAAAACTTTTAAAAGGAGTTTTACCTTATGATATTTTTAGATGAATATAAATGGTTCATTTTGATTGGCTTGGAAGTACTAGCTTGGACCTCCACATTTTTCTTATTCTACGCTAGATATAGGCTTCGATCGAATTTTTGGTTTAAAGTTGGAATGGTTTTATTTGCGATCACTGGTGTTATTCCTCAAGTGATTATGGGAATTATTAATTTTAGTATAACAAGAGAATTAAATATATTTACATTGGTTATCATATTACTTATTGTTTATGGAACCACAATTGGTAAAAAACAAGTAAAAAAATTAGACGCTTGGGCACAAAAAAAATTTCCAAAGAAAAATGCTGGAAACATGGGGTAAGCGCTGGCTGGATAAAATCTGAGCTACATGGAGTTTTTTGTCCCTTCGGACAGTAACTAATTGGATTATATTAGACAAGATTATTTTTAGTTAAACCAGCCAATTTTAATTATTTAGTATAGACAGCCATGAAAATGAGATTTTCCATATTTTAAGTTTTTTAATGATCCTTATCTCTGAGTAGATGACTAAAATAGCGCAGTTTCTAACTGAATTAGAAACTGCGCTATTTTAATGTTTGTATTAGTGCTGGAGACAGGACTTGAACCTGCGACCCCTTCATTACGAGTGAAGTGCTCTACCAACTGAGCTACACCAGCATATGCAAGATTGATGGTCATTCATTAATTATTGAAGTTTTAAGACGAATATTATATTATCATATTTTGATGAAAAAATAAAGCACTATTAATATAATAATCATTTGTAAAAGATCACCGGAATGATGTTAATACTTTTGAAAAATGGATATAATAAGGTGGCTTAAAAATAGATACTAATCCTAAGGAGTGGTAAAAATGACAATTGAGGCTTACATTAATTTTAATGGAAACTGTCGTGAAGCTGTGGAATATTACGCACAGGTATTTGGCACTGATAAACCGCAGATTATGGCCTTTGGAGATGGCCCGCAGGACCCATCATTTCAGCTGCCTGAGGAAGCAAAGCATTTAGTGATGCACGCTGAATTAATCATCAATGGCAGTAGAGTGATGTTTTCTGATACATTTCCGGGAACGCCCTTCATTCAAGGAAATAATTTCAGTCTGACATTTCTCAGCAAGGATGTTGCCGAGATTCAATCCGTCTTTGATAAATTAAAAGAAGGCGGTTCCGTTGAGATGGAGCTTCAGGAAACCTTTTGGAGCAAATACTACGGAATGCTAATTGATAAGTTTGGCATCCAATGGCAATTTAGCCATAACAACCGTTAAAACGGTAGAAATGTCAGGATTGCGGCTTAAGGATGTTCTAGTACCTTAGGGTGTTTTTGTTTTTATCTACTTAGCTGCCAGCATACCACTTTAGTTCATAAATCTTGACCGTGTTCTTTATAACCAATAAGATAAAAACAAAAACTGCTTTTGAGGGAGAAAAATGAAACTTGGTTTTGATATTGATGATACATTAATAAACTTAAGAGAACATGCTTTTCATATTTATAAAAAAAAGTTTAGAAAAGATGTGGATATTTCTGCTTTTTATGCTCTAAACAAAGTAAATATCCATGAAATCTTTGGATTAACAGTGGAGCAGGGAAGGCATATGTGGATTAGCTCTGTTGAGGAAATCTATTTCACTGATTGCCCTCCGTACCCTGCTGCTGTTGAAACCCTACAGGAATTAGAAAAGAACGGACATAAAATCTATTATATTACTGCCAGACCAAAAAAATATGGAGAGCGGACGAAACAATGGATGATTGAAAGAGGGTTTCCGGTCAGAGATGATCGGTTCTTTTATGGAATGCAGGATGAAGAGAAAATTCATATCATCAATCAGCTAGCCCTGGATTATTATTTTGATGATAAACCTGCCGTATTAAACACACTGAGCCAGGCATCATTAAAGGTGTATGCGAAGGATCAGTCCTACAATCGACATTTGGATATACCCAGAATTATCGAATGGACTGACTTGACGAGCATCCTTTAAAGAATACCTCCGAACGCCTTTAGTACTCAAGGTTTTTCAGCCTTTTTAGCTGAAGAAGGGGAATCATTTTTGACGGCCCTCAATTGCTGAAGATAACCTATTACAATGGGGATAATGATAGGGAATTGCGTAGTGATCCGGTTTGCGAAAAAAATGTGGATGCTTGCAATTATTCTTACTATCTTAACGGCCTGTACGAATGAAGAGATATTGGAGAAAAAGGATTTTGAAGCATCGCAGTATTCGGAAATAACCAATGAAATTCATGAGAAAGGCATTGAGATGAAGCTGAAAATGAAACAAAATGTCTTTGAATCAACTCCTGATGAAATACGTTTTGATATTTAATAATAGTGAATTTTCAGCAGTATTTGGTAAACCCTATCAAATAGAAAAATATATTGATGGAACCTGGTATAAGATGCCGTTTAAAGATGGGACAGCCTTTATTGAAATTGCCATAATGTTAAATAGCGGCGAAATTTACGAAGAAGTCATTGACACAAAGGTGCTGAAATATCCGTTAACAAGCGGGGAATATCGAATTAGTAAGACATTTTTTGTAAATGAAATGAGTGTCACACTTGCAGTAGATTTTATACTTAAGTAATCAGGCTTTGATGAATCGAGAAGCTAAAGAAGGCTGAAGGCTAAACGTCTGACCAAGCGAATAAGAGGGAGGCGGTCATAATGAAAATAATAATTAGAGAACGGGCAATGAAGTGGTTTAAGGAAGAAATGGAGCTAAAAAAGGGTGACTATGTAAGATTTTATACGCAATTTTACGGATCCAGTCCTGTTCAGGAAACCTATTCTTTAGGTTTTACAAAAGATGAGCCGATCGATTTGGCTGTTTCTGTTGTCATGGAGGGAATTACATTTTTTATAGAAGAGTCTGATTTGTGGTACTTCGACAGACATGACCTGCAGGTTGATTATAATGAAAAAAATGATGAAATTGAATACCAGTATCTAAAATCCGGGGAAATATGACAAGCTCATTATATGAAAAAATCAGCAGGGCATCTGATTGGATAAAAAAAGGCTTCAATGCTGATGATGGCAGCATTGGAGCCTTTTAATTTTCGCCATATTGAATGAAAAAGGTACAATGGTGATCGCCGTCCGTTTTACAGTTTTGTCTTTGTACATCCATTGCATTCAGAACTTTTTTCAACATTTCTGTTTCGTAGCTGCAGGCAATAGGATATGCATGTGCAACGGCTAAAATAGGGCAGTTATGTTCAATCAGTTCAAATGAGTCAGGCGAGATTTGAATGAAATCAGCCATATAACCTTTTTCATTTTGGATTTTGACTAATTCCTTGACTTTTTCCGATAGAGCAAAAGGCTGCAATCTAGTACCGAGTTCTTTGAAAAGCCGCTCCTCTCTTTTTTTAAATAGCAGATCAATCGATGCTTTTCCGTATATTTCCTGTAAATCATGGAGAAATTCGAGAGTAATTCCTTCGTAATTCTTTGGAAACAATCTTTCTCCTTTTTCCGATAAAGAATAGAGCTGCAACGGTCTGCCGACTGGCTGTTTCAACTCACTTGTTTGAATTAAAGCATCCCTTTCTAATTGGGACAGATGCTTCCTTACAGCCATATGGGTGATGGTTAAAAAATCAGCAAGGTCATTAACAGATAATAAGCCTTCTTTTTTCAATAATTCAAGGATTCTGTCCTTTGTTGTCTTTTTTAATTGCTCCATGTAGCTCAACCTCCATAGCTGAAGCAAGTATTTCCTCCACTGTTTCCTCAGCCATAAGTTCTAGATACAAACTGTTTATAGTTATTTGTATGATAATATTTATTATATAGTATGGTATAAAAAATAAAAAGGAAACTGGATAAATTTTAAAAATATGGTTAATATTATAAATAAGCAAAAAACTCTGCTTTATTTTTTAAGAAACTGATAGTACCCATTCTCCGATTTTGTAACAATAGAAAAAAACGGACGTTGTTCCGTTATGCTTTAGAAAAATTTTTTATAAATTTTATCAGCATATGAATGGAATTTTTTATTACGGTATAGTTTCCGTTTCTTGATAAAGTCATAGAATTCCATTCGTTTCTCATAGTTTGCCCGTTCTTCCCCATCTGTGGCGCATTGATATAAATCCTTAAACGTAGTCTTTTCTTTTTCTGTTTCTGATAGATAGCCAGCATTTTTTAACACTTTATAGGCCATTTTGAGTTCAGAAGACAATCCGGGCATTTCATCCGTTAAATCAAGCGGCTTTCCTTTTCCGGGTAAATGATCAAATTCACCGTTATTTACTGCTTCTTTAATCTTTTCTTCTACAAAATAATACATGTCCATCACCTGAAAAATTTGTTGTAAATGCTGCAGGGGGAAAGCAGCGCCATATGTAAAAATATAAATTATATAATCTATCAACTTCTTTTCCCTCTATTAGTATACATGCAAATGTGCAAAAAACGAATAAAAATATAAGAATCTCCGATTCATAGTCAGAATTAAAAAAAAGGAGAGTTATGCTGAATAAACATAGGATTATTGTTTGAAATACAGAAGGCTACATGAACGGGAGCATTATTCGCATTCCTCAACATATAATGAGAGTGGCGCATGATTTTAGTACGAGATGTGAAAAAATGGGAGAAAGGGAGAGTCGGATGAACCTAATGAGAATTCAATATAAAAATGTACAGTTGCCAAATGGAGAAAGAATGGCTTACCGGGAACGTGAAGGCGGTGAGATCAAAGTATTATTGATACATGGAAATATGATATCTTCAAAGCATTGGGATCTGGTCCTCGAAAATATGGATCCTCGTTACAAGCTTTTGGCCGTCGATATGAGAGGGTTTGGTTTATCATCCTATCATCAAAAAATCAATACTATTAAAGATTTCTCAGATGATATCAAAGCCTTCACAGAAGAGATTGGACTAAAGGATTTTTCCATTATCGGATGGTCAACTGGTGGAGCTGTTGCGTTGCAATTCGCAGCGGATTATCCTGGATGCTGTCATAAGCTAGTATTGCTCGCTTCTGCATCGACCAGAGGTTATCCCTTTTTCGATTTTGAAAAGCGTCTTGCAACTTACGAGGAGATCAAAGCAGATCGGGTTAAGACCACTCCCATTCAGCAGGCATACGAGACAAGAAATCGAGATTATTTAAAATTACTATGGAATGCATTGATTTATACTAAAAATCAGCCAAGTGAAGAGAAATATAATGAATATCTTGACGATATGTTCACACAGAGGAATCTAGCAGAAGTGTATCATGCATTAAATACATTTAATATAAGTCATAAACATAATGGACTAGTAGATGGCAACAGTCTGGTAAATCATATTCGTATCCCTGTGTTAGTTCTTCGTGGAGATCGGGATCTTGTTATATCTAGGGAGATGGCAGATGAAATCGTAGAGGATCTTGGTTCCAGAGCAAGGTTTGCAGAATTAAAGGATTGCGGTCATTCTCCTTTAATCGATGATCTAGCTGGATTGTTGGAACATATTTCTGATTTTTTAGATCATTGATTCCTTTTTCTCAGCAACGATACCCGATCAAGGGGTTGTATTCGTTTGCACAGTATTGTAATAAATCCTGTATGTTAGTTGAATATTGTTAAGGGAGAGATGCCAATGAGGTGGGAACTGGATTGGATTGAAAATAGAGCGAGAATGAGTCCGGATGCAGAAGCAATTGTGGATGCGCAAATGAAGCAAAAATGGACTTACGCTGAAATAAATGAAAGAAGTATAGCAGCGGCTTGCTGGTTAGCCCATCATGGAATTCAAAAGGGAGATAGGGTTGCCCTTTTATCTCCTAATCACATTTGTTTTTTTGATTTATTATTTGCCTGTGTCAAGCTAGGGGCCATATTTGTCCCGATTAACCTCAGGCTTGCTGAAGAGGAGATCCAATATATATTACAAGACTGTACTCCGAAAATAGTTGGCATCCATTCAAGTTTTCGCGAAAAGGCAGATAAAATAAGGTATCTGCAGTCGATTTACTTTGAAATTGATCAAGAAATATATCTAGATCAGGGAAGAGCAAATCTTTTTATAGCAGAATCATCTGAATGTGATCCGTTGGCGATTATTTATACTGGCGGTACGACAGGAAAGCCAAAGGGAGTTGTGTTATCCTATCAATCTATCCTTTGGAATGGAATGAATACAATTATGAGCTGGAATTTAACTCATCAGGATGTCACCCTTACATATATGCCCTTGTTTCATACAGGGGGGCTGAATGCTCTAACTATCCCTTTATTATTGATTGGGGGAAAGGTAGTGCTTGCTAGAGAATTTAACCCTGAAGAGGCAGTTCGCTATTTAATTGAATATCAATGTACGATTGTCTTGCTGGTACCAACAATGTATCACATGATTGTAAGGACAGATAGATTTCAAAAGCAATCCTTTTCACCTTCGCTGATTTTCCTTTCCGGAGGAGCACCGTGTCCTTTGGAAATCTACGAGGAGTTCCACGGAAAAGGCTTGCAATTCAAAGAAGGATATGGTCTAACGGAAGCCGGTCCTAACAACTTTTATATGGATCCGGGAAAATCGATTGAAAAAGTCGGATCAGTAGGGAAACCTATGCTTTTTAATACTGCAAAGATTATTCGCGAAGACAGCTCAGAAGCTGAGCCGGATGAAGTTGGAGAATTGCTGCTCCAAGGAAAGCATTTATTTACATGCTACTGGAGGAATGAGGAGATTACAAAGAAAACGTTATCATCAGGATGGCTTTATACGGGTGATTTAGCCAGAAAAGACCGAGAAGGCTACTATTATATTGCCGGTCGAAAAAAGGATATGATTATTTCGGGAGGAGAAAATGTATATCCTCTTGAGGTAGAGCATTGGATTTCAGCGTTACCGCAAGTGAGCGAGGTAGCGATAACGGGAATTCCCGATGAAAAATGGGGCGAAAAGGTAACTGCATTTATTGTTCTTCATAAAAATATGAGTTTAACTTTGGCAGAAATAAAGCAACATTGCTTGGGAAAATTGGGAGACTACAAGATTCCAAAGGAAATGCACATTTTAGAGGCACTTCCTAAAACGCATGTAGGAAAAATTGATAAAAAGGAGTTAAAGAGATTGAAAATGAAAAAGGAATAAAGCGAAATGTTCACAAAGTTTTCTCAATTGTTCTAAAAAAGGTATATAATGAATGTTAAAGAATTATTATATACCAAAAACAATGGGAGAACAGGTGAAACAATTGGCTGTTATTTTAGAAACTGAACAAAACTATCAAAAATATACACATCAGGATGTCGGATTTAAAAAAATATTAATTGCTTTAACTTGTGCATCAATCATCACCTTTACAAATCTGTATTTTGTACAGCCAATCATGCCTCTCTTAGTCCGTTCTTTTCAGATTTCATCAGCAAAGGCCGGACTATCTTTATCAGTCGCTGTCATATCGATGATTATCGGATTATTATTTTTTAGTTTTTTGTCGGACCGTATTGGGCGCACCCGGATTATGCACATAACTATGATTTGTTCGTTTGTGCCGCTAATCCTGCTGCCGATTGTCCCGAATTTTGAGCTTTTCTTGCTTCTTCGATTCGTACAGGGGTTCTTTATCGCCGGGCTTCCTGCAGCGGCAATAGTATATATCAGTGAAGAAGTTGCCCCATATAGTGCTGGTTTAGGAATCATGATGTATATCGCAGCCAATGGTGCAGGGGGGATGTTCGGGAGGATTTTCGTCGGATATCTTGCGGATGTTGTTAACTGGAGATTGTCGTTAATCATTTGGTTTTGCGTTGCCATCATGTTATATCTTATTTATTATATTAATTTACCAAAATCACATTATTTCCAGCCAAGTATTGTCTCGGTGAAAAGGGATCTTATCAGCATGATGAGCCATTTAAAAAACATTCGTTTAATTCCTGCTTTTATTATGGGAATTCTCTTGCAATTTGCCTTTACGGGAATTTGGACTTATTTGCCGTTTTATCTTGAAAATGAACCATTTAATTTGGCGGTACGGAATACGTCCTTAACGTATTTAGCCTATCTCACAGGTATTATCGGGTCGATTGTAGCAGGCAGAATCTCCATACATTATAAAAAATCGCTCCTGATATCCTCAGGGATTTCTTTATTCATTGTGGGGGTATGGCTGACCAATGTCCATTTCCTACCTGCTGTAATTGCTGGCCTCTGTCTGGTCTGTCTTGGATTTTTTGTTTCCCATTCATTAATGTCTGCAATTGTCAATGAACGAGCTGTCCATCATAAAGCAGGAGCTTCAAGTCTATATTTAGTCAACTATTATTTAGGTGTTTCTGCTGGCGGTACACTTTCAGGAGTTGTTTGGCAATCTTTAGGCTGGATCGGGGTGTCAGCCGCTTCTTTTGTCCTCATTCCGCTTCTGATTTGGCTCAACCTTCAAAAAGGATAAGAATGACATTTGTTGGTTTCAGGATGCTGTTGTAATCTAAAAGACAGCGAGATTTCTTCTATCTCTCTGTCTTTTTGTCATGAAAAAAATGGAATAGGTACCCCGAAAAATTTTGCTCCCTTTAAACACATTTTTAGAAAAGTAGGTGTATGAAATCTTAATCCCTAGTAATTTTATATATTTTATTGACATATGATTAATTTGTGATAAAATTTGTAAAAAGTAAGGCAATTATCGCTTAATATGATTGCAATTCTCATATTTAGTGGTACCAAACTTCAAGAATATAGGAGATCTATACATAAGATACAGGCATTTCCCAAGTGGAAAGCATCCTACTGTGTTGAGTATCCTTAACGATATCATAAATGTAATTCATGATTTGTTTTCCATTTTATCGAAAGGGAGGGACGGATGTGGCAGAGTACGAAAAAAACGAAATAATATTCCAACAATTAACGCAATTGCTTCATCAAATGAAATTTGGTTCGATTACTCTTGTCGTGCAAGATGGCAGAGTGATTCAAATAGAAAAGGTTGAAAAAGTAAGATTAAAATAAAATTAAATACTGCTGACTAGACAAACTAGAGGCTGTAAAAGTGGATAAAATTCCTGGTTATTGCTATCTTGTTTGCAAGAATGAGAGATAGAAATAACTATTTTTATTTTATGAATCATTGCCAGGTAATGAACATCACAATTGCTCGATATGACTTAATGAAAAGAGATGGAGAAATATGGTGGCTGAATGGAGGAGAACACATGACTGAGCTTTTAACATATGAAAATTTCGAACAGTTTAAATCGATTGAATTTACTGAAGATAATGACACAAAAGGAGCGCTTGAGACATTAAAATGGGCATATTCACATTATGGATCGCAATTAATTTATGCTTGCAGTTTTGGAATTGAAGGAATCGTGCTAGTTGATTTGATCGCAAAAGTTCATCAGCAGGCAAAGGTGGTTTTTCTTGATACAGACCTTCATTTTGCTGAAACATATCAATTGATTGAAAAAGTGAAGGAGCGTTACCCGGATCTGCAAATTGAATTAAAAAAACCGAGCATTACTCTTGCCATGCAGGCAAAAAAATATGGCGAAGAACTGTGGAAAACACAGCCAAATAAATGCTGTGAAATTAGAAAAATCATTCCTTTAAATGAGGTACTTTCAGGGGCGACTGCGTGGCTTTCCGGATTAAGACGGGATCAATCAGAAACGCGGCGTAATACTCAATTTATCAATAAAGATGATCGATTTAAATCAGTGAAAATATGTCCTTTAATTCATTGGACATGGAAAGACATTTGGCGCTATGCGCATAAGCATCAGCTTGACTATAATCAGCTTCATGACAACGGGTATCCAAGCATAGGATGCAGTCCATGTACATTACCTGCAATCAATGCGGAGGATCTGCGTTCTGGAAGATGGAGTGGAACTGCCAAAACAGAATGTGGGCTTCATCACTAAAAAGGAGTAATCATCTATGATTTTGATGTATTTAGCAGGTATTGTAGCGCTGTTTTTTGCCATGAATATCGGAGCAAGCGGAGCAGCAGCGTCAATCAGTGTTGCTTACGGCTCAGGTGCCATTCAAAGCAGAAAAAGAGCATTGTTATTATGCGGGATTGCCATATTCCTCGGCGCTGTGATCGGCGGTAGGGAAGTGGCAGAAACAATCGGGTCGGGAATTATTCCACAATCCTTGTTAACGGCAAAGGTGGTGCTAATTATTTTGTCATCTGCAGCTCTATCGCTGTTTTTTGCGAATCTATTGGGCATCCCTCTTTCAACTAGTGAAATTACCGTTGGCTCTATCGTTGGTGTTGGGATCGCCCTAAAGGCACTTTATGTCAAAAATATCTTTGTCATTGCTGCTTTTTGGGTAATTGTCCCGGTCGTTGCCTTTACTATTGCATTTTTGCTTGGAAAGCTGATAGCTAAAGTGAACAAAAAATTTCCACAATTGCGAAAAAAAAGGGCACAAAGGATCCTTGCAGTTTTTGTTGTTATTATTGGCTTTTTTGAAGCATTTTCAGCAGGAATGAATAATGTTGCCAATGCGATTGGTCCTTTAGTTGGAGCTCAGCTGATGTCGATGAATACGGGCATCGTTTTAGGGGGATTTTGTATTGCAATAGGAGCTGTCCTGTTGGGCGGAAATGTTCTGCAAACAAATGCAAAAAAAATTACTCGATTTTCACTACTTGAAGGAGGAACGATTTCCGGCACAGGTTCACTCCTGGTCATTATTGCATCCATATTCGGGCTTCCTGTACCACTAACACAAGTAACAAGCACAGCCATTATGGGAATTGGGGCTGCTAAAAAAGGTAAAAATACCGTAAATAAGCAGGTCATAAGCAAAATTGTAAAGGTTTGGGTGGTTTCACCGATTGTTTCATTAGTTATTTCATACAGCCTCATTAAATTGTTTATCTATAATGATCTTTATACAATTTTGGTTTTGATAAGTGTGAGTGGTGCAACATTTGGGATTTTAAGTCTCGTAAAAACGATTCAAACAGAAAACCGATCTTATTATGAAAATGGGGAAGGCATTTAATTATACTTCTAAAACCAATTATAAATATATAAATTATGTAAATAGGGGGATTTAATATGACATTAAGTACACCACATGGAGGTATATTAATAAATCGCTGGAATGCGGAGTATGATTATTCACATATTCGGAAATCAATCGAATTAGATCGTATTAGCCTGAGTGATTTGGAGTTAATCGGGACCGGTGCGTATAGTCCTATCGAAGGCTTCCTCGATCAAAAGGATTATGAAAGTGTTGTAAGTCAAATGCGTCTGAATTCTGGCTATATTTGGAGTATTCCCATTACACTGCCCGTTTCTATAGAGCAGGCACAATCAATTGCTGTAGGAGATGAGGTTCGATTAACATTTGATGGTTCAACATACGGCGTCATCACGATATCTGACATTTTTACACCGGATAAGGAGAAGGAAGCGGCGCTGGTTTATGGTACCACTGACAGGGCCCATCCGGGAGTAGATAAATTGTACAGTCGTGGGAATGTATATCTTGGTGGGAAAATCACTCTGGTAAAGAGAATCGAGAAAGAGCAATTTCACTCATTTTATTTAGATCCGCTCCAAACACGTGAGGCATTCCTAGAAAAGGGATGGAAAACCGTAGTTGGTTTCCAAACCCGAAATCCGGTTCATCGCGCTCATGAATATATTCAAAAAACGGCCTTGGAAACGGTTGACGGTTTATTTCTCAATCCGCTGGTAGGTGAAACAAAGTCCGATGATATTCCTGCCGATGTGCGAATGGAAAGCTATCAGGTACTATTAAAAAATTATTATCCGCTAGATCGAGTATTTTTAGCCGTTTTTCCGGCAGCGATGCGTTATGCGGGACCAAGGGAAGCAGTATTCCATGCGATGGTAAGAAAAAATTATGGATGTACCCACTTTATTGTCGGTCGTGATCATGCTGGAGTGGGCAATTATTACGGTACTTATGATGCACAAAAGATTTTCAGCCATTTTACGGCAGAGGAACTTGGCATTACTTTATTATTCTTTGAACATAGTTTTTATTGCACGAAGTGCGAAAATATGGCTTCTTCAAAAACATGTCCGCATGACAAAGAGCATCATGTCATTCTTTCCGGTACAAAGGTAAGAGAATTATTGCGGAATGGGGATATTCCTCCAAGTACATTTAGTCGCAAGGAAGTAGTTGAAGTTCTAATCGAAGGATTGAAAAGATATTACGTAAAATCATGATAAAGTGAGAGGTGCTATAAATGGGGATGAGTACGAATATTGTTTGGCATGAACAATCATTGAGCAAAATAGAACGAAGAAAACAAAACGGCCACAATAGTTTTGTCATTTGGTTTACAGGTCTTTCTGGTTCAGGGAAATCTACGCTGGCAAATGCAGTGGCTAGCAGGTTGTTTTATGAAAATGTAAAAAACTATGTATTAGACGGGGATAACATCCGTCACGGATTGAATAAGGACCTTGGATTTTCTGAAGAAGATCGGACAGAGAATATTAGAAGAATTGGCGAGGTTGCAAAACTTTTTGTCGACAGCGGGCAGGTTGTCCTAACGGCGTTCATCTCTCCTTTTGAGGCGGATAGGCAGTTGGTCAGGGACCTGCTTGATGAAAGAGAGTTTATTGAAGTATTTGTGAAATGCCCGATTGATACATGTGAACAACGCGATCCAAAGGGGCTGTATACTAAAGCGAGACAAGGAATGATCAAAGATTTTACAGGCATTCATTCTCCTTATGAAGAGCCGACAAAGCCGGAACTAATTGTAGAAACGAATATTCATAACATAGAAGAAAGCGTGGAAATTGTCTTACAATATTTAACACAGCAGGGGTTGATTTAAGCCTGCATTAAGCATGCTGTTCAACGGTGATGTACAGTCTTTCATAGCGCATCGTTTATCAAAGTATTTTTTTCATGCAAGTATTCCCAATAAAGGAAAGGTTGGTCGGATGGCATTGGCTAGAGTGTATTTAGTTGGGGCAGGACCTGGAGATCCCGAATTAATAACATTAAAAGGTATAAAATGCATTCAAAAGGCAGATGTGATTTTATATGATCGATTAGTTAATAAGGAATTACTAGAATACGCCAAAGAGGATGCAGAATTAATCTTTTGTGGAAAATTGCCGAATTATCATATTTTACAACAGGAAACGATTAATCATTTACTTGTAAAGCATGCCAAACAGGGCAAAGTCGTTACAAGATTAAAGGGAGGAGACCCGTTTGTTTTCGGCAGGGGTGGAGAAGAAGCCGAATATTTAGCCCAATATCGAGTGAATTTTGAAATTGTTCCCGGTGTTACATCCGGTATTGCGGCATCAGCCTATGCGGGTATTCCATTAACACACAGGGAAATCAGTTCCTCGTTTGCCTTTGTTACGGGGCACAGTAAAAATTTTGAAGAAGACCGAATTAAATGGGAAACAATTGCGACTGGTGTCGATACTATAGCCATTTATATGGGAGTGAAAAATCTTCCTCGCATCCAGGAAAGACTTTTGCAATGCGGCAAAAAACCGGAAACTCCTGTTGCCTTTATCCAATGGGGGACTTTAGAAAAGCAAAAAACTGTGATCAGTACCCTTGGTTCAGCGCATGAAACCGCATTAAAAGAAAAGGTTGAAAATCCATGTATGATTGTTATTGGAGATGTGGTGAACCTGCGTGAAAAAATAAACTGGTTTGAAAAATGGAGAATACAAGACTCGCTGTTAATCAAAGATGCCCTTTAAGAGATTCATAGATTTCCTATCCTGTTCCTACTCCTATCACATAATAAAGAGTTTTGCAGCGAAGAGATTGTCCCATAAGGTGTCAAGCATCCACAACTGATCTATATCTAGTGCAGATTTATGCAAAGTGATAGTAGATCCCGTTTTGTGGTGCCTGGCACCTTTACTTTGGGTCAGCTCTTTATTATTTTTCCCTCAGTCTTAAGACGTAGACGTTGCTACTGCGCAGTAATCATTTTATCGCAAACAAGTGGCATTTATAAATAAGGTCGCTTAAAATAAAGATGAAACCTTCATACGGCAGTTTTCGTATAAATGGTATGCAATTGGCGACAGGAGTTGTTTTTCTATGAAATCATTTTTTCAATTTGTATTAAGCGCTGCAGCAGGTGCCTTTATTTCTATTCTCGTATGGGCGGTTAGTTTCTTGGCCTTTAGTGAATCATTTGTTCTTTCCTTACTATATGGGCTCTTCGTTGGAGTGGTCGTGTTCTTCTTGATAAAATGGTCCTGTAAACGTCAATTTCTACGGGACAACGGACTTTCAAGAAGAGAGTACAAGTACATCAAGAAAAATCTTAAAGAAGCAAAACTTAAGATTAACCGTCTGCAAAGAGCATTAATCCGCGCACGTTTGTTATCCAATATGAAGCAAAGTATTGAAATTATTCGGATTGTAAATCGCATTTACATGATTACAAAAAAAGAGCCGAAAAGGTTTTTTCAGGCGGAGCGTTTTTATTACTCTCATCTCGATTCTATGATGGAGTTATCAGAGAAATACGCATTTTTAAATTCACAGCCTTCGAAAACGCCTGAACTGGCTGAATCTCTTCAGGAAACAAGAGTGACGATTAATCAATTTGCTGATACGCTTGAAAAAGATTTATATGTGGTACTTGAGGATGATATAGACCATTTGCAGTTTGAATTAGATGTGGCCAAGCAGGAACTAAAGAAGAAGCCGCTGGAAATTGAGGATAGGAGGAAGTAAAGATGTCAGAGCAAAAGCTGGGAAAGGAAATGGACGATTTATTAAGCAATCCATTCGGGGATATAGAGCTTATTAATCCAGCACCATCCATTCAGAAAACTCAGGAAAAACCTATCCGGCTTATTGATACATTGTCGGAAGAAAATAGACAAAAAGCTTTACAATTAGCAGACCAAATTGATACACGCAACCACCAGGCTATTATTCAATATGGTACACAAGCTCAATCCAAATTGCTGAACTTTTCCCATACAATGCTTGAGCATGTTCAGAATAAGGATGTCGGTGAAATTGGCGCCATCCTTGGCGACTTAATGAGCAAGCTCGATCATGTCAATCCGGATGAATTGATGCCTGAAAAACGCGGCCTTTTCTCCAAACTGTTCGGTCGAATTTCTGGATCTGTCCATGAAATTCTATCAAAATATCAAAAAACAGGTGCTCAAATTGATCGAATAACAGTCAAGCTAGAGCATTGTAAAAATGCTTTATTGACAGATAATATGTTGCTAGAAGAATTGTATGAAAAAAATAAAGATTATTTTTTGACGTTAAATATATTTATTGCAGCCGGAGAGGCGAAGCTTGAGCAGTTGCAGGAAAAGGTGATTCCTGAGCTAAGGCTGAAGGCGGATAAAAGTCAGGATCAGATGCAGGTGCAGGAAGTAAATGATATGATGCAATTTGCAGATCGTTTGGACAAGCGGATTTACGATTTAAAGATAAGCAGACAAGTAACTACACAAAGTGCACCGCAAATTCGTCTTATTCAAAATACAAACCAGGCTTTGGCTGAAAAAATACAATCATCTATTATGACTGCAATCCCGTTATGGAAGAATCAAATTGCAATTGCCCTTACGCTCATCCGTCAGCGCCATGCTGTTGAAGCGCAAAAACAAGTGTCAAAAACAACCAATGAACTGCTTTTAAAAAATTCTGAAATGCTTAAGATGAATTCGATCGAAACAGCGAAGGAAAACGAACGAGGTGTCGTTGATATCGAGACACTTAAGAAAACACAGGAAAATCTTGTCTCGACATTAGAGGAAACTCTGCGTATTCAAGCAGAAGGACGGACAAAACGGCAGCAGGCAGAACAGGACTTGATTGCCATGGAAAATGAATTAAAGCAGAAGCTGCTTAATTTAAAGAATAAATATTAGTCATTTAAGTACGCTGGCCTGAAAAAATAAGAAGCCCTCCTTAGCAATCCTCCAATAAGGATGTTTACGTAAATCATTATTGTTTAGCGCATAGCCAAACGATTACCGATAAATTGTAAATAATCTTTATCGGAGGATTTGCTTTATGGCAAATGATGAACTGGAGTACACAGAAGTTGATGGATTACTGTATCCCAACATTGAAATTGAAGGAAAAGCTGAGATTGAGAATTTAGAAAAATACGGATTGCTGCGTATTACCTATCTTCATGTGCAAAAGTTGCAGATGCACCGGAATTGAAAACCGGTGGCATTATCTTTTGCAGAGCCGCCGTTTATAAATGACCTTATTTGCCGGTGGCGTCACTGAATGAAACTCCTCTGCTGCCAATCACATTGTAGAGGGCGCCGGAAAAAGCGTTTAGGGCAATGGTGTTGTTTTTGGAATCATTCGAGGTGTCGAAGTCACGGCTTTCGCCTCCGAAAATTTGTCGGTACTCTCTGTTGAAGTGTCCGCCGTCTACTGCATTGCTGCTTTTTCACCTGGAGGCAGCGGCTCCTGCCTGAATAGTTGCGCTTTCAATCGTCGCATTTTTTTGATCTTGAGGAAGGTCACTCTGCGCGGATGACCTGCTGAATTTCCTTTCCCAGAGCCAGGAGCTTTTGATTTTCGTGCAGGAGAAACAGGGTAAAGACCAGCGGTACCATGGCGGCGGGATATTTCCGTTTGATTTCAAAGGGCGTGTTCTCCATGATGTCCAGGATCATTGGCTTTGTGCTTTCGTCCACCACATCCGCAATTTCGAAGCTTGTCAGAGGTAGGGAGAGCAGGCGCTCCCACTCACCGGAGAGATAGTAAAAGCGCAGGGTATTGATCCGGTCACCAGCTCGTTCCACCAGATTCCCCTCCCGCAAGATAGACAGCCCTTTGTTTTTCCTCCTGTAGTAGCCCGAACTGATCGGTCAAAAATCTCTGAAATAGGGTGTGGAGGTAGAACCTTCGGGTTTCTCGGTCAAAATGAACGAATACCCGCTTTTCCCGCAGGAGGCGCTCCGTTTTCTCCGCACTCATGCCGGACAGGGCTGTGGCCTGAGCCAGAGAGAAGTGCGGAAAGATGGAAACCACTGTCAGAACTCCCGCTCAAACGCAGGTAAACGGTTCCACAGGGCATTCCGAATCATGCTTTGTATGTTCCCTTAAATTGGCTGCTTTCGATAAAGGACAATAGCTGGAGGTACAGTGCCATGACCCAGCCTTCAGTGATCCGTAGCACTTCCTCAAGCTAAGCAGCCGTAAGGGAAATGCCAGCCTGCCGGTAACAGGCGTTGATGTCCCCGATACAAAAGGCAAGAACAGATTCCCGTAGGATTAAGAATCAGTTATTTTCAAAAATGGAACTCTACGCTTTCTCCGGCAGAAGCTGAGCAGCTGTCACCACATGAAGGGCCTCGCCTCTATGATTGGAAAGCGTCATCAGAAACGTGCCGGAGTTTGGAAGTTTCCATGTGGCAAAGTCATCCAACACCAGATAGGTTTCCTTTGGGCGGTGTAGATTTCGGAAAATTCCCTCTATTTTCGGCAGAGTATCCTCATCCGGCGGCCCTGCCGCTGTCAGTAGCTCCGTGCTGTCCGGGTCAAACAGTTCGATCAGCCCGCAGAAGGTTTTCCACGAAGCAGGATGTTCCGTGGAAAAGGTGTGCCAGATGACCTGTGCGGTGTTAGAAACCTGTGAGTCGAAGAAGTGACGCAGGGCCGTGGTCTTGCCGAAGCCGGATGGGGGCCTCCACCAGTGTTAGCGGATATGCCTTGATGGAATTCAGACGCTCCATAAGCCTTTTTGGGAAAAAGTACGACTGGCTCTCAACGGTTCCGGAGCTTGGAGATACCACGATTGTTGACCTATTAGCTGAAATCGGAAGCTTTTCACACTACGGAGATCCACGCAACTAATCAAACTCGCAGGATTAACGTTACGTAGAAATTCCTCCGGTCTGCATAAAGGGCAAAAACGCATCTTCAAACGGGGCAGAAGTAAGTTACGCGCTTTCTTGTTCCGAGTGATGATGCCGATAATTCGCCACAACGAAGCTTTTAGAAGGCTACATGAGTATGACACAAACCGTCAGGTTAATCCGTTACACGAGAAGCAATCCATCGTGGTTCTATGCGGTAAGTTATTAAAAGTATTACATGGAATTAGCATGAAGCACAAAGCGTTTGACGCACAGCGAATGATGAGGGATATTCCCAGTCTCATAGAGGCTGCATAATCGTTAAGTTAACATATGTCGGTTAAAGCTATGCTTCATCCACACGACTGAAGTCGCGAGTTTTCTTGCTATTTGATAAAACCCCTAGTTCTGAACATTATTTCACAATCATAACCGGGCATTGTACCCTTTTTATTACTTTATGGCTGACACTGCCTAGAACCATTTCCTGAAGTGTATTTAAGCCTCTGCTACCAAGCACTACAATATCAAATTGATTTTCATTGGCATACGATACAACAGTCGGACCTGGTTCTCCATGTAAAATAATCGTTTTACTTTTTACACCTGCCGCTGTGATCTTTCCTTCTGTAAGTTGAAGACGACGCTTTCTTTCTTCTTTTACTCCTTCGAGATCGATATTTCGAAGAACATCTTTTTTTTCTGTTTCAAAATCAACTACATAAATAATTTCAATAACAGCATCTTTGCCTGCTAACTGTGCAAGTTCCGCAGCTTTTCCGGCTGCTCTTAATGCATGCTCAGAACCATCTGCAGCTAAAAGGATTTTCTTAAACATACTTTGTCTCCTCCTTATGGCATGGCCGAATGTAGTCTCCCTTAATCATTAATGGGATGTTTTAACAATATTATATAATACATTTTTTATAGTATCGATATTTTTTATACAAAAATATGTCATTTAATTAAAAACGCTGACTTCAAATGCCCCAGATCAATAAGGAGGTTTATGTTTTTGAGAATTTACCGTAGGATTTTGTCCTACGGCTTTTCTCTTGCCCTAAACCTTGCCCACAAAGTTGAAGTAGACATCAACCTGCTAGATATAGTTTTTCTTTTTGTATGACTCAGAATGCTCATGTCCTACAATCTTATCAATGAATTCCCGCACGATTTTTGGTGTAAGCTCCTGAATATCAGTATACCTGTCCACAATTGCCATAAAGTGGTTGGTATTAAGTATTTTATCCTATTCCATCCTACCTACATTCCTTTGTCCGGTATAGTCATAAGGCAGAGGCTAGCGAAGCTCTTTTAGAGATTCAAGGTCGTAATGCCAGCTTCTACGTGTCATTCTGTTATCTAGGTCTAATTAAGGAGATATAGGAGCAATATTAACATCTTTAAAAATGGATTTAGCGTAATACGTATGTTAAAATATTTTTGAAATGTTGTTCTATGTCTGAAATCCATTATGGACGTGGTTACGTCTATTCAATTCAATATCATTTAGTTTGGTGTGTAAAGTACCGTCATGATGTTCTACTAGGTCAAATAGATACGGATGTTAAAAAAGACAGGAAAAGAATTATCCTACTATTCATGTTCTGCTATGCTTCCCAAAATGAAAAAAGAGGAATCTACTTGTTGGCTGAAAAAAGTGGATAGTATAGCCGTTCAATCTTCCCTTAAACATCTTGCTGATTCTTTTTCTCGATTTTTTAAGAAACAAAATCATAAACCTCAATTCAAAAGCAAAAAGAACCCCATTCTAAGCTATACAACCAAAAATGTTAATCATAGTATTGAGTTAAAAGAAAATCGATTAAAACTTCTTAAACTTGGACTTGTGAAGTTTGCTAAAGTCAAGAACCCAAAGGACGTATTTTAAACGCAACTATCCGCAGAAATGCAAGCGGTAAGTTTTTCGTATCTATACTTTGCAAGGAAGAAATGTACGAGTTAATCTCGTAACTTTAGTCATGAGAGGTTCAATAGGCATTATTAATTCTCATTGATATAATTAAGTTATAGCAGTAAAATATTTGTCTTTTCATTGTCTGTTATTTCATAATCCTTCAGGTTGTCGGGATCCGCTCTTGAATGTTGATTATATAGTACAAAAAACTTAATAATATCTGTATGTATTGATGGTAAAACAAAATTTTTTTATTTAATTTTGTTTTTGTTGCATATAAAGCAAAAAAGAAATTTTAAAATCATTATTAAGTAATATAATAACTATATAAATAATGAAAAAGCAATTTAATTAGGTTGCTGTTTCATATTGCAAAATGATTCATGGGGAAAGAACAGATAGTTTTTTTACGATGTCGGTTTTTTGTAAGCGATTCCATCATCAGGGGATTTTTTATCGTTATCCTGCTGATAGAATAGCACAAAGCTTATTACAAATATTCTAGTGCAATTACATCAAAAGGAGGAGAGCATAATGCCTAGAGTTTTACGTCTTGGAAGAGTCGAATTAAAAGTTTTAGATTTGGATAAGTCAGTAGATTACTATACGAATATTATTGGTTTGGAAGAAACCGGTCGTGTAGGCAACAGCGTCTTTTTGAAAGCATGGGATGAATTTGATCATCACAGTGTGATTTTAACAAAATCGAAAAGTCCTGGGCTTGCACATATGGCATTTAAAGTGGAAAGCAATGATGATTTAGCCCACTTTGAAAAGAAAGTGGAAGCATTCGGCTGTACAACAACGAGGGTATCTAATCATACACGCTTAGGCGAAGGGGAAGCTGTTCATTTTGTTCTGCCAACCGGACATCACTGTGAATTATATTACGAAATCGAATTACTGGGTACAGCTGTCGGAACAAGAAATCCGCATCCTTGGCCGCTTGGGGCAAAAGGGATTGCTCCGCACCGTCTGGATCATTGTCTGTTGACGGGTGAGGATTTAACGACGGTTACCAGATTTTTTGTTGAAGCTCTTAACTTTAGACAAAGCGAGAGAGTTGTTGTGGAAGAAAATGAAGAGCTGATTGGAAGCTTTTTGTTTTCCACAAATAAAGCTCATGATCTAGCATTTGTGAAAGGACCTGATGCAAAATTGCACCATGCCGCATTCTATGTTGATTCCTTGCATGATGTTTTCAAGGCTGCTGATCTTTTATCGATGTATGATGTGCCATTCGATGTAACCCCTACCCGTCACGGGATTACAAGAGGAGAAACTATTTATTTCTTTGACCCGTCTGGAAACCGTAATGAGGCATTTGCAAGCGGCTACATGGCTTATCCAGATATGCCGACGATTACTTGGGATGCCTCAAAAATTGGAACAGGTATCTTCTATCACCGCAGAGAACTCTCTGAATCCTTTGCGAAAGCGCTAACTTAATTTTGATCATGTCCAAAATGAATAATGAAGGGAGGATATTTAGTATGTACAAGGTTACGCTCAAAGCAAGGGGACAGCAGTTCAAATATGCTTGTGCAGAAACGGAAACCCCTTTACTGGCGGCTCGGAGAGAATTCATTCCATTCCCTACGGGGTGTCAGCGCGGCGGCTGCGGGATGTGTAAGGTAAAAGTATTAGATGGAGAGTACGTGCAGGAAATAATCCGTTCACATGATGCCTTATCTGATGAGGAACTGGAAAACGATTTTGCATTAGCCTGCTGTATGCATGCAAAAAGTGATCTGACCATAATCACTATGGAGGATTATGATAAGCAAGTAAATGAGACCATGGAAATCGGAGGGGTGAAGGAGCGGTGAGTTTATATCAAAAATACGCTTTAACAAGTTCAATGGCATTTGATATGCTAAATGCGATTTGTCATAAAGCGGAAGAACTTGGTATTAAAGTTAACGGAGCTATTGTTGATGAAGGAGCCAATTTAAAAGCATTTATTCGGATGGACGAGGCTGCGCTGTTAAGCTCAGGGATTGCACAAAATAAAGCTTATACTGCTGCGGCCTTTGGAAAGGCTACGGATGAATGGTACAGTTTGATTAAAGATGAACCGGCACTATTAACCGGTATTGTTCATACAGACAGATTGGTGGTATTTGGTGGAGGAATTCCCCTTTTCTATAATGGGGTTGTTGTTGGCGGGATCGGTGTATCCGGCGGTACGTCTGAAGAAGATGTTATATGTGCAAAAGCAGGCTTGGCAGTATTTGAACAACATGCTACATTATCTGAGTAGTTTGTCCTCTTTGTAGGTAACATAGTCATATATAGATTAATCGGAAAGAAGAAGCAATAAGGTGACAGTTCCGCAATGGAGGATCGTTCAGAAACAGTTGTTGCTTCTTTTTTCTTTTGCAAGATATATAGATTTATATGCCATTTAATCATTAAAAAATATTTTTGTTCTATAATTTAATGATAGATGATCGTCAGTTGTGATTAAATAAATTTTCTCTGATTTTCGAAAAAACATATCATTATAAAAGGGTTTTCATAGAAAAATGTCGAAATTATGGTCGAACAGCTTAAAGTATGGGGAACTAATCATTCATTGTGTGAATAATCGAATAGGCAAGCAAGTTTATAGGAAAGCTTCTCGGTATGTCTTAAATCTTTTTGCAGAATAACTTTTTCGTTTATTCATTTGTTCATACAAAGAAAAAATTGGAATGGAGGAGATTTTGTATGGCAACAGTAGAAGAAGGTAAATTTATTGATGTAAAAGGCCTAAATACACACTATCATGAAGATGGACAAGGTGAAGCAATTCTATTAATCCATGGTTCTGGTCCTGGAGTATCTGCATGGGCTAACTGGCGTCTCGTTTTTCCGATTCTTTCCAAGCACTTTCATCTCTATGCTCCTGACGTAGCAGGTTTTGGATACACTGACAGACCGGATGGTCAAGAGTATAATATCCATGTTTGGGCAGATCATATGATTAATTTTATTGAAGCAGTCGGAGAAAAGAAAGTAACGATTATTGGCAATTCCTTTGGTGGAGCGATTGCCCTTCATATGGCAAAGAAACGGCCTGACATGATTAATAAACTCATTATGATGGGCAGCATGGGAGTCGATCACCGTATCGCAGATTTGGATGCTGTGTGGGGATATGAGCCGAGCTATGATAATATGAAAAATCTAATCAAAATTTTTGCTTATGATCAAAGCATGGCTGAAAATGGAGATTTGGTAGAAATGCGTTATCAATCAAGCATCCAGCCTGGATTCCATGAATCCTTTTCATCTATGTTTCCTGCGCCGAGACAAAGACATGTAGGAGCCATGTCCATGACGATTGATGAGCTGGGGGCAATTGACTTTCCTACACTGCTGATTCACGGTAGGGAAGACCGCGTCATTCCTATTGAGGAAACGAGTATGAAATTAGCCCTGTATATGCCACAGGCAGAACTTCATGTCTTCCCGCATTGTGGACACTGGGTGCAAATTGAGAAAACACAGGAATTCGCCGATCAGGTTATTCTTTTCATGAACCATTAATAGCATAAGTGGGCACCGTTTAAAAAACGGTGCCTATTTTT